>JAFRMM010000215.1 GCA_017430675.1 Prevotella sp.
CAGCCATTTGCTGGTACGTTTTTTCTCTACGAGAACCAATTTAATTCTGTTTACATCTTCCATACGATAAAGTTTTTATGCTACAAAGATAATGAAAAATTTTCATTTTCTGCCAAATTTCTTGGTTTTTCTTCTAAAATTATGTTTTTTTACGAGTTCTGGCAGTCAAACCATCTGGAGATTCTCTCAAAGTCAATAAAACCTTAGTCACTTTATCCAGACAAAGATTTTATCCACGAACAAAGTCGTGCCAAAGATGTCGGTCTGACGACACGTTAACATTGGCACGATTGATAGCGGTCAAAACATCTGTCCCACATATATAATAAGGTGGGACAGCAGTTTTGTGATTTCTTTATTTCTCAATGGGGACTGTCTGCCCCACGGCGAAGCTTGACCTTTGGTCGAGCCTGCTCACGTTCGGCAGAGTAGGTGTGAACTCCACTCTGCTCTCACTTAATCGCAGCCTTCCCCCGAGTGTAATTCAATGGTATAGATTATTATGGTCTAATTTGCGAGTTGTCTTTGTCGCTTTTCCATTTCAATGATCACCATGAGGTAGGGTAGAGGGAACGGACAAAAGATAATAGTGATATTTTTTGTTCCAATTGATACACTTATCGAAAATTATTCGTAACTTTGCGGTTGAAAACCGCGAGAACGGGCTGCACCTCGACAAAGAGCGAGCTCTCTGTACTCGGTTTGCACCGTCCTTGCAGTCGAATAGGTTATGATGAGCGAAAACAAGCGAAATCTGACCGAAAAAGAAGAGTATTACAAATTAATTACAGATGAGAAATCGAACCACATAGAGACAAATGCTAACGGTGCTGGTTCTCAGTGTGTTAGACGGAATAATATAGGGAGCCTCTCCTTCCGCGAGAGATACCTCTCTCTCCGCTGAGTAACGTAAAAGGAAACCCAAACGGTTTCCTTTTTCTTTTATTTGTTACGTATGAAAGAACAAGTGATGCAAGCAACTATCAAATACGCTATGGCCCGGAGCAATACAAGGCAATGGACGAAGGGAAATCCTTCGCGGGAAGTGATTGAAACGGATATACCTACGGCAAATTGAAGAATTGCGGTTTCGCCCTCTGCGAATAGGGTACGACGTTATACTTGGCGCACCACGCCGATGCACGGGCTTTACGATCTATGAATATCGAGGGTGTGGCTGTCGATGCGGAGTTTCAGCAGACCAGCAGGGACGCGGACCTCCACGATGTCGCCCGCTTTCTTATTCAACAGAGCCTGAGCAATGGGCGACTTCACGGAAATCTTCCCTTCACGGAGATTGGCCTCATGAGGACTGACTATTGTATATGTCATACGGCTATTATTGACCAGATTAGTCATCTCCACCTTACTGAGCAACTGCACGCTGTCGCTGTGGAGTCTCGACATGTCGATGACCCTCGCATTGGCCAGCACCTTCTGCTTGAAACGGATACGGCCAAGCAACCGCGCCTGTTCGCGCTTGGCGGCATGGTATTCAAAGTTCTCGCTGAGGTCACCTTTGTCACGGGCCTCGGCGATAGCATCTCGCACCTGGGGCAGTTCCACACTCTCCAACTGACGGAGTTCGGCTACGAGTTTGTCGTAACCTTCCTGAGACATATATTCCAAACTCATAAACAACCTTATTGAATATGCGTGAACAAAAACTCCCGTAAGCATTAACCTACGGGATTATCATTTGGGGTGCCCGGTGGGACTCGAACCCACGACATTCAGAACCACAATCTGACGCTCTAACCAACTGAACTACGGGCACCATTTAATTTTGCGGGTGCAAAGGTACGGGAATTATTTGAGATAACCAAACAATTCCCATACTTTTTTCCGAAAAACTTTATTTTGCGGGCTGTGCAGGAGCCTTCGGGCTCTCCACGGGTGCAGCAGGTGCATCGTTGGCGGCAGGAGCAGCAGGAGCATCGGGCACAGCGGCATCCTTCTGCTGGCTGGCACCGAAGCCAGGCAGGTTGTTCGGGTTGGTGGCAGGAGCCTGGTAGTTCTCCATCACTGAACTCTCGGCAGCAGCCTGAGGTGCCACATAGGCACAGATAACACTGAGGACAACCATGGTTGCCGCAAGGCCCCATGTCATCTTCTCGATGAAGTCGGTGGTCTTGCGCACACCGCCAATCTGGTTATAACCTGAGAACTGGGAAGCCAGACCGCCTCCCTTAGATTCCTGAATGAGCACGATGCCGATCATCAGCAGGGCTGCAATCACGATAAGAATTACAAATAATGTGTACATCTTTTTTACTATAATTTACTTGTTACTATTTATAATCAATTTCTCCAAAAAACGGATTTGGTCTGCAAAGTAAGCATTTTTTTTCGGAACTTGCAAACTTAATCGCTTAATTATTTCCAAAGCCCTCGAATATCTGCCTTGTTTGATGTAAATTCGGGCTAATGTCTCCGTGAAATACTCCTCTTCCATCCCTTCTTCAGTTGTTTCAACCTCTTTTACGTCTTCCGTCTCAGGGAGGGGCACATCAGCAAGGGAGAACTTTCCTTTGTCAATATTTATGAAAGCATCTATAAGAGCCTGTCCAGGCATCTGCGGCACTTCGCCAGGCATAGATTGCTCTTCGGGCTCTGTCTCAAGCAGATAGGCGACATAATCAACGGCGGCATCAGCAGGTGTCGGCTTGCGCTTCTTCTCCTCCGAAGGCTCCTCCTTCGGAATGGAATCCAGGAAATTGTCGATGAGGGAGATCGTACGGCCAGGAGAACTGGCACGACCAGGAGAACTGGATGAACTAGCAGAACCAACATATTTGGGATGCCTATAATGGGCAGCCTCGATCATGTCGAAGAGCACGCGGCGGTCAGTGATATAGATGGCGGCACGGCGCAACTCCTCGTCGAAGGTGGGATCGTGGAGCAGGTAGAGGTTCTGGAGCATCAGCAGACGGGCCGTCTGATAGTAGGGATACAATGCCAGCAGCGACCGCAGTTCATAAAGCGTGTCGCGGTCAAGGCGCTCCGGTTGATTGATCAGTTCTACTATCTCCATATTGTTACCAGTTGGCTACAGTAGCATTGAATATCTGGTCGCAGATGTCCTTCACCATCTGCGTGACGAGTTCCTCCTGCACGGAGTTGAGCGACTGCGTGGTTTCATAACTCTGCATGGCCGTGAACTGCCGCTCAAAATCCTCCGTATGTTTCACGTTATTGGTAAACCTGACATTAACGGTCATCGAGAGTTCGGTCATGGCTGAGTAACCCTCTGAACTGACAGACTTGTTGCGCTGTTCGTAGCGGATGATCTCACCCTCGATCTTCAGGTCGCCATTGCGCTTCACCTGCTCCAGACGGGTATGGTTGGCAAACTGATCCTTCAACTGGTTGTTGAAGAGCGGTCCCATGGGTCCCCAGACATAACTGGAGCGGATGGGGAAGTCGGCTATCTGGATGGTCTTGGTCTTCGTGTAGTCGATGCTGGCACCGTTGAACTTATAACTGACGGAGCAACTTAAAAACATGAAGGTAAGGAGGAGGGCCAGTCCATATTGCTTTAGTCTTCTGTAGAGGGTACGGTCGCTGATGCCCAGTTCCTGAGCAGCCTTCTTACGGTTGCCATGATTGCGCTCCAGCGCCTTCTCCAGCATCTGCTTGCTGAGATCATTGAGATTGAGGTTCTCCTGTTCCTTCTCGGGCTCGATATATTCCTCTGCGACGGCATCCTCCATCGTAGGCTGTACGGTGCGGATGGGCTGTAGTGGAGCCAACTGTGTCGATGGCAGGGGCTCCACGGCCACGGTCTTGGCACCCTGCACATCGTCGAGTTGCTTCTTCAGGGCGCTCATCTCACGACGCATGTCATTGACGTTGCCACGCAACTCAAAGAGGATCTTATAGAGGATCTCACGCTCGTTCTCGAAACTGTGATCGCCACCTTCACGGTGAATCGTGGCCAACTGGGTGGTCTCCTGATCCAGCGGTATGAAGCGGCTGAGCACCTCGGCCGTGATATGGCGCTCTGGGGAGAGCACGGAGATCTGCTCAGTAATGTTCTTCAGTTGGCGCACGTTGCCTGGCCACTTATAGCGCATGAGGATCTGCTTGGCTTCCTCATCGAGCACGATACGGTCCATCTTGTATTTCTCGGCCATCTGCATGGCGAAGAGACGGAACAGCAGCACGATGTCCTCGCCACGCTCACGCAACGGGGGCATCTGGATGGGGATGGAGTTCAGGCGGTAGTAGAGATCCTCGCGGAAACGCCCCTCGCTGATAGCCTGACGGATATTCAGGTTCGTAGCGGCCACGATGCGAACGTCGGTCTTGTGGATCTCAGTGCCTCCCACAGGGATGTATTCGCCCGTCTCCAGCACGCGCAACAGCCTGGCCTGCGTAGCCAGCGGCAACTCACCCACCTCGTCGAGGAAGAGGGTGCCCTTGTTGGCCACACCGAAATAGCCTGGAGAGTCATTGATGGCTCCGGTATATGATCCCTTCACATGGCCGAAGAGTTCACTGTCGATGGTGCCCTCTGGGATACTACCGCAGTTAATGGCAAAGTATTTCTCGCGACGGCGGGGGGAGTTGTCATGGATGACGCGGGGGATGATCTCCTTACCCACGCCGCTCTCTCCGACTATCAGCACACTGAGATCCGTCGGCGCCACCTGAAGGGCGACGTCGAGGACATGGTTCAGCGCCTCGCAGTTGCCTACGATATTGTACCGTTGCTTGATGCTTTGCAGTTCCGTTGTCTTCATTTGAGCCGACAAAATTACATATTATTTCCGAATTAACTGCAATTCTGGCAGATTTTTAACGCAAATTACTTTTCTTCCCGCTTGTCTTCCGACGTGTCGGGCTTTCTGAACAGATCCTTGGCCCTGACGGCAAAGCGCGCCTTGTCGCCGTCCTCCCGCTTCTCGTGATAGAGTTTGGGCAGGGGATGAGCCAACGGCTCGTCGTATTCGATGCGGTGGCGGAACATATCGATGGCCGTATAGACAGCATGGCGCATAGACTGCTCGTCGGCCGCACCCTTACCCGCAATGTCGAAGGCTGGTCCATGGTCGGGGGTGATGCAGATGGCCGTAATGCCAGCCTTCAACTTCACACCATATTCCCGTGCCAGCGTCTTGAAGGGCAGGGTTCCCTGGTCGTCGTACATGGCGAGCACACCGTCAAAATCATAATACATCGCATGGCCGAAGAACTCATCAGCCACGTAGGGGCCGAAGGCTTGTATGCCGTTCTTCTCCATTTCCTCGATGGCGGGGGTGATGATCTCCTGTTCCTCCGTGCCCTGCTGGGGATTCAGTGCCAGCACGGCCAGACGTGGGTTGGAGATGCGGAAATCACGCTTCAGGCTGTTGTGGAAGATGGTGCCCTTACTGACAACCTTCTCCACGGTAATGGACTGTGCCACCTCCTTGATGGGCAGATGGGTGGTAACGAGGCCTACGCGCACCACGTCGTTGAGCATCACCGTCAGCGCCTTGTCTTCCTTCGCAGGATGGGGATTGGGTTTCACTGGCGCCATCACAAGCACGTCATAGAGTCCCTTCTGCAGATCCTCCTTGGCACGCTGCATAGCCTTGCGCGCAGCCTCTTCCGACTCTTCCGTCGGCTGTCCGAACTCCACCTTCACATCGTCCTCGAAGGTTGTCAGCAGGTTCAGCCGGTTTTCCTTCGCATCCTCCGCGCTGTTGATGATGGTGAAGGGCGTCTGCAGGTCCATCGCCTTACGGTGATAGGCGGCCACCTTGGGCGAACCATATATAATAGGTGTGCACAACTCCAGCATCACAGGATCCTCAAAAGCCTTGAGAATCACCTCATAACCGATACCGTTCGTATCACCATGCGTGATAGCCACGCGAATCTTTCTGTCTTCCATATATTTATTTGACTATTATACAATTGTACTATTTGACAATCTCTTCGCCGTAGAGAGGAGCCCGCAGGCAGCGAAGATATCCTGTCCCCTACTCGCCCGGATGGTGGTGAAGACCCCGTGCTTCGTCAGATAGTCGCGCAACGACTCCATACGTTTCTCATCGGATTCAGGCAGATCCACTTCAGGGATCTCGTGAAAGCGTATGAGGTTCACGCGGCATTCCAATCCCTCCAGCAGACGCACAATCTCACGGGCATGCATCGTCATGTCGTTGAGCCCTGCAAAACAGATATACTCAAACGAGCAACGGCGCTGATGGGTGAAGTCGTACTGTTTCAGCAGTTCCACCACCTCCGTAATCGACATCTGCCGTTCTGCGGGCATCAACTGACGGCGCTGTTCCGGTAGGGGCGTGTGCATCGAGATGGCCACATGGCACTCGCTCTCATCGAGAAAGCGCTTCAGTTTGCCCTTGATGCCGACACTGCTTACCGTGATACGCTTCGGACTCCAGGCATAACCATAGTTAGCGGTCAGGATCTCCGTAGCATGGAGCACGTTGTCGAGGTTATCCATGGGCTCGCCCTGTCCCATGAAGACGATGTTCGTCAGTGTCTCGCGCTCTGGCAGGGCGTAGATCTGGTTCAGGATATCACCTGCTGAGAGATTCCCCTCGAACCCCTGCTTGCCCGTCTGGCAGAAGAGGCAGTTCATCTTACAGCCCACCTGACAGGAGACGCACAGCGTAGCACGATCACCATCAGGGATATAGACCGTCTCCACGAACCGGCTGTCAGTCACTGGAAAGAGATACTTGATCGTCCCGTCCTTAGAACGCTGACAGTCGATGGGATCCATGGCTCCTATGGTATAGCGCTCAGACAGCCGTTCACGATTCTGCTTCGAGATGTTCGTCATCTCATCGATGCTCCTGACATGCTGCTGGTAAAGCCATTTAACCATCTGGCTCGCCGTGAACTGAGGCATGCCCAATTCCCTGGCAACAGCCTTCAACTCATCAAGAGACATCCCCAGCAGTATCTTCTTTTCGCCGTCCACAATTCCTATTTTGGGTGCAAAGGTAGAAAAAAAATATTGAATTATTTGGTATTCTCGGAAAATATTGCGAAATTTGCACACTAATATATTACTAAGACACCCCATGAGAGAGAAAATCGATTGTTTTTTGCCTTGCGACGACCTGAAGGCCGTCTCACAGACCGTGAAGCAACTCAGAGGCAGCAAAACAGTTCAGAATATCAGTCTGCTGGTCTCCGCCTCCCTGACGGAAGGCACGTTGGCAGACTGTCCACAACTGCAAGTAGATAACCTCACCAGCAGTAACACGCTGATGAGCATTGCCGAGAACGCCAAGGCAGACTACGTGCTGCTACAGACGAAATCCACGCAGTTACAGATCAGCGAGGATGCCCTTGACAGGATGCTGCGCATCGCCTCCGACTCCGATGCTGCCATGGTCTATGCCGACCATGACGACATCATCGACGGCAAGCGCCAGAATCATCCTGTCATCGACTACCAGTTGGGCAGCATCCGCGACGACTTCGACTTCGGTTCTTTGCTGCTCATCAAGACCTCCCTGCTCCACACCTTTGCCATGCAGGCCGGAGAGAACGACTATCATCATGCGGGTCTCTATGCCCTGCGCCTCTTTCTGAGTCGCAAAGGCAGGATCTTCCACATCAACGAAAAACTCTATACGGAGGAAGAGACGGACACCCGGGCCTCGGGCGTGAAACAGTTCGACTACGTGAACCCCCGCAACCGCGAGGTGCAGATAGAGATGGAACACGCTGCCACGGCCCATCTGGCGGAGATCGGCGCGAAGATAGACCCCTCCTTCTACCGTCGTCCCGACTTCAACGAGCAGGAGTTCGACATGGAGGCATCTGTCATCATCCCCGTCTATAACCGTGAGAAGACCATCTGCGACGCCGTGAACAGTGCGCTCCAGCAGAAGGCCAACTTCAAGTTCAACGTCATCGTCGTCGATAACCACTCCACAGACAAGACCACGGAACTGCTGCGCGGCTTCCACGACGAACGGCTGGTGCATATCATCCCTGAGCGCACAGACTTGGGTATCGGCGGTTGCTGGAACCAGGCCATCCACGACGACCGCTGCGGACGCTTTGCCGTACAACTCGACAGCGACGACCTCTATTCTTCGCCGAAGACACTCCAACAGGTAGTGGATGCTTTCTACAAGCAGAACGCAGCCATGGTGATCGGTTCCTACCGTATGTGCGACTTCGAACTGAACACCCTACCGCCGGGACTCATTGACCATGCAGAGTGGACGGATGAGAACGGCCCTAATAATGCCCTGCGCATCAACGGTCTCGGCGCGCCCCGCGCCTTCTTCACGCCTCTGCTGCGACAAATAGGATTCCCTAATACCTCTTATGGTGAGGACTACGCCTTAGGCCTTATCTTCTCGCGCCACTACCGTATCGGACGCATCTTCACGGAACTCTACCTCTGCCGCCGCTGGGGAGGCAACAGCGATGCCGCCCTCTCCATCGACAAGATCAATGCCAACAACCGCTATAAGGACCAGTTGCGCACGCTGGAGATCCTCGCCCGTCAGCAGATGCTGCAGGGCAAGCAGGAACTGATGAACGACTCCCCCCTGCAACGGTTCTTCAACCGTCAGTTGGAGAAATGGGACGATGCCCGCCGTCGCTACCACGACCTGCGTAATGTCAAAACCCGTGAGTTGGCCGTTGGCGCCTCCTCCATACAGGTGCAGTGGAACCCCGCCCGCATAGGCTCTACGGGAGCGAAGATCGACGCGAAGGCCATCGCGGAGCGCCCCTGTTTCCTCTGTGAGCAGAACCGCCCCAAGGAACAGGTGAAGAAGAGCATCGACAGCCAGTACGACCTGCTTGTCAACCCCTTCCCCATCCTGCCCATCCACTTCACGATCCCCAGTGTGAGGCATGAGCCGCAACTCATCCGTACGGCCTATGGCGAGATCCATAAACTGCTCAACGATTATCCAGAGTTGATGGTCTTCTACAACGGGCCTAAGTGCGGTGCCTCGGCACCTGACCATGCCCACTTCCAGGCTGGCACCAGCGGACTGCTGCCCCTTCAGATGTCGTGGCAGCGCCTGAGCCGTAACCTGACGAAGGTCATCAGCCTCAACGACGACGAGGATATCTCACTCATCGAGGAATACCCCTGTCCGGCCCTTCTCATCCGCAGCCGTTCGCAGTATGGCGACGAACAACTGTTCCTGCGCCTCTATGATGCCTTGCCACAACGTGAGGACGAGACGGAACCGATGATGAACATCGTCAGTTGGCGGCACGATGACGAATACCTGTCAGTGGTCTTCCCGCGTGGGAAGCACCGTCCCGACTGCTACTATGCCGAGGGCGGCAGTCAGTTCCTCATCAGCCCGGGAGCCCTCGACATGGCAGGTCTCTTCATAACCCCACGCCAAGAGGACTATGAACGTATCACGCCAGAGACTGCCCTCAGCATTCTCCATGAAGTATCCTTGTCGAAAGACGGGTTTCAGCAGGTTATCGACAAACTGAGGGCCTCCGCCCCCAAGGATCTCACCTCTCACCTCTCACCTCTCACTTCCAAAGAGCCCACCGTTACCGTCGGCATCGTGAGTGCCAGCAAGATTTCCTTCGTTCTCAAAGGCGACTACATGGCCAAGGGCAGGGTGATCAGCGGAAGCCAGACGGTGGAATTCTCCGAAGGTGGCATCCTTTGGCGAGGCACACAGTATCGGCACCTGACCTTCCGTCCGCAGACCGATGATGCTTCTTTCTGTATTGATGATGTCACCATCGGTGTGCATTTCCACTGGGAGCGGAAGCGTACAGAGGAATTTGAGGGTACACTGAACATCGTTGTCGAGGCCGACAAGATCGTCGCCATCAACGAACTGCCTGTGGAGCGATACCTCACGAGCGTCATCTCCAGTGAGATGTCGGCCACGGCATCCCCCGAGTTTCTCAAGGCCCACGCCGTCATCTCCCGTTCCTGGCTGTTGGCACAGATGGAGAAACGCCGCCACGAGAACGGCAACGACAGTTTCTTCTCGTTCGTCAAGAAGGACGACGAGATCATCCGCTGGTACGACCGCGAGGACCATACCATCTATGATGTCTGCGCCGATGACCACTGCCAGCGTTACCAGGGCATCACGATGGCCAGCAGTCCGCAGGTGGCGGAGGCCATTGCAGCGACGCGCGGACAGGTGCTCGCCTACGACGGCGAGATCTGCGACGCCCGCTTCCATAAGTGCTGCGGTGGTGAGACCGAGGAGTTCCAGTATTGCTGGGAAGACACGCCCAAGCCCTACCTTCTGTCTTTCCACGACCCCTATTGTAACACCAGTGACCAACAGATCCTCTCGCGCGTGCTCAACGACTACGACCAGGAGACACCCGACTTCTACCGTTGGACGGTGGAATACACCCGTGGGCAACTCTCCGAACTCGTCAGCCGTAAGTTGAATATCGACTTCGGCGAGGTCACCGACCTCATCCCCCTGGATCGCGGCAAGAGCGGCCGCATCTGGCGCCTGAAGATCGTGGGAACGAAGAAGACGCTCACCATCGGCAAGGAACTTGAGATCCGCCGTGCCCTGAGCGAGACCCACCTGCTCTCCTCCGCCTTTGAGGTCGAGAAACTTCCCAACCACTTCCGTCTGCACGGCAAGGGCTGGGGCCACGGTGTCGGCCTCTGTCAGATAGGTGCCGCCGTCATGAGTGAGCAGGGCAAGACCTATGAGGAGATTCTTCTCTTCTACTATCGCAACGCTGAAATCCACCGTCTCTACGAATAATTATGAATTATAGAAAATCTCCCTGGGCCTGGGTGCCCACCCTTTACTTCGCCGAAGGTCTGCCCTACGTGGCCGTGATGACCATCTCGCTGATCATGTACAAGCGTCTCGGCCTGTCTAACACCGACATCACGCTCTACACCTCATGGCTCTACCTGCCATGGGTCATCAAACCCCTGTGGAGCCCGTTCATCGACATCATCAAGACCAAACGCTGGTGGATCGTCACCATGCAGTTGCTCATAGGCGCCTCCCTCGGCGGTGTGGCCTTCACCATCCCCGCCCCCTACTGGCTGCAGGGCTCCTTGGCCTTCTTCTGGCTGATGGCCTTCTCCAGTGCCACCCACGACATCGCCGCCGACGGCTTCTACATGCTGGGGCTCGAACAGCACGAGCAGGCCTGGTTCGTGGGCATCCGCTCCACGTTCTACCGCATCGCCACCATCGTGGGCCAGGGACTGCTCGTCATGCTGGCTGGCAATCTCGAGGTCCTCACGCGAAATATCCGCTATTCGTGGAGCATCACGTTCTATGGCATGGCGGGCCTCTTCATCGCCTTCTGGCTCTGGCACCACTACATCCTTCCCCGCCCCAAGGAGGACACACGGGAGGACACCCGGGGACTGTCCCCTCGTGTGAGTAGCGAAGCGGATAACCCGGGGACTGTCCCCAGTGTGTCCTCTCCCACGATCCTCCAAGAATTCTGGCACACGCTCAAGACTTTCTTCCAGAAACCCCAAGTCTGGGCCGGCATCTGCTTCATGCTCTTCTACCGCATGCCAGAGGGACTGCTCGCCAAGGTCAGTGCCCTCTTCCTCATCGACACCGCTGCCAAGGGCGGCCTCGGGCTCTCCCCCGCCGAGTACGGACTGGTGCAGGGCACGGTGGGTGTCATCGGTCTCACCCTCGGTGGCATCCTTGGTGGCATCGTAGCCAGCCGCGACGGACTGAAGCGGTGGCTGTGGCCCATGGTACTGGCCATCACCCTCCCCGACCTCGTCTATGTCTATCTCTCCTATGCCCTGCCCGAGAGCCTCCTCATCGTCAATGTCTGCGTGTTCATCGAGCAGTTCGGCTACGGCTTCGGTTTCTCCGCCTACATGCTATACCTTATTTATTATAGTCAGGGCGAGCACAAGACGGCCCACTATGCCCTCTGCACAGCCTTCATGGCTCTCTCGATGATGATCCCAGGACTCTTTGCGGGTGCCCTGCAGGAGAGTGTCGGCTATCCCGCGTTCTTCCTCATCGTCGTGGCCGTCTGTACGATGACATACGTCGTCACCGCCCTGCTCAGGATTGATCCCGAGTTCGGCAAGAAAAAACAGGAATAGGGAAAACCCTATGGGCAAATAGGACTTTTCATTTGTGGCGTATAGAAATAACACCTATCTTTGCAGCGTAAACAATTTAAAGATAGGAGATTCGATTATGAAGAAGTTTTTCTACTACGCAATGATGCTGATTCTCGCAGGGTTCACAATGACCAGTTGCGAGACTGACGAAGAGATAGCCCGCAGACTCACCGGTGTTGACTGGGAGGGCGATATGGACACCTACTACTGCAACCGCTGGGGCGAGGAGTTCCGCGATGGCGAGTACCGCACCGTCTGGCGCTTCGAGGCCGACTACTACGACAGTTACGGCAATGCCACCCGCGGCTATGGTTTTGAGACAGACTACGACTATAACCACCGTGGCGAATATGCCTACAGTTCCTTCCGTTGGGAAGTGCGGGGCGGCAACATCTACATCGACTACGACGATCGCACCTGGAACCCCGTACGTATTGACTGGTGTGACTACAGACTATCCTACAGCCATTTCAGCGGCACGATGTACGACTGGGACGACCGTTCCTACGACTTCAACCTCTACAGCAACAGCAGTTGGCGCTGGGACGACTACCGCGACTACCGCTACCGCACCCGCTCCGTCGAGGCTGACGGCACAGAAACGCCCATCTACATCGGCGAGGACGGCAAGAGCATCGCCACAGGCAAGTTCGCCAAGGCACTGAACACCAAAAAGGCTTCCCTCTAAAACAATAAAAAGGCTTCCTTAGAGGGAAGCCTTTTTATTTACCTTTCTAAATGCCTGCCCCATCCTGGAAACCTGCGTCGATGGCTTTCGACTGGAGGATGCGCGAATAGGGCGGCACAGAGTGCGTCAACCAGATGTTACCGCCGATGACGGAGTCGTGGCCGATGGTGATGCGACCCAGGATCGAAGCATTGGAATAGACCGTCACGTTATCCTCGATGATCGGGTGACGCGGCACGTTCAGCATATTCCCCTGCTCGTCGTACTTGAAACTCTTGGCACCTAAGGTCACACCCTGATAGAGCGACACGTGATGGCCGATGATCGTTGTCTCGCCGATGACCACACCCGTACCGTGGTCGATGGAGAAGTACTCGCCTATCTGCGCCCCCGGATGGATATCGATACCCGTCTTCGAGTGCGCCAACTCCGTGATGATACGGGGAATCACGGGCACCTTCAGTTCGTGGAGTTTGTGGGCCATGCGGTAGTGGGTCATCGTATTCATCACAGGATAGCAGAAGATCACCTCACCGTAGTTTGGCGCGGCGGGATCGTTGTCGAACATCGCCTGCACATCGGTATAGAGCAGCCGCTTGATCTCAGGCAGTGCGTCGAGGAACTCCACGGCCAGATGCTCCGCCTCGTCATAGACTTCCGCCTTCGTGCGGATCTGCTCACAGTCCTCACAGAACTGGAGGCCGTGGGCGATCTGTTTCGTCAGCAGCGTCAGCAACTCATCCATGTGCACACCTATATAATAAGAGCGGATGGTCTCGTCGGGCTGCCGCTTCTGGAAGTAGTCGGGGAAGATGATGCTCTTCACGAGCGTCACGATCTGCTTCACCATCTCCACTGAGGGCAGGGGTGCCTCCGTGGCGGGCATCATGCTCCGTTCTTTCTCCGAGTACTTCGACAGCAGTGCCACATTTCGACGCACCGTGTCGTTCATCACTTTCTTGTCCATCGTATTCAGTCCTTTGTAAGTTTCCGGGGGCAAAGGTACGAAAAAAGGTTGTAAAAGCCACGAAAAAGAGAGAAAAAAAACATAAGTCGTTCGATTGCTCCACATGCACATTAGGGTCAGGAACCGTTGTGCAGGACCTCTGTCCGATATATGGGTGGGGGTGGGTGTAGGATAAAACAGAAAACTTTTATGCGTACTGCGCGCACGCGGTACGCGTGAAGTATCTTGGAAACATCCTCCACCCACACCCATACACATACAGATGATACAGATAGAATAGTAACTTCCTCACGGGTACCGCGCGCACACACGCGGTACCCGTGAGAAATCCTTGAAAACATCTGTATGTATCTGTATGTGTGTATTGGGTTTTGGACAGTGACGCCAGTGACGCTATAATGCGTAAACTTTTCACGCGTACCGCGTAGGCGTATGCGCGTTGCGCCTGGGCGCATTATGCGTGTGCGCAGTACCCGTGAGGCTTTTAGGAAATCCAGCGTCACTGGTGTCACTGGCGTCACTGATTCATTGAAAAACTGTCTGATAATCGTTGTTCTTTCCATACCTGATATGATTTGGCGGCAAAGATACGAAATAATTCGATACGTTTGCCGAAAATCCCAGAGTCAGGATAAACCTAAATTCAGTAGGTGGTGCAGACCACCCCGCCCTGACGGGCACCCCTCCTGTCTCAGGAGGGGAGTCAGAATACCTTGGGGGGCAGTCAAGCGGCAGTGACTTTCGGGAAATACTCAATGAGTATTGCAAAATAC
>JAFRMM010000216.1 GCA_017430675.1 Prevotella sp.
CTACACCTGCACCCATCCTTGGCGCATGATGCCCTTCCGACTGCCGTTGGTGTCGCTCGACTGGCTCGGTTGCCTACTTTGGTCGGCGCTGATGCTGCAAGTCATCTGGCTCTTCACATACGGCGAGTTTTTTAATTGGTGGGATTCAAAGGTCTGGCAAGGTGTTCTGCTGACCCTCCCGTTGACCCTCATCGTCTGTATCGGACGTATGCGCAACATCCGCCATCCTTATATCGACCCGAGTGTTTGGCCTCATGCCCGACTGATTCCTATCTTGGGCATGTTCTTCGTGGCCGAGGTGATGAACGCTACGCCTCACGCCCTGCAAAATACGCTGACGGGTGGTGTGCTCCACTGGGGCTTTACGACCACTGGGCAGTTCTATGTGTTCGAAATCCTCGGCTATGCCTTCGGTTGCATCTTTACGATTCTCTGGGGCAAGGGCTGTCCTAACTGGGGACGTTTGCCGCGTCTGGGTTTCAAATACACACGACTGCTAACCGTAGGCTTCGTTGCCTTGCTAATATATCAGGTGCTGATGTACTTCTACGTCTCACCCACACTGAATGTTGAGCGATTATGGCTGCCTACGTTCCTGCGCACCTTCGGCTACGGCATCTTCTTCTCTACGATGACCATCTATCTGAAGGACCTCATCGAGTTCCCCACGTTCTTCATGGCCCTCACCGTCAGCGGCTTCATCCGCAACGGCGTAGGCGAGAGCGTCTGCACCGGACTCTACAGTTACGGACTCCGCCACCAGACAGCCGATGCTCTCAGCCATGGCATCCATTCTGACTATGCGCAGGTACTCATGGTGGCCGTCAAAGAGATGTTCGGCCTGATGTGTCTCATCGGCACCTTCACCCTCCTGCTTATGCTCCTCTACGACGTGCAGCCTGTACGCTCCACTATGAAGCGCATGATGCCCCTCAAACTCATCGGTCAGCAGATTCGCCGCAGAATGAAGGTAGAAGGTGATGGTATCGATAGCCATCTGATATTCTTTTTCCTTAAAAACCGAAAAACTCCTTCAGGCCCTCTTTCTCCTTCAGGTCATCTACGGTGAAACCATAATGCTTTGCTGCAGCAAGGGTAATAACGCGTTCAAGGAAGTCATCGTATGATAGATTGAACCACTCCTTGGGAATATCCACACAGATGGTTCCTCCGCCATAGTGACTGCCTTCGTCCCAGGCTTCATCAAGTTCGGCTTCATAGGTTCCATCCTCCTTCTTGTTGAAGCAGTACCATGATGCCCATTCTTCCATACCTTCTACGTAGTGGCCTTCGAAATGTGGGACAGAGTGCGACTTCGGCGAATAGGTGGCCTCGCCCTTCTTCGCATCCCTCCGGTAGATCATGAATTTCTCCTTGTGCATAAAGTGCTACCTAACTGACCGCAAAGATACAAACATTCGGGCAAACCACCAAAGGAATACGGAGAAAGTTATAGTACGTCGTTAGCGCACTCTCAGTACGTAAGGGGCGTACTGGCAGTACGTCCCATGCGTACTATAACCGCCTAACGTGGTCTCTCGAGCAACTACATATTGGCGAACTCGTCTATCTCTTTGATGGCCTTGTTCAGCGAGCGCATCTCGCGGGAAAAGACATAGAAAACTACTGCCAATATGATAGAAATCACTACGAAATAAACAAGCAGCCTTTCAGTTGGGGGGAAGGGAATGTCTGTGCCGTAATAAACGTCACACAGCAGCCACATTACACAGATAAGAATGACGGGAATCACACTAAATGTGTATAGTTTCTCCCTGCGCTTGTAGGCCGTCAGCCTCTGCTGGGCACTGAGCACGTCACCAGCCGCCAGATGCTTGTCGCGGATGGTGCTGACATTCCAGAAGTTGAAAGCGGCCTCGAAAATTAACATTATTCCTATGGCAATGATTGGCCCCCATGAAATGCCGACAATGCTTCTGAGGGCATAAACAAGCAAGGGTAGCACTACCAGTTCTCCGACACTGCCCCAAATGCTCATCCGCTTAATCCACGACACATGCCCTTTCATCGCCTCGACCAGCAGTCGGCGGCTGACAATCTCCTGCTGCTCCATACGGCTCTTAAACTCTGCGACCTGACTGCGCAGTTGCTCCAGTTCCTGTAAGTTATTGTTCTGATTTTCCATAATGCTCTGTAGTCTTTATTGGTTTGACATATTTTTTAATTCCTCCTTGATGCGGTAGAGGCGCACGCTGACGTTCTTCACCGTGATGCCCATGATGGCGGCAATCTCCTCGTAACTCATGTTCTCCAGCCAGAGCAGGATGATAGCGCGGTCGAACTGCCCCAAGCGGGCTATCCGTCGTCGCAGCATGTCCATCTGTCGCGAGTTCTGGTTGGTCTCCGTCTCCTCGTAGGGGTCGATGTCCATCGTCAGTGGCACGGTCTGGTTTCGTCGCTTCTTACGGTCGAGCGAGATGCAGACGTTCAGGCTGACACGGTAGATCCAGAAGCGCACGTCGCCACGCTCCTCAAACGAGGGCAGACTCTTCCACAGGTTGATTAGCACCTCCTGGAACAAGTCGGCCACCTCGTCCTGATCGTTGGAGAACATATAGCAGACGGTGTAAATCGTGCTGCGGTTCGCCCTCACCATTTGTTCAAATTCACGTTCTAAATCTTTCATCGATTCAATGTTTGTTTGACTCTTCTTATAAGAAATCGCACCAAGGGGGTAAAAAACTACAAAATACTAAAAACTTTTTTCGGATTTTTGGGAATTATGCCCCAATATTTAATTTCTGATAAGCGAGCCGCTCATCACCGTTGGCAAGGTAGATGATGCCACAATACGTGAAGCCGTGCTTCTCGATGTTATGCTGCATGATACGATTGTCCCGATGGGTGTCAATACGGATGTTCGTGTCACGGGAGGAACAGGAGTCCATGATATTGCTAAAGATGCCGTGAACATCAGGGTAACTGGCAATACGATGAACGACATGATAGGATTGTACTTCGTCCCAACATT
The DNA here is from genome assembly GCA_017430675.1 of Prevotella sp. The sequence continues at coordinate 2,993 of JAFRMM010000216.1, forward strand.
TATAGAAGTTTATCAAGTTACCTAAAAAACTAAACGGATATGAAGTCATGTTATTCTTTGACAAATCCCTTGTTCCTCCACTTTCCTGACCGCCAGCGGCGCATGAGAATGATGCCGCGGATATTCTCGTCGAGGGCGAAACCAATCCACATGCCGACGAGACCATAGCCTAATGGGATGCCGATGACATAACTCAGGCCTACGGCGATGCTCCAGTTGAAGATAATGGCGATGATGACGGGATAGATGGTGTCGCCTGTAGCCCTTAGCGTACCTACAGCGAAGATGTTCGACGTGCGGCCTATCTCCAGGAACCAGTCGATGACGAGTACCCATACTCCCATTGCAATGATTTCCTGATTGTCGGTAAAGACACTGAGAATGCTACGTCCTGCCAGTGCAAGGAGAGCAGAGCCGGTAAGTGTGATGACCATCGACCAGCGGAAAAAAAAGTTGCCCAGAATGTAAGCCGCCTGATGTCGTCGCTGTCCGACAAGATGCCCTACGAGGATGTCACCGCCCTGCGTGATGCTGATGCAGAAGAGATAGACGAACATGATCATGTTGTGGCAATAGGTACGGGTGGCCAGTGCCTCGTTGCTGATCTGATTGATAAAGAAAGTGATGACCACCTGCGAGAGACAGTATGAGATGTTCTCGCTCATGGCTGGAATACCGATATAGAACAGGTAACGCAGTTCCTGCCAAGGCATGGGACGGAAGTAACCCATCGGGAAACGTGGGATGTGAACCTTGAAATGGATGGCGGCAAGGAGCACCATGGCGATGGCCCTGCTGGCTGCGGTGGCAATGGCTGCACCTTCGACACCCAACTGCGGACAGCCCCAGTGTCCGAAGATCAAGGCATAATTTCCCAGAATATTGATGACATTGACGATGCCTGTCACCACCATGGGGTAAATCACCTTGTCGGCACTGCGCAGTGAGGCCGAGAATGTCAGTGAAAGTGCCTGGAAGAACGACAGGGCACCCGTCAGGCGCAGATACACCAGTCCGTCATCCATCAGTTCGGCGCGCAGTCCCATCAGTTGCAGCAACTCCTCGGCATAGAGGAAAAGCATGGCACTGACCGCCAGGCCGAGCATCAGGTTCACCACCAAGGCCATTCCCACCACCTGTACCAGTCTCTTTCGGAGCCCCGCACCGATGTATTGGGCACAGAGGATGGCTGCACCCATCGAGAAAAACTGATAGACAAGGAAGACGAGTGAGATGAGTTGGTTGTCTAATCCCACCGCTGCAACACTGTTGTCGCTGTAGCGGCTCAGCATCACCGTATCGACGGCCCCCAGCATCATGACAAGGGCCATCTCGATAAACACCGGTATGGTGAGTACCTTTAGTTGTCGTTTCAGTGATGTATCATTCATGTTAATTTATCCCATGGACAAACATTTGTCTTCCCGTCCGCCCCCATGCCGGCGTTCTGTCTATTTTAATCTTTGTTTTACGGTTGCAAAGATAAGTAATAAATATGAAACTCGTTGCTCCTTTGCCCTTATTTTACCTATATACATTTAAAAATGATTGCAAAGATGGCGATAATTACGGAAATATTGCTATCTTTGCATCAGGATTTAGAGAAATTGATCAAGTCATCTAATAAAAAACTAAACGGATATGAAAATGAGAAAGATTTTATGGACAGCCCTGATGCTGGTGGCACTGACTGGCTGTAGTGAGAAAAAAGAAGCGGCGAAGGACGTTGTGTCTTTCGACGAAGTACTGACAACAAGACGAAGCGTCCGCAGTTACGATGCCTCGAAGAAGATCTCGGAGGCCGAGGTCCGCGAACTGCTGACCGCTACGCAGGAGGCTCCGTCGTGGGCCAACCAGCAGCCGACGAAGTATTACGTGGCCATCAGCGACGAGAAGGTGGCCGCCGTGCAGGACATGGTGGGAGGCAACAAGGATCGCATCAAGGACGCTCCGGTGCTGATCGTCTCAACGTATGAGCGGGGTAAGTCGGGCTTCTTCCAGGGCAATCAGACCAATGAGGTGGGCGATGGATGGGGTGCCTACGACAATGGCCTGAGCAACTGCTATCTGATTCTGAAGGCCCGTGCCATGGGCTTCGACACGCTCATCATGGGAATGCGCGACGCCGACGCTCTCCGCACGCTCTTCGACATCCCCGAAAGTGAGACGATCATGGCAGTCATATCCCTGGGCTACCGGGCAGGAGAGCCTAACCGTTCTGAGCGCAGGCCCCTGGACGACATCGTAAAGTTCTACTAAGACGAACATAATATTTATGCAACTGACATCCAATTCCGATAAAATTACCAGAGACTATTTCGACTCCCTGCTGGTAGAGACCCGCTATCTTGATGCCGTTCTGCCCTCTACGCAACTGACGTTGTTCGGCGAGACCTTCCGCACGCCCATCATGACCGCTGCTCTGTCGCACCTGCATCATACCACTAACGACGGGATGACCATCTATGCCCAAGCCGCAACCCTCAGCCAAGCCGTCCATTGGGTGGGTATGGGCAGCGACGAGGAGTTGGAGGCCATCGTGGCCACTGGTGCCAGAACTATTAAGATTATCAAGCCCCATGCAGACAATCGCGAGGTGCTGCGCAAAATAGAACATGCCGTCAAGACGGGCTGTATTGCCGTGGGTATGGACATAGACCACGCTTTCAACTCTCAGGGAGGCTACGATAATGTGTTTGGCTTGCCGATGAAGGCTAAGACCACAGCAGAACTGAAGGAGTTTGTAGAGGCTGCAGGTGTGCCGTTCATCGTGAAAGGTGTGCTCAGTCCCCATGATGCCGAGAAATGCCTGAAGGCTGGTTGCGCAGGCATCGTTGTCTCCCACCATCATGGCATGATTCAGTATGCTGTGCCGCCATTGATGGCGCTATCCGACATCCTGTCAATCACAGGCAGAAGCATCCCCGTGTTCGTGGATTGTGGCATTGAAAGCGGCATGGATGCCTACAAGTGTCTGGCCCTTGGCGCGACCGCTGTATCAGTTGGTCGTCACCTGATGCCGCTGCTCAAGAATGGTGCCGAGGCCGTATCTGGTCGAATCGACGAGATAACGGCAGAATTGGCTGGCGTGATGGCTCGCACAGGTGTGAACTCGTTGGAAAAAATGGATGCAACCATTATTCATAGGAGGGCTTTCTGATGTACTTAGGCATTTCATCATCGTTGGCACATAAGTCGCCGCAGGAGTGGGCTCAGAGGCACAAGACGCTCGGACTACAGACCGTGAACTTTCCCGTGTGTTGTGATGACGGCGAAGAGACCTTCATGTCGTATAAACAGGCTGCCGATGAGGTCGGTCTTACAATAGCAGAAGTTGGTGTGTGGCGTAATACGCTGGCTGTCGATCCTGAGGAGCGCCAGCGTTGGATTGACTATGCCATCCGTCAACTCCGTATGGCCGATGCCATCGGTGCCGTCTGCTGTGTGAATGTGGTAGGCACGCCTTACGGTCCCCGCTGGGACGGTGGCTACCGTGAGAACTTCAGTGCTGAACTTTGGGATATGGCCGTCTCGATGATTCGTCAGATTATCGACACCGCTCGTCCCCATCATACCAAGTTCTGCATTGAGTCGATGCCATGGATGATTCCCAGCAGTCCCGACGAGTATCTGCGCCTGATAGAGGCCGTAGATCGTGCGGAGTTCGGCACCCACCTCGATGTGGTGAATATGATTACCTCGCCACGCCGTTATTTCTTCAATGACGAGTTTTTGGAAGAGTGCTTTGAAAAACTTCATGGTACCATCGTCAGTTGTCACCTGAAGGATATACGCCTCAAGCCCGAATATACCTTCCAATTGGAAGAGTGCGCTTGCGGTCAGGGAACTTTGGATATCAAACGGTATATCCGTCTGGCCACTGCTGAGGATCCTTGTATGCCCATGATCATCGAGCATCTGACTACCGATGAAGAATACATCGCGAGTGTGCAATATGTGGAGAAACTATATGATGATGATTAGACTTAATAACGACATCGAGATTCCGCAAATTGGCGTCGGCACTTGGACGCTGCGCGGAGAGGACTGATTATGATTCCATGAGCCAAACCAATCACTTTGCCGAGAATTTGGAGATTATGACGTTCTCGCTTTCAGACGACGACATGCAGGTCATCAGCGCCTTGAACCAAAACCTGCGATCGAACGTTCTCAACGACCCGGAAACGTTCCCATGGTGATAAACGTTTTATTTGCACCAAGAATTAGCATTGTTTATCAACTAACCCAACAAATACTACAGTTATTATAATGAAAGTCATCATCCTCAATGGCAGCCCTAAAGCCAATGGCAATACAGCGACAGCCCTGCACGAAGTGGAACACATTCTACAACTACAGGGCATCAAGACAGAGTGGATTCACGTGGGTCATCTTCAGATTCACGGGTGCATAGCCTGCAACAAGTGTTGGACATCGGGTGTCTGTGTATTTGGCGACATCGTAAGCGAGGTGTCAGCCAAGATGAGTGAGGCTGACGGCCTACTTATCGGCTCGCCTGTCTATTTCGCCTCGCCCAACGGCACGTTGCTGTCATTGCTCGACCGCCTGTTCTATTCCAACCTGCACGCCGACTGGAGCATGAAGGTAGGCGCAGCCGTAAGTATAGCCCGCCGTGGGGGAGCCACCGCCACTATGGACGTGCTGAACAAGTATTTTCTAAAAACCAATATGCCTGTGGTGCCATCGCAGTACTGGAGTATCGCTCACGGCACCGCTCCTAACGAGGTGACGCAAGATGAGGAGGGAATGCAGACCATGCGCCAACTCGGTCTGAACATGGCGTTCCTCATCAAGTCTATCCATCTTGGTCTGCAGCAGTTCGGTTCACCGAAGATTCAGGAAAATCTAACAGAAACACATTTTATCAGATAATGAGATAATTGTTACTTCAGTTTCGTGAGTATAAGCCAGGCTCCGATGACCTGAAGAAGTAGGCCAGGCCAGCCGATGGTGAAGTCGGCAATCGTAGCCTCGATACCGCCTGTTAGAAGCAGTTCACCAAGGCAACCGATAGCCTTGCTGACGAGAACGACACCGATGATTAGCGGCAGGTTGACCGTCTTGAAGTGCTGGGCTGTGAAACCTGCAACAAGGGCGAGAACAGCGAGTTTCAGCGTCATCACCGGCAGCACGGCCATAGCGGGCATCCCCGTCAGCAGATGGTTCGCCAGCGGTGAGAGCAGGGCAGCAAGAAGTCCTGTCTTCCAGCCGAACTTGTAGGCACCGGCAAGGATGACGAGCGACAGGGGTGAGAAGATGACGCCGCCCTGCGGAATGAGGTGGAACACTTGAGGCAGTACCAGATTGCAAGCCACAAATACCGTTGCCCACAGATAGGTCTTCGCCTCGTCATAATTAAACGCATAAAGTCTTACATTTGTTTGTAAGCATATGACAGAAAAAGAGAAGATGCTGGCGGGCGAGGTTTATGATGCCACCTCGCTGGAATTGATTGCAGAATTGCAGACCACTCGAGAGGTCTTGTATGAGTTTAATTCACTTCGTCCATCAGACACCCAGCGGATGAAGGACATCCTAAAAGGCTTGCTTGGTCATGTGGCAGACGATAAGTTTATCATCAATCAGCACTTCCACTGTGACTACGGCAAGCAAATCAGCATTGGAAAACGGTTCTTTTCCAACTTTAATTTCACTGTGCTCGACGAAGCCTACGTTACCATTGGCGACGACTGTTTCATCGGTCCTAATGTAAGCATCTACACGGCCTGTCATAGTACAGACCCTGTGGAGCGCAACTCCCGTCAGGAGTGGGCGAAACCTGTCACTATAGGGCATAACGTATGGATTGGAGGCAGTGTTACCATCCTTCCTGGAGTAACTATCGGTGATAATGTTACCATCGGAGCCGGCTCGGTTGTCACTCGAGATATCCCCTCCAATTCCGTTGCTGTCGGTAACCCCTGTAAAGTGATAAAAAACTCAACGCCTCACCTCATTTTGCGGCAGGTTTGAACATTTTTCTTACCTTGTTGGATGACGATGCCCTTAACATTGCTATCAGCACGGCGACCGTCGAGGGTGTAAATAGATTGACTATTTGACGATTGACTATTTACGATTTCGTTGATGCCAGTCGTCTCGCTAATGGTGCCGCTGCCGCTAAGCGTCTTGTAACTCAGCGTGTAGTTGCCTAGGTTGATGGTGCCGTTATTGGTGAGGGTCGTGACATAACTGTTGCCCGTGAGGTTCCATACGGCTCCGCTCTCGATGGTGACGGCGGTCGCGATGGCATTGTTGTCGGAGTCCATCGCGCCGTTCCAAGTGACGTTCTCGCCTACGGTGACAGCCGCATTGTTCACGTTGTCGGCATCCACGCTGCCCGTATATTCCCAACTGTCTTTGGTGGTTTGCAGCACGAGGTGACCCGTCGAGCCTTCGCCGCGCTTGTAGTATTCCACACTCATCAGCCGCCCACTGGCCACGTTGAGCGTCACGTCCGTCAGTGTCAGGGTGGCTGTGACGTTGGTCACAAAGCAGAGTGGGGCACTGCTGTCGGTGGTGGTCAGCGTCGAGTTGGTGACGGCGCAGACGGGCTTCGTACCCTCAGCATCACCAGAGTTCGACTGGTGGAGCAGGATACCTCGCGCATCTGAACTGGATGTCATCTCGCTGTTCTCGATGTTGACGGTGTTGGCGCCCTCAACCGTTGCCATCGGCCCTTTCTCAGACAGCCCCGTGATGCCATCGACGCTGATGGTTCCCGTGGAGTAGAGCACCGACGACTTGCTGCCTTTGGCGGTGATGGTGCCGCCACGCACGGTAACAGTGCCGCCGCCACGGTCGGTGGCCACGGTCGATGAGGTCTCGCTGCGGGTGGTGATGTTGACGTTCGTAGCGTTGATGATGCCGCCGCCCGTACAGTGCAGTCCCCGGCTGACGCTCTTCTGGTTGTCGATGGTGATGTCAGAGACGTTGATGGTGGCTCCGTTGGTAGCAAAGACGGCATTCGCGCCCTTGGCGTTTGTGCTGACGCTGCCGCCCTCCATATTAATCTCTGCGCCCGTGCCCGAGGCATAGATCGCCGAGTTGGTACCGTAGAAACTGGTGTCGTCGCCCGAGTAACTACTGCTGTAGTCGCCCGCCTTCGTGACGGTGCAGTTCGCCAGCAGGAGTGTTCCCTTCGTCACCTGAACCACGTTGTAGTCGGAGGTCTCCGTAGCGAGCGTCTCACCGCTCTTCGTCACTGTCGAGCCGTCCGAGAGCATGTAAGCAGCCCCTGCGGGAGTCTTTGACGATGACGAGCCGCCAGCCCGTGTCTGTGCGCCGGCCATCAGACATACAAAAATGAGTGCTGTTGATAATAATACTTTCTTCATAACCTTTGTTATTATAGTTCGTGAAAGCAAAGATACTATCAACAGCACTCATCTGCAAATCTTTTCAGCCAAGCGGCTGATTCTCTCTGTGAATCCTGTCGGATGTGCTTTTTGCATTTTTAAGAGTTTTCGAGAGGTTATGACACACGGTCTGTCGGGATACTGGCTCTGCGAGAAATAGTTCCTGTTCTAACATTTTTCTTAAACTATGTTGTAATAACCTTGTAAATATACGGAATTTGCGGCAAAATCCGTATATTTGCACCTTAGATTTATGATTAATTATGAACTATGGATAAAATTGTATTGATTACAGGAGCAACAAGCGGCATTGGACTGGCTTGTGCGAGAAAGTTCGCAGAGAACGGTGACAAACTGATTCTGACGGGCAGGAACGAACATCGTCTGGCAGAGATTCGTAGGGAACTAACGGAAAAGGGGATCGAGGTGTTGACCTTGGCCTTCGATGTGAGAGACCGTGAGAAAGCGAAGAAGTATATCAGCGAACTCCCTGCTGAATGGCAGAAGATTGACGTTTTGCTGAATAATGCAGGCCTTGCTTTGGGGTTAGAGCCTGAGTATGAGGGCGACCTTGATGACTGGGAAACAATGATTGATACGAACATCAAGGGACTGCTGACGATGACTCGTCTGATAGTTCCTGATATGGTAAAACGTAATAGTGGCCATATCATCAATGTGGGTTCTGTGGCTGGTGATGCAGCCTATGCTGGTGGAAATGTTTATTGTGCTACGAAGGCTGCTGTCAAGGCACTTACCGACGGCCTGCGTATAGACGTGGCCAACACTGCCCTTCGAGTTACAAATCTCAAACCGGGACTTGTCGAGACGAATTTCAGTAACATCCGCTTCAAGGGCGACGATGAAAGAGCCGCCAAACTCTATACTGGCATCAAACCGCTGACTGGTGATGATATTGCTGATGTCGCTATCTATGCTGCCAATGCACCTGCTCACGTTCAGATTGCAGAAGTGCTGATACTGGCTACCCATCAGGCCAGCGGCAGTGTGATTGTGAGAGAATAAAACACAAATGGGGAGGACACTGTAGCCAATGTTTGAATCTATGCTGTTTGAGTCGATGACGGCAATATAGTCCTACCATCTTTCGGACGGTCTGCTTTTCTCGCTCAATCCTTGTCATACAGTAATCTCAATCAACACCTTCTCAGGGCCAACGATACAACTCTCGTAATAGCCGTCTCCTGTAGTTCTTGGGCCACATCGTTAAATTCTACTGATCCGTGGTAAACAGCGTGGGAGGCTTATCTGATAAAGTTCATGAATTGGGGACGCTCGTCGCGCTGGGGTGCAGGATTGCCGTCGGCATGAATCTTCCGTAACAAGAAGGCCATGTTGGTAGCCAGGGTGCGCATGGTCTGCATACCCTCGGTGTCGAGTTTCACTTCCCCCTTGCCAGCACCGTATGCGATGTTCCAATATTGTGAAGTGACCACGGGCATGTTCATCATCTCGAACATCATGTTCATGGTCTGAAGCGTTGCCGTGGCACCGCCTCGCCGACAGACGGCCAAGGCCGCAGCAGGCTTGTTCTGTACCAGATGTCCTGCGGAGAAGAACAGGCGCTGCATGAGAGAGAGGATTCCACCGTTAGGCTGGCCGTAATAGACGGGAGTGCCCACGATGAGCGCATCTGCCGTGGCCATCTTCTCTGTGATGACAGCGCATAGGTCATCGTCGAACACGCAACCCTTACCGCCGTTTTGATGGCAGCCGCCACAATTGATACACATGCGGACGGGCTTCCTGCCAATCTGAATGATTTCGGTATCCACACCGTGTTTCTGCAACGTCGTCTCAATCTCCTGCAGGCAGCAGAACGTATTGCCGTCGGTTCTTGGGCTGCCGTTGATGAGGAGTACTTTGCACTTCTTGCCAGACACTGAATCCAGCATGGCTGATACTGGCGATACGACAGCCGCTCCTGCAGCCGCCATTGTGGCTTTCTTGATAAAATCTCTTCTGTCCATAGCATGATTCTATTTAATGTACTTCACTTTGGAGGTATCGCGGGGCTTGGCATCGGGCTGCTCGTCAGGGTATCCGATGGCGATGATGTAGTTCAGTTTGTAGTCGGCTGGAATGTCGAGACGGTCGAGGAAGAACTTGCACTTCTCATTCGACTGCAGGAAGCGTACAGGACCGCCCAGACAGCAGGTGCCAAGCCCCATTGACTGTGCTGCTAGCATGATGTTTTCTCCAAGCAGACCTGCATCCAACTCGCCACCGCCATTAGCAGGGGTACAGACGCAAATCAAGTTGGGTGCATTGCGAAACATGTTCTTGAAGTCCTTGTCACGCTTCACCTGTTCGGCATTCTCCTGCTTATATACCTCAGTCACATCGGCAATCAGTTTCTGGTCTTCCACCACACGGACCACCCACGGCTGACGGTTCATGCCGCTGGGTGCATTGATGCCACACTTCACGATGACCTCCAGTTTATCATGCTCCACAGGCTTATCAAGGTACTTGCGAATGGAGCGACGCGCCATGATACTGCTTAGGACAGGATTCACTTCCATGCAGATGTCAGCCTCGATGTCGGTCATCTTATCCGTTGGCTCGTAGCGCTTCAGCACCCGTCCGTCGCGAGAGACGAGGAACTTCGTGAAGTTCCATTTGATGTCGCTCTTCTTGTCGTAGTCGGCATCCTGCTTGCGAAGCATGCCGTCCATCATCTTGCCCCGTTGGTCGTTGACGTCGAAGCCGCCAAAGCCTTTTTGTGCCTTCAGCCACGTATAGAGCGGATGTTCATTCGCACCATTCACCTCAATCTTGTCGAATTGCGGGAACTGGATGTCGAAGTTGGCCGAGCAGAACTGGTGGATCTCCTCGATCGTGCCAGGAGCCTGTTGCCCGAACTGGTTGCAGGGGAAGTCGAGAATCTCCAATCCCTCACTACGGTACTTCTCATACAGTGCCTCCAGTTCCTTGTACTGTGGCGTGAATCCACAGCGGGTGGCGGTGTTTACAATCAGCAACACCTTGCCCTTGTAGTCAGAGAGCGACACATCCTTGCCTACATCATCCTTTACCTTGAAATCATAAATACTTTGTGCTGAAAGCGTCAGCATACAAACCATTGCCATGAGGCTAAAAAACATTCTTTTCATAATCGTCTATTTTAGTTGTGATAACATTCTTATTTGCAAAGGTACTCATAATTCCCCTTATTTTTGTAATTTTGCCCCTAATTTTAGGATAGTTTATGAACAATCGTATGACTGAGAAAGAAAAAATGCTGGCAGGGGAGGTCTATTCTGCCGTTGACCCCGAACTGATAGCAGAATTGCAGACCACAAGAGAGGTGTTATACGTAGTTCCTTCCAAAGTCACTTTGCTCTAACGTCATTTCTGCTTTTCTCAAACGTCGATTTGCCTTAATATATATAGAGCCCCTTCTTGCGTCCCGATGGTAGCAAACGACCAAAGGTCGAGCGGATAAGGGGCGGCTATCGTTCGGCGACGAAGGAGACGCTTATATGAGCGAAGCGAGTCTTAAGAATGCAGGGATTATAAAAAAGATAAATAATGAAGGGGAAATGGAACAATATTCCAAACTTTTTCGTACCTTTGCGGCAAATTATTAAACGAAACGCTTATGAGCACCCAGACAATGCAACACGCTATCGCCGACTACTTCAAGACACAGCCCGTCCTGCAGGCATGGCTCTTCGGCTCCTTCGCACGAGGCGAGGAGACGCCGCTGAGCGACGTCGACATCCTCGTAGTTCTTGACCCTTCGCAACCCGTAGGCCTCAAGTTCTTCGGCATGTGGAGCGATTTGGAGCGATTGCTCGACCGTCGCGTGGACTTAGTGACTGAAGGTTCGCTGGCCGACTTCGCCCGCGAGAGTGTAGAACGCGATAAAATCCTGATTTATGAGAGAGCAGCCTAAAGACCGGAATCGCCTCCAGCATATTTTGGAGGCCATCGACACTGTTCAGGGGCGTTGCGCAGGAATGACGCGTGAGGACTTGACAGCCGACAAAGTGCTCTTCGGCGGCATTGTCTATCACACGATGATTATCGGCGAGGCCGCCTACAACCTCACTAAGGCTTTCTGTAAGGTTCATCCTGAAACCCCGTGGCTCCAGATAGCCAAGATGCGCCACAATCTTGCGCACGGCTACTATCAGGTGGATGCCGACATCGTATGGTCGGTCATTCAGCACGACCTGCAGCCGGTCGCTCCTCTATGGTCTCGACCATGTGGAAAAAGTCTGCGACAAAATCGACAAGTTAAAATAGAAGGAAGGTGGAGAGACTAAAATCGGGAAGCCGAGGCCGACGGATGTCGGCGCGGCTTCCCGATATGCTTATAAATGTGTATCAATGTACCTGTCCCCACTATTCCCATCGGTTTCCCTCAGAGCAGCATGAAGTGGTTTGCAAACAGTGCCTGTACACCGTATGCGGTAGACCTACTACCATCTCATCTGAAGTTACGAACTACGACCCTACAAACGGCCGATTTGTTCTCGTGACACACTTTGACGGTGCAAAAGTAGTGAAGGTTGCTGATAACGCCAAATATCTGGGATATTCTGCCCGCTTCTGTGACGAATGGAGCGATTAAGCGAGAGAAAAGTCAAGCTCGCTTGACCTTTTCCGAGCGTGAGCGCTATCGGGCGAACGCCCAATGGAGTGCCAATTCGTCACTTTTTCGCCCTGAATTGCACTACATTACAAATAATTTTGTAACTTTGCACCCATAAACGATAAAAAAACGACGCGATTATGGCAAGAGAAGACATCGTCCAGAAATGGCTCGCCTGAGCACCTGAGATTCATCGACTTCATGGTGCCAATGTACATCAAGGCTCGCTACCCTGAACAGAAGGTCGCCGCCTCACGGTCGCTGACAAAGGAAATCTGCGAGCATATCATCACGACAACAAAAGAACTGACACAATGGATAGAAGAACGCTTACCAGAGAAGAAGCCCTCGACACCGTGCGACGCTACAAGCAAGTGATTCGCCTGCGCTACAAGACGGAGCCCAAAGTCTTCATGTATGGCTCGTATGCCAAGGGCTATGCCAATCCCGACAGCGACATCGACGTGGCCGTCATTGTCCCCGGAAGCGAAATCACCGACCCGTGGGAGCAGTGGGCCGACATTGCAGGCGACGTCCGCAAAGTCAGCACCCTCATCGAGCCTGTGCTGATGGAAGACCAGGAGGACTCCATGCTCTACCGCGAAGTGATGCGCACGGGCGTGGCGGTATAATATATAATAAAGGTAGAAAGACCAGAAGAAGTAATCACGCAAACGCTTATGCCACCGACCGCAATCACATATCTCCACGCCGCTGACGGCTGCCGAAGCATCGGCGGCAGGGGTTGGATGACGGCGGATGCGGGCGCGGCTACCCCCCCCTAAAAGGTTCACATTCAACGAATTCTGCGCCGAGGCGCAAAGACATGACGACGGCACGTTTCGCCCCACAGCGGGGCGCGGCGTGCCGTTGTCGGCTGTATGTATGGCCTGACGGCATACCCTGACTGAATCGCCGTCGAACACCGATATGAGTATAACCATCAAAATCTTTAATCAATTCAAAAAACGTATAAATCATGGAAATGAAAAAGAAAAGACAGTATGAACGGCCCAGCATGAAGGTCGTCATGTTGCAACACAAGCCGATGCTGCTGGCAGGCAGCGGCGGCGAGAGACCCGACTACATACCCACGGAGTGGTAGCGGGCAGCGAGAGAGAACCAGAGAGTGATGAACCTACAATAAACGAAGAAGGAGAAAGACAATGACAACCAGAAAGCTATTCATATCACTGGTGGCCGCAGCCGCTGCGCTGACGGCTTGCACCAACGATGATAACGTCAGCGGCAGACAGCAGCCGACCCCAGGCGCCGAGGCCCGCACCTACACCGTGAGCATCCCCGCCACCATAGGCGGCGCCGAGGCGCAGACCCGCGCCGTGACGTTCGGTGGCACCGAATCCGCCCCCACCGCCACTGGGCGATTCGACGATTCAGAGAAAATCTATGTGTGTAACGAGACTACGGGCGCGATGCTCCTCGGCTACCTACAACCAACCAGCATCAGCGACGACGGCAAGCACTGCCAGCTCGAGGGCACGCTGACGGGCACCGTCACGGCTGGCAATACACTGACCCTGGCCTACAACATGAACCAGTTCAATGCCAGCGACATCAACTCCTGCTACTTCAACTACGACGGGCAGGACGGCACCGAGGCGGGCGTCATCGACGGCGGACTGGCCACTGGTCTGACAGCCACTGTGAGTTTCGACAGCGAAGGCGTGCTGACCACCGAGGAGACGGCCGACTTCGCCATGCAGCAGGCCATCTTCCGCCTGAAATTCACTGACGGCACTAACCCCATCACCGTGAAGAAGCTACGCATCGAGTCCACCACCAGCGGGGGCATCGTAGTCACCCACTATCCCTTCAAGGCTGAGAGCGACCGCTACTACGGAGGGCAGATAGACGTCAATCCCACAACGCCCACCAGCGACTATCTCTACGTAGCCCTCAGCATCAACGAGAGCGCGACACCCTCCGCGTTGAAATTCACCGTCACCGATAACGAGAACATTGTGTACACGCTTACGAAGGCAGCACCCTCAGGCGGATTCAAGAACGGCAATTATTACTACAGCACTGCCGCCACCGCCCTCACGGCATCCGTCATAAAGCCCACCATCACCTGGACCAGCGTAGATGCAGCCGTGACGCCCAACAGTAACAACCTTTACGACGTGTATGGCCCAGGACGGAACACCCCCTCTGAAATCACCATCAGCGGCATTAGCACGGGCTATAGGTTCTATATGAACGGAGGTGCCACCATCCACCTCAATAACCTCACCGCCACGTTTGATGATCAAGAATTCATCTTTTCAGACGGCAACCTCAACCTCGACATCAGCGGCGCGAACAACATCACGTGCAAGAACTTCTCTCCGACCGTCATCGTCAACGGTACGCTGAAGCTCAGCGGCATCGGCACGCTCACCGTCACCGCCAATGAAAACGACTATTATGGCATCTTCACGTCAAACTATGGCGGCTTCAACAACACCGACCCCAGCGTACTCGCTGCCACGGGCTACACCGTCCTCCGCAGCGACGCGACCTCCAACGCCGACGGCACGTACACATGGATGTACACCGTAGCACCCACGGCTATTATCAAGAACCTCGCTGCAGTTAACGAACTGACCGCAGCCGACGGCGACATGCTGACCGGCAAGCTCGGCGGCTCCGAAGCCTCGAACACCGGTAACGTGAAGATAGCCGCCGGAGCGACGGTGACGCTGCTCGACGTGGACATCACCGCCGTCAAGGCCGACAACAGCAACCCGATGGCCTGCATAGAGTGCCTGGGCGACGCCACAATCATCCTCAGCGGCTCGAGCAAGTTGAGTGCAACGTATGGCACCTTCAAGCCTGCCATCCTCATACCCTCCGGCCATAAGTTCACCATCAAGGGCAGCGGCTCGATCGAGGCTGAAGGCTACGGCGCAGGTATCGGCGGCGGCAATGATGACGACTGCGGCAACATCGAGATACTCAGCGGCGACATCACGGCCCAGAGCTTTACCTTGGGCGCGGGCATAGGCAGCGGCGACAGCCACTCATGTGGCACCATTGCCATCAAGGGCGGCAACGTCACGGCCATTGGCAGTGCCTTGGGCGCGGGCATCGGCAGCGGTTTCGGCGGCTCCTGCGGTGGCATCAGCATTGAGGGCGGCAACGTCACGGCTACGGGTGGCCGCGGCGCGGGCATCGGCAGCGGTTTCGGCGGCTCCTGTGGCGACATCAGCATCACAGGCGGCAACGTCACGGCTAAGAGTACCATGGGCGCAGGCATCGGCAAGGGCTATGACGGCTCCTGCAGCAAGGTGACCATCGGCGGCACGATGTACTACGACGGCACGGGCTACACTGATGATGCTGCCGAGGCGTATCTCCAGCAGAAAGAGATAGTCTATCCCGCGCCCTGAACCGGAGCCGAAGGACAGACTGACATCCGAACAAACAGCAGAATGAGATCTATATGAACATGTCGCACAGCCATACGGACTCGCGCCCTCCGCCGAACTGCCACCGGCGGAGCGTCGCCGAGGGTTCTGGGATGGAGTAATGACCTCCGTACTCGGCACTTTTCGCCCCGGCAGTGGAGTAATGACCTCCGTACTCGGCACTTTTCGCCCCGGCAGTGGAGTAATGACCTCCGTACTCGGCACTTATCGCCCCGGCAGTGGAGTAATGACCTCCATACTCGGCACTTTTCGCCCCGGCGGTGGAGTAATGACCTCCGTACTCGGCACTTTTCGCCCCGGCAGTGGAGTAATGACCTCCGTACTCGATACTTTTCCAATCAACAATAACAAAAAAAAGAAGAAATTATGGCAACAGACATTTTAAGCATACCCCAAATTCCTACCGTCGACCTGCTCCCCCTGCAGAACGACCTGCACATCGGCTTCGGCGGTGACATAGCGAAGCGACTGCAGAACGCACGCTGGACGGACGAGACCCACGCCACGAAGGTGTTCCCCGAGGCCGTCGATGCGCTGATGGGAGCCTTCGTCGTGGCCCAGGCCACCGAGGACCAGGTCTATGTGCTCGCCCAGGGCAGCGACCTGACGAAGCAGCGGCTGGAGAAGGACCGCCAGCGCGACGTGCTCTACAAGGAGATCCGCAAGACGGTCGATACCTTCGCCACGCTCAGCATCTTCCCCGAGAAGCAGGCCAAGGCCCTCGTGATGCAGCCTGTGATGCAGAAGTACAACATTCAGCCCGACGGCGGCATCGAGGCCCAGACCGTGGCCACCGCCCAGTGGCTGCAGGAGCAGCAGTCGAACTACCAGTGCGAACTGGCCGCCCGCGAACTGGGCATCTTCGAGAGCATCCAGCAACTGAAGACGCTGAACGACGAGATTCAGCAACTGACCGCCGACCGCAACGACGAGCGCGCACAGAAGACAACCGCCGAACTGCGCAACGCCCGTCTGCAGACCGACGAGACCTTCCGCGCCATGGCCCTGATGGTGAATGCGCAGGCCATTACCAGCGCCGACAACTACCTCTACACCGAACTCATCAAGTCGGTCCAGGAGACCATCCGCTACTACCGCCAGATCAGCGACGAGCGCCGCCGCACGAACCGCCGCGTCGCCGTGAAGAGCGAGGCCATCGGCCGCCACACCTACGCCACCGTCAGCGGCTGGACGTGGGCGCGCCTCATCCAGGACGGCAAGGCCCTGCTGGCCATCGACGACGAGACCGAGCCCGCCCGCATCGTCTCCACCGACAAGAAGGCCCTGAAACTGGGCGGCCTCGTGCTCGCCCTCGACGGCGCAGCCGTGAAGCCCGCCGACGAGGTGGATGCCACGAGGGAGTACGAACTCGTGGCCGCGGAGTA
>JAFRMM010000217.1 GCA_017430675.1 Prevotella sp.
TCCATGATAAGCACCGTCTTACCCACACCGGCACCTCCGAAGAGTCCGATCTTACCACCCTTCATATAGGGCTCCAGCAGGTCGATCACCTTGATACCCGTCGCCAGGATCTCCTTCTTCGTGGAGAGTTCCTCGAAGGTGGGAGCCCCACGATGGATAGGATAGGCACCTTCCATGTCGAGGGGATTCATACCGTCGATAGGCTGTCCGATCACGTTCAGCATTCGACCTTTAATCTGATCACCTGCAGGCATCACGATCGGTGAGCCCATAGGGATCGCCTCCAGTCCGCGATGCAGTCCGTCGGTATTGTCCATAGCCACACAGCGCACCGTATCCTCACCGATGTGCTGCTGCACCTCGACAATCAGGTCACGCCCGTCACCACGGTCAATCTTAAGAGCATCGTGAATCTTTGGCAGCACTTTTTCCGCATCCTGACCCTCGGTATCGAAATACACGTCGATCACAGGGCCGATAATCTGGGAAATGTGTCCAGTAATTTGTGACATAAGCAGTAAATATTTAAGTTGTTAGTTTGTTTTTAGTTCAACTTCTCTAGTTAGAGATGATTGCAAAGATAGTTATTTTCTGGCAAATAAAGAATATTTTTAGTTTTTTTTACTATATTTTTTGCAACTATTTCCGCAATGCAATATTATAGTTGTAATATTGACTATTGCCAGTGACATCTTCGAGCACCCTGATAAACGGCGGGAACTTCACGCTCTCCTGTTCGGCGACACCCTTCGACTGGAGGATCATCAGGTCGCTCACAGGCTCTAAGAAGGTATCGATCTCAAAGTGCTGCCCCTTCCAGATGAAACTCTGACGGCGCTTCTTGATCGTAGAGCGATAAGGATCGGCCTGCTGCAGCATCTGCTCATAGAGGTTGTTGTCTATCTGGCGCTCCGTCTCGATGATCTCTGTATCGGAGATACGTTTCTTCGAACGGTGCACATTCACCACCTTTCCCCTACTCCACTCCCTGCGGCGCAGACGCACCTCACAGCCTGGCTCTGCCACCAGATAGGTCTGGGTGATCTCACTCTCGATGGCACCGGGGATCTCACCGATAACCTCCACCTTATAGAGCCGTTCCTGTTCCAAGGGCTGAGGCAATCCGAGCACGTTGCTGATCTCCTTAATCACACGGTTCAACTTCGCGTTGAAGTCGTCGTGGTTGTTGATCACACGCAGATGGGAATGTCCTGCCCAGGCGTTGATCACCTTCTTGTCGAGTTCACGTGCCAGACGAAGTCCTTCCTCATCGGCCTTCTCATAGCGGGTGGCATTCGTGGCAGTGGTATAATACTGTTCGGCACCGTCGGCAGCACTCACCAGATGGAGCACAGCATCATAGCGCCCACGCAGTCCGTCGGGGTCAGTACCTGCCATGTGGGTTATCTCCTCCCACTCCTCGGGCTGGATATAGGCAGAGATATCCATAGCACCCCTGTCGCACACGATCAACACGGGTTTGGTACAGACCTCGGCCAGTCGCAAAAACTGGTCTTCGAGCCCCAACTGCGTCTCCAGAATGGCACGTTCCCCCTGATAATAGAGTTGACGGTTGGGCGTCAGGTAGTTCCATCCGCCTGTACTATATAGCGTAGGTACCTCAGGAATAGTAAACACCTTATAGCCCATTCCCGAGAAATACTCAACGATCTTCACCAGTGCCGTCGTCTTGCCAGCACACGGTCCACCCGTCAGTACGATTTTCTTAATCTCTGGCATATTCTCTAGATATTCTAGGCAGTCCTAGGTCTTCCTAGGTCGTCCTAGGATGGCCTAGGACTACTAAATACTAAGTTCATCGAGCACCTTGATCAGTCGCTTGTCGAAGCGCTTGTCCGTACGGATACACTCACTGAAGGGCACATAGACCACCTCATTATTCCTCACGCCCACCATCACGTTGCGCTGTCCCTGCTTGATGGCCTCGATGGCACCCACACCTGTTGTTGAGGCCAGGATACGGTCACGGGCCGATGGTGTACCACCGCGCTGCAGGTGACCCAGGATGGAAACGCGCACGTCAAATTCGGGGAACTCTTTCTTCACACGATCGGCATAGTACATGGCGCCACACTTTGGGCTCTCCGACACGATAACAATACACGACTTCTTCGATTTACGGATACCACGTCCCATGAAGGCAGCCAACTGATCCACATCGGTAACCTCCTCTGGCACGATGGCAGCCTCTGCACCACATGCAATGGCACAGTTCTGTGCCAGGAAGCCGGCATCACGTCCCATGACCTCAACGAAGAAGATGCGCTCATGCGAGTTCGCCGTATCACGGATACGATCGACGCACTCCATGATGGTATTCATCGTCGTATCGTAGCCTATCGTGTTATCTGTGCCATAGAGGTCATTATCGATGGTGCCAGGCAGACCGATACAGGGGAAGTCATACTCCACGCCGAAATTCCACGCACCCGTCAATGAACCGTTACCGCCAATCACGATCAGAGCATCAATCTCCTCTTTCTGGCAGGTCTCGTAGGCCTTTGCCATTCCCTCCGGCGTCATAAAGTCCTTCGAGCGGGCCGTCTTCAGAATCGTACCGCCACGGGTGATAATACCTGATACATTCTCCGTTGTAAAGGGCTTCACCTCATCGTGAATCAGTCCTTCATAACCACGATAGATACCCTTGATATTAAAACCGTTATAGATACCTGCACGTGTCACAGCACGGATGGCCGCATTCATTCCCGGTGCATCACCTCCTGAAGTAAGGATACCAATAGTCTTTACCTTTGCCATAATCTCAATATTTTAGTTATACATGTTTATCTCGAGCCAAAGAACAGCCAGACCAATGAGCCAGCCTGCCAACACCTTCAAGGTCACGTGCTTCACATACCATCCCAAACGCATGTGCTCCATCTTCATCAAGGCCAGACCACTGACGGTACCCACTGACAACAGGCATCCGCCCACAGCCGTTGTATAGGCAATGATCTTCCAGTAGGCCCCGTTTCTCACGAACTGACTCATATACTCTGCATCCGATACCAGTTCCAGATGCGAGGCATCAAGGACAGGATAGAGCGAGATGTCACTGATGGCAATGGTGAACGTATCAACCATCGCACTGAGCAGACCCGAGACCACGCCGATGACCCACACACTATGGATATTCTCATCAATCCATGCCGACACATCTGGGAATACGCCCGTCTCTATCACCACACCCATCGCCAGCATAATACCCATCACAAACAAAATCTGCTGCAGGGAGCCATACTGAATGGCTCGAGGCGTCATGCGCTGTGATGACATCTGATCTGCGGCCATCAACTTACGGTTCATCAATTCATTGACCACCCAGAGCACAGAAAGTACACACAGGGCACCAAGGAACGGCGACAGTTTCGTGATATTATGGAACGTCGGGATAAACCACAGGCCGCCGATACCCACAAACAGCATCAAGACGCGTTGCCAGGGACTCAGGTTCGTATCATCACCTCGATACGGCATAGGCGACCATTGCGTATCGAGACTTTCTGGGAGCATACGACTAATGAGGACTGTCGGGATTACCCAGGCCAAGATCGCAGGCAGCGCCATATACGACGAGAAATGCGTAGCCGTCACGGCGCCGTCTCCCCAGAGCAACAGTCCCGTGGGATCGCCGATCACCGTAAACGAACCTCCGCAGTTCGCAGCAATCACGATGGCGGAGCCTATCAGCATCCGCTGCCTACGGCTCTGTACGATATTGCGCATGATCACCAGCATCATCGTGGCCGTAGTCAGGTTGTCAAGATTAGCAGAGACGATAAAAGTGGCCAGTGTGATGGTCCACAGCAACCGCTTGGAGTTTCGCGTACGTATCCACGTCGTGATGAAGTCGAAACAACCGTTATTGTTCAGGATCTCGATGATGCTCATCGTGGCCAGCAGGAACATCACGATACTGGCGGCACGTCCTACATAATAGAGGAAGATATTATCATAAATGAAATACTTCACGGTATCGCTCGACGGCTCCTGCCCCCCCAGAAACATCAAGTATTCCGGAGCATGATGTGCCATCACGAAATCCGTACCATAGCAAACATAGACCACCCATCCCACCGTTCCGATAAACATGGCGATGGCTGATTTATTCACACCAGTCAGATGTCCTGTGGCAATTACCACATAGCCCAACAACAGCAATATAATGATAATCAGTGTCATCTATAAATCTATACTATAAACTCTCAATTCAGAATCCTCGTTGGTGTCCACAACCATACGATCGTACCGTGCCCGGCTTCCACGTTGTCACGCGCCCCAATCTTACCACCCGTGCGGTCGATAATGGCCTTGCAGATGCTCAGTCCAAGTCCGGGTGTCTCGTCCTGCAAATAGGTGTTCTTGTCCGAGAGCAGCGCAAAGATGTTCTCTTTCAGTTTCTCAGGCAGTCCACTGCCTGTATCTTTAACCTCCAGATAGAAGCCTTCCTCTTTCATGTAATAACTCAGTGTGATTGTGCCCTCTGATGTATGATGCAGGGCGTTTTCCAACAGATGCATCGTCACCACCCTCAGGAGTTTGGCATCCAACAAGGCGCGCAAGCCACCGATGGGTTCTACGACCTCCAATGTCACACCCTCAGGCAATTGCAGACGGATCTCAGCGGCATACGATGTCATCTCATGGTCAACATCCGTCACCTGACGGTCGAAGAGCGTCGTATTGCCCTCAATATCAGAAAGCGACAGCAGTTCGTTAATCAGATGTAACAATTGTAGTCCGTTGCCGTTAATCAGGCTCAGCAATTGGACGCGTTCTTCCTCTGGCATTTCACCATCAGGGGTCGTCAGCATCAGGTCAGAGAATCCGATAATGGCATTCAGCGGCGTACGAAGTGCATGGCTCATGTTATTCAGGAAGATATCCTTCAACTGCTCACTCTTCATAGCACGCTGCTCATTCTTCGTAGCCCGCTCTACTTCCTCTTGCAGACGTTTCCTCGCCAGACGTTGCTGAATGTTGAAAATGATCAGAGAGACGATAACAAGACCACCCAAGAGGAGCCATACCCACATGGGAATAACCAGCCCTCCGAATGTCGTTCTGACACTACTATAGACATCGTCGATGACACCCTCTTTTTCCATCTTATCTAATTCCACGTTGATGGCATCAATCAGGGCCTTGTTGTTGCTGACGTAACAATATTCCCTTGACATCAGTGTCAGATCCTCCGCTACCAGATTTTCAAGTTCCAAGGTATTAATAAGGTATCTTGTTTGGTATCTGAAACAAATCACGGCATCATATTTACCAGCCGACAATTCCGTCATGGTCTTCTTCAGGTCCTTCACCAGATGAATCTCCGCCCCGGCCTTCGACAAGGTGTCGATGACAGGTCGCGACTCCATGAAGGCAATGTGCTTACCCTTCACGTTACGGATGCCGAAATCCCTTTTCTCTCCCTTCCGATAGACAATCTGGTAGTACAGCCGGAACACGGCACGCGAGTAGTTCGTCATATCCTTACGATAGGTGGAATAGACCATCATGCCGAGATCGACTCTGCCCTGTAGGATGTCGCCGGCAATGTTCTCCCATGTGTTGGGGGCATACGTGAAGGGAATATCGAGGCGCTTCATCAGCCGCTTTGTGAACTCCACATCATAGCCGCAGGGATTGTCCTGCTCGTCGAGATATTCCATCGGCGCATAATCCTTATCCATGCCGAACACCAGAGGATGGTCTTTCGTGAAGCCGAGATTGTCCGCTTTGCCCGAAGAGGCAAAGATCATTAGTAGCAATATACAGACCAATCTCAATATCATGTTTGCGGCTTACGTCTGAATGGCTACAAAATTACGAAAAGTTTTGGAAACCACAAAACTTTTCAATTAAATAATTATTTATTTGCCCATTAATGGCAAATAAAATTAATTAATTAATAATAAAAATACGCGCCCACGTGAGGCATACTTCCCCAAAAGTCATATAGTTACGCCCCAAAAGTCATATAGTTACGCCTCGTAACTTATATAGTTATGCACCAAAAACCATATGGTTAGCACTCATAAAGATAGTCACATCGACCCCATTGTGCCCTTACGGTGGAAAATATCCAAAAAAAACTTGCTGGTTTGGGGATTTCTTTATATTTTTGCAACTGAAATCCAAACAGAGTAGAATGACTGCTTAATCATTAAAACATGAATATTACTGAAAAAGAAGGCATCAGAGATGCCAGGGAATTGGGTATGCCCAAGTATGTGATCTTGGGTATCCAACATTTGTTTGCCATGTTCGGCGCCACCATCCTGGTGCCCGTTCTGACAGGTCTCTCCGTATCGTCAACCCTACTCTTCGCGGGTATCGGTACGTTGGTGTTCCACTTTGTGAGTAAGTTGCAGGTGCCAGCCTTCCTCGGCTCGTCATTTGCCTTCCTCGGCGGTTATATGTCGGTGAAGGCACTGGGCGTGGAGCAAGGCATGAGCGAGACGCTGGCCCTGGACTATGCCTGCGTGGGCGTGTTCTTCGCTGGCCTGTGCTATTTCGTGATGGCGGGACTCATCAAGTCGTTCGGCATCGACAAGATCCTGAGATTCTTCCCACCGCTGGTGACGGGACCGATGATTATCGCCATCGGACTGGTGCTCTCGGGCAGCGCCATCCAGAACTGCACCACCAACTGGCTGTTGGCCATCGTGGCCGTGATTACGGTGATCGGTGCGAGCGTATGGGGCAAGGGTATCATCAGGATCATCCCCATCCTGCTGGGTGTGCTGGTGAGTTATCTGACGGCTGTCGCCATGGGCGAGGTCGATTTCTCGGCACTGAGCGATGCTACCTGGATCGGACTGCCGTTCAGCAGGGAGCAGACCGTGCTGGCGGTATTCGACGAGATGGACTCTACCTTCCTCATCTCGACCATCATCGCCATCCTGCCCATCGCCATTGCCACCATCATGGAGCATATCGGTGATATGTGCGCCATCTCATCGACCGTAGGCAAGGACTTCCTGAAGGAGCCCGGACTGCACCGCACGCTGATGGGTGACGGACTGGCCACAGCACTGGCATCGCTCTTCGGAGCCCCTGCCAACACGACCTACGGCGAGAATACGGGCGTGCTGAACCTCACGAAGGTGTTCGACCCTGCCGTGATTCGTCTGGCAGCCATCTTCGCTATCCTGCTATCGTTCTGTCCGAAGTTCGCCTGTCTGATCGGTCTGATTCCCACAGCGACGATCGGTGGCGTGAGTCTCATCCTCTACGGTATGATCTCAGCCGTCGGTGTGCGCAACCTGGTGGAGGACAGCGTCGATTTCAACTCCTCGCGCAATGTGTTTGTGGCTGCGTCGATCCTGGTGATTGCCATTGGCGTGAAGTATGGTGCTGAGGATAATGTGAGCGTGGGACCCATCCACTTCTCCGGACTGGCGCTGTCGGCAATCGTGGGTGTCACGATGAATGCCATTCTGCCTGGTAAGTTGGGCATGAAGGTGAAGAGCATTCACGGAAAAGAAAAGAATTAACGAAAATCCCCCGCCAGTTAGCGGGGGATTTTTCTGTTCAAGGGATGGAAATATCCTTTCGGTAGCCCATGCCCATGACGTGACAGCCTGCATTCGCTGCAAAGCGATCTCTCTTGTTGAGAAGTTCCTTGATGTCCAACGTTTAGCCTCCGAAGTTATCGTACATGATCGACTCGGGATCGACGCCGAGACTGTCAAGCATCGAGACGACGGCTGCCGACATGGGACCAGGACCGCACATGTAGTACTCCACATCCTCGGGAGCTTCGTGGTCCTTCAGGTAGGTGTTGAGCATCACCTGATGGACGAAGCCCGGCGTATATTTCACGCCAGCGGCATCGGCTGCGGGATCGGGACGGTCGAGGGCCAGGTGGAAGTGGAAGTTGGGGTACTCCTTCTCCAGTCCCAGGAAGTCATCGAGATAGAACACCTCGTTGAGGGCGCGGGCACCATAGAAGTAGTGCATCTCGCGATCGGTGGTGTGCAGAGTCTTTGTCATGTGCATGATCTGTGCGCGCA
>JAFRMM010000218.1 GCA_017430675.1 Prevotella sp.
CAGACGCTCCAGATCAAGGACCATATCGTCTATCTCGACGGCAAGGCCAACAAGGAGCCGGAGAATGTGCAATATACCTATCATGTCAAGTTGAAGCAGGCCATCCCCGAGGATCTGATGGATGAACTGGGCATCTCGATGGAAGACCTGACGAGCCTGAACACCTTAGGCTATATGCCGCTGACCAGACAGGCCGTGGAAACCCTCCAGGCCAGAAAGGACATCGTGGAGAGTATCACCCTGAATACGGAGGCCAACGACCTGGAGATCTATCCCCTGAACGGTAACAAGCACTGGACACGCGACAACTACGGTCCCGTCTGGATTCCGAAAAAGGGCGAATCCATCGACCTGACGCTGGATAATATCGCCATCTATGAGCGCCCCATCAAGGTCTATGAGGCCAATGACCTGCAGATCCGCGACGGTAAGATATTCATCAACGGACAGGAGGCGAAGTCCTATACCTTTAAGATGGACTACTACTGGATGCAGGGCGACAACCGCCACAACTCCGCCGACTCCCGTTACTGGGGTTTCGTGCCCGAGGATCATATCGTCGGCAAGCCTATCTTCATCTGGTGGTCGAGTGATCCTGACCATCGCGGCATCAATGGCGTGCGCTGGAGCCGTCTCGGACGGATCGTGGATCATATCAAGTAGCAGGGCATGGAGGCTCTGCTGAGTACAACCTATTTCGGCCCTATACAGTGGTACCAGAAACTGTACAGGGCCGAACATGTGCAGATAGAGCAGTGGGAGACTTTCCAGAAGCAGTCCTACCGTAACCGCTGTCTCATCGCCACGACGAATGACGTCCAGGCTCTGACCGTTCCTGTGGAGCGCGGTACGTCCCCGCTCATCAAGGACATCCGCATCAGTGACCACGGCAACTGGCGCCACCTGCACTGGAACGCCCTGCAGAGCGCCTACGGTGAGTCGCCCTTTTTCCCATACTATCAGGACGACATCCGTCCCTTTTTCGAGAAGCGCTGGACGTTTCTGCTCGACTTCAATGAGGAGATCCGCCAGAAAATGTGCGAACTGATCGATATCCAGCCCCACGTAAACTATACGACATCGTATCTCTCACCCCTCACCCCTTACCTCTCATCTCCCGACTACCGCTCGGCCATCAACCCCAAGCACCCGGAGCCCGATCCTGATTTCGTGCCAAAACCTTATTATCAGGTCTATCGGCAGAAGCACGGCTTCCTGCCCAACCTCTCCATTCTTGACCTGTTGTTCAACATGGGGCCCGAGAGCATCTTCTACCTCTGAGCAACTGATGGGGTGGTGGAGCCTGTCATCTTATATTTTTCCGCGAAAAGTTTGGTGGTTTCGCTAATTGTTCGTATCTTTGCAGCCGACAGCCGATAGGTGTGTCCCACAGAGGTTCGCTTAACCGCGATTAATTGGGAATGGAGTGAAAGTCTCCGACTGTCCCGCAGCTGTGAACTCCCGTATGGCTCTGAAGCAGAAAGCCATTGCCGTCAGGCGAGAAGGCACTTCAGGGTGGAGCGTAGTCAGAAGACCAGCCTTTGGTGGAAAGATGCTGACGGCCCTCGATGTAAGGGCAGGAGGCGAAAGAGTTTTCTTTTGTGGAATGAAGAGTTGTTCGGGAGTCCCTGTCATGGGCTCTTTGTAACACTTTACATACGTGTATTATTATATAGGTTTGTAAAAGAGACCCTGCCGCGAGGCACGGTCTCTTTTGTTGTCTGGAACACAGCGGGGTCAGGCCCTACTGTGCTTAAACTCTATCCATCTTTCTTTGAGGGTGTTCTGCTGAAGGGTGTTTCTTTTCTCCTGTAACCTCATAGTATTTCCCAATTGACATGCCTTTCTGAAAATAAGCAGTGCTTAAAGATCATTTGACAATTGTCAAACGATTGTCTGACAATTGTCAAATTGCTTAAACTCATAGGCTAATCATCAGGAAGCACTATAACAGGAACACCTTTCAGTACAATTAACAGATAATCAGCACCATAAGCGGTGGCTGAAAGGTCATTTAATCATCTTCCTCTAGAGTCGTGGGGACAGGTGTGCTTAGGGTACAGGGCATTTGCCCTAGGTACCTGTCCCAATGACTACAATGACTACATTGAGGGCCGTATCTTCTACATGAACTCACTGGGGACTGTCCCCGCTGAGTCATTTATATTATTTCACCATTAACTTCTGACCATCCTTGATATATACCTTACCCTTTTGGAGGGTATTAACCTGTCTGCCACTTAGATTGTATGTTTTGCCTTTCGTTTGATGTTGCCTTATCGGGATTATTCCCAAAGCCAATGCTGCTTCCACGCCATCCTCTATTGCAGCAATCAGAGGGAATTGTCTCCAGTATGGGGCCAACTTGTACTGCTCAATGCTTTCTCTGGGTACTAATAGGAAAATCCCTGGATAATAATCATCATTATTCAATATGTCTTTTTCTTCAACTTTATAAACACCCTCCCAAAACACCTCATCGCTTGGAATCACTGCGGGAGGAGTCTTTGCATAACAAACAAGATATCTCCAACTATCCCCATTTTCATAAAAGGAGAAGGCATCTATTTCTGATAATGTGGACGGGAGTGTGATGGAGTGAGTATCTGGCGCAAATAAAAAAGTCCCCCAAAGTCTTGTTATGCCTTCTGGTACTATGATATCTTGTATCCCAGAGAAATATAAGAGCTGGGCATAAGCAAAAATACCAAGGCCTAGTTTCTGAATGTGGCTGGGGAAATCAAAACCAGTAGTAGTATAAAAGTTCGAAAAGGCCCAATCTTCTATAGACACTACAGACTCGGGGATATACAGATGCTCATCTCCCATCCAAGTAAAACTAAAAGCACTTTGTCCGATGGTTGTCACGTAGTCTGGAATGACGGATGACGAGCATCCTTGTATGAGTTTACGACTGGATTTCTCAAGAATGCAATTACTTTCACTATAATAGTTCTCATTATCTTGGTCAACTGACAGTTTTTTCAAAATCTGAACTTGATCAGGTTCATCATGACCATTCCAATAAACATTAGCAGAAAATATCGGAGCCGTAATTTTATTAACTCCGGCAGGAATGTATATTTCTTCTAGGGAGAAGCAAGCACCAAAAGCATGCGCATCAATCTGACGCAACGTCTTGGGAAGTATTACTGACTTTAGTTTGGGGCAAGAGTGAAAAGCATTACGACCTAATCGAGTCACAATCCATTCCCTGCCATCGGCATTATAGATAGTATCAGGAATAACATAACTCTCAAGGTCATGATATATGTCATCACCACTATCCTCAGAGTGGGCCAACACTGCCTCGTTTCCCTCCAACAAGAACTCGATGCCAGATTCCATGTCTCTTGCCCTTGTAAGGTTATTGTTAGTCCTTACCAAGAGTCGCGTTGCCCCCGCAATTATTGGGAGCAACGCCATGAATATCAACAATATCTTTTTCATTCTCCCCAAGATCTACAATTACCAGTACTGCGAATATCCTGTGCAATTACTGATAGAATTATTCTCTTTTACAACCGAATTAATGTTATTCAAATTAAATAGACGATTTATACCGCCATTGGGTTTACTAAAATTTTTAACTATGTTATCTTTAAACAGAAACAGTTCACCCGAGTGTTGAGGATTAGCAGCATCCTTAGAGCCGTTCAAGCAACATATACCACCATCTAAATAATTGTTTACTATTCTCACATTACTACAACCACGGAAGCTGATGGCACTATCATAAACAGTCATGTGTTTGGTAACGTCAAATGCATTAATCTGTGCTTGTGTCAAACCCGTTGTAAGCAGGGCATCCAGAAGTGTTTGACTATTCATTGCTGTTGTTCCATAAATTACGTTGTCACTAATAAGTACGTCAGAAGATGATTGTATATAAACTGCGTGGCGTACAACAGTAGATTCAAAGATACAACCAGAAATAACGCCATGGGTAACGCCATAGGGCACCTGAGGATCATTAGTGTTTTGCTCTTCATGGAACACAACCCCATAACTACCTGCACCACCTGCAGCAGGGTTCTGTCCATTACCAGCAGCACCTGCACCAGGAACATATACCATGTTTCTAAATGTACATCCAATAATATAGACATTCTTACAGCCTGGTCTCACAATGATGCCTCCTGTTGCACCGTCAAATACACATCCCCGAATAATAATATTACTACAATTGTTATCAACAACGATATGATATGTTGGAGTGGTTTTGCTTGCTGTTCCCTCAAAGTACATATTTTCAATTATTATGTCACTTAAACCAGAGTGAACTTTTAAACTGTCAAAGGAACTAATAACAGGATTAGCGGTAATTCTTGATACAGAAGGATTGATTCCAGAAAGGACAAAGCCATTAGTACTTATATTATACGTACTCGTTAGAGTAATATTGTTTGTTACTATCATAATCTTTTGTTTTTTGTTTTGCAAATATAGAAATAATAAATGAATTAAAGAAGTAATACACAATAGCGTCAGGAATTGTTGTGTTATGATGTTGTTTCTTATTCGACTTTGACAAAATACATGGTAGGATCCTTGACATACCTCATATCCATATCCGGGCAGAGGATCATCTCTGTACCATTCAATGAACAAATAAAGCGCTCAACGGGCCTACTGGACATATTGTGCATGTTGAACTGGATGTGTCCTGTAAGACCGTTTTCGGAATCAGACACCCAGTCATCCTCAAACCCGCGCTCAGATTCCTGATAACGGTAGTCATCGGTATTAACGGCAATCTCGTACATCACCTTTCCGTCTGGAGTAAACGTCAGATAGGTTTCCGTCTCCGTATAATCATCAATCCCGACTTTTGTCAGCCTCCATTTTCCAACAACCATCCCCACAGCATTCTGCCCTGCCTCATTGAGGGCAGTATCTTCTACACAAGATGCCTGTACCTCTGCAGGTTCCTTTGTGGGCTCTGTGTTCACATTCTCTACACTCTCTTCATCACTGCTGCAGGCGGTGAGGCCCAGCCCCACCCCTGCCGTCAGCAACACGATGAACAGATTTAAAAAGTTCTTTTTCATGCTCCAATTATCTATAGTTACTATATACATAACCGCAAAACTACCCCAAAGACTGCATCGATGACCCCAATATTACAATACTTTAACAAATAGCCCTATTCTTCTGCCTCATCTTCTGCCTCGTGCCTATTTTTCACCATATAGGTGCCTGATAGGGAGTCATCATACTGGATGTCAAACCTAAAACTTTCTTGTAACTCCGCGAAGACAACGGTGTAGTTTCTTTTCTCCAACGGTCCAATTTCGGAATAGAGGTTATAAAAGCAGACACAGTCATAGCGATTCATAGGGTCATAACTACCCCTTTCCGTAATCAAAATCACTCCATCCTCAATGCTAACTGTTGTGTTGATACTGATTGCATGACACTCAAAATCTGCATTGACATGGTTAATTGACAGATAACCGTCGGCAAGAGCCTTATATTCTACATATTCATCGTCTGAAGGACCTCGGGTCCCGTCAGGCCGGGCATAAGACCTACACCCTGACACAGCATATATCTTTGGCACCTCACCCTGAGGAGAAACAGGGTTGTCCTCCTCTTCAAAGCCACCACAAGCGTACAGCCCCACCCCTGCCATCAGCAGGGACAGGGCCAACATCATTAATTTTCTTTTTTTGCTCATAAGATTTTTATTTACTATTTCACAACTACTTTTTCACTGAGAGTCTGCCCATCTACAACAGCTCTGACTATAAGTAGTCGTGGGGACAGGTGCTGGGGTACAGGGCATTTGCCCTAGGTACCTGTCCCAATGACTAACTGTGGTGGCAAAGTTATGCAATAATAATTGAATTAAAGGTGTTCCTTGCCTAAGAAACACCTTTAAAAACCTTTCAAAATAACATTAAAGGTAATTAAAGGTTTAAACGATCTTCATTATTCGCTCGTCCAAATCCTTTGGAACCCCCTTTATACCATATACTTTCAGCAGTATCCCCTTTCTGAGATTTGCGATGTAACCGTCATTTCTGTCTAATAGTTTACCAATAGAGGCAGGCTTGAAGTGACAACGCGTCAAGACACAAACCTCATACTCGACTGGCCGTAACACTTTCGAAGCATTAAGATATTCGTAAAAACAAGGAATCTGCTCATTTATAAATTTCTTTACTTCCCTCAACTGATATTGGGTAGCAGACTGTATAGGATTTAACTTTAATAAATCATTTAAGTCTTTTACAATCGTTGCGTTATCTATCCTATCTTCTAAAGTGGCAACGTCAAAACTATTCTGGCGACTCTGGTAATCTTCAATTTTAGATCGTAGTTCCTTTATCTCCTCCGTTTTTTTATCAATCAACATGGTGGTATCCTGATTTCTCTCACGAAGTTCCAGCAATTCCGACTGAGTTTCTTCCAACCTTGACTGATTCAGACGATAATCAGAAAGTTCCCTTTCTTTGTCTGTCTTATATTTATGAAACAAGAACAAAATAATCAATGCAAGAATTACAAATAAAGCTACTATGATTACAAGCCACTTAATTGAACGTTCTGCCCTTAGTTCATTCTGTTCTGCCAGAATTTTATGGTGATTATAATTATAGGAGGCTTGAAACCTCTGAATGTTTTGCATTTCGGATATAGAATAGGCCGAATCGTTCAGAATATAACCCAAATTAGCATATTTGGCAATAGAATCAGATATACCTTTTCGCTCATATACATTTTGTAGGCCCTTGCATCCTGCTATTTGGTTATTTATATCTTTGCCATCCAATAATTCCTTTCTAAATATAAATTCTGCAGAATCAATTTTGTTGATTGCAAGATAATATTCTCCTTTTGCATAATAATACACTTCACGTCCTTGTTGTATATCCCCATTATTATCTATAAATCCAGAATATTCTTCAAAATTATCAATATAGTTTTTGGCCTTTCTCAGATCACCTGATTTAACAAGAGATGAGATGACGTTACCACGCACTTGAGAAGCACGATCATATCTATGAATCTTTTCGAACATTCGAGATGCGCTATCCGTAACATAAATTCCGGAATCTAAAAGAGACAATAATTCGTAAGCCCCTGCCAATTGCGAATAATATTCGATTGCCGCTAAAGTATCATTTGCCTTTATAGCATAATATCTAGCCTTTCTCAATATATCCAACAGACTGCGAGGTTGAACTTGGTCATAAAAGATAGCAGAACTTTGTCCATATACTCTACATAACACCTTATAGTCGCAATTAGCAGACAAGGTGTCGGCACAGTCGGCGGCCTCGTAGTAGGTTTCGAGGGCGCGGGGGAGTTCCCCCATACAATAATAGGTACGCCCGAGGATATATCTGGCGCGCATCCGCTCGTTGGCATCGCCGTGGCGGTCGAAGTAATCCACTAAGGACTCGGCCAGCGAGTCATTGAGCATCTGCTCACCACTGCGATTCTGCTGCTCCAGCACCTCCAACTGCTGGCGCATCTGCTCACCATTGCCCCCACAACTGGCCATCAGCCACAGGAGGCACAGGCACAAAAGAACAAATATTGACCTACTCCTCATGATTAATATACGCCTTGAAGGCCTCGTCGTATTCAGGGGAGTTGGCGAGTTGGCCGTTGACGAGGCAGACGAGTTCCACGGTGGCACGGAAGCAAAGTTGTTCGTCGCTGGCACGGTAGATGTCCTGGTAGAACAGATACTTGATACCGTCTTTCTTGAGGTTGAGGCGGGAGATGAACTCATCGTCGCAGCGCAGGGGAACCTTGTACTGGAGTTTCATGCTGTGGACAACGGCATCGATGCCCTGTTCGTGGAGAGCAGCGAAACTGACGCCCAGGCTGCGGAGGAAAAGATGACGGGTGTGCTCGGCGTAGTGCAGGTAGTTGGCATTATTCACGATGCCCTCGATGTCGCACTCATAGTCGCGCACCTCCATGCGGGTTTCAAAGATATATTTCATGCTGTTTGGTAGTTTAGAATGGATAGGATCTCGTTGAAATGGGAGATTTTGAAGAGCCGTTCGTGCTCGATGTCCTCAGAGTGCTCTAACTGCCACGTGACGTGGAAGGGGATATGGATGGCGGAGGCGCCGATGGTGAGGGCGGGGGCGATGTCGCTCTTCAGGGAGTTGCCCACCATGAGCAGTTCACAGGGCAGGATGCCTAAGTGCTCGCAGAGTTGCTGGAACTCCACCTCCGTCTTGTTCGACGTAATCTCCACGTGTGAGAAATATTTGACGAGGCCGCTGCGCTGTAGTTTGTTCTCCTGATCCTGCAACTCGCCCTTGGTGAAGACGACGAGGCGGTAGGGATAGGCCTGGAGGCGTTGCAGGGTCTCCTCGACCTCTGGCAACGGGGTGGCAGGCAGATGGAGCAGTGACTTGCTGTGGCTGAGCAGGTCGGCGAGTTCTTCTGCCGACAGATGGTCGCCCCCCACGCGGAGGGCCGTCTCGATGATGGAGATGGTGAAGGCCTTGCAACCATAGCCGAGATCGGCCATGTTGCCGCTCTCCGTCTGGAACAGTTCTCGGGCGGGGTTCTCGCAGTAGGGTGCAATGAGACGGTAGAGGTGATTCTCTACGGCCTCGAAGTGCGACTGGCAGTCCCAGAGGGTGTCGTCGGCATCGAAGGCGATTACTCGGAACGGTGGCAGTGCGGGCATATTCCTTTTAACATATAGTTGGCGGCATGCAACTCAAAGCCTGGCGGCAGTGTGATCTCTGGCAGTTCCATTCCCTCCAGGCAGTAGGTCTGCTGGCAGACCTCACAGAAGAAATGGGGGTGCTGGTCGTCGTCATGGTCATGGCTGTGGCTGTGGCAGAGTTCGTACTTCGTGCCGTCGCTGCTGCCCTCAATGGCATGTACCAGATGATGCTCGCGGAACAGGGTGAGGGCACGGAACACATTCGACTTGTCGATGGTCGCTATCCTGCGCTCCAGTTCCGCCAGCGACTGCGGCAGCATGGAGGAGGCCAGTTCCCTCACCACCACGATGCGGTTTGCGGTGGGCTTGATACCATGCTCTTCGAGCAGTCTGACACAGGTTGTTTCGTCCATTTCCGTCTTTTTGTCGGCAAAGGTACTACATTTTTGGAAGAAAATGAAGGAGTTAGCGAAAAAATGCTTAATTTTGCAATCGGAATAAGAACTAAAAACTGATTTGCCGTGAATAAGAAAGTCTCTCTGACGCTGAAGATCCTTGGTGGCATCGTGGGTGTCATCCTGTTGTTATTAGTGGTTGCAGCCTTGCTGCTGAATTCCCATACCATACAGAACAAACTCATCAGTTATGCAACGGAACAACTTGAAGAGAAGTTGCAGACGAAGGTGAGCATTGATGACGTGAGCGTGAACGTCTTCACGCAGGATGTCAACCTGAAGGGGTTGGAGGTAGAAGACCAGGAGCATCGGAAGATGCTGCTGCTGGAGCGCTTGTCGGTCAGTGTGAATATCTGGAAGTTGCTGACGAACAAACTTGTAGTCTCCAAGGCTGATATCGAGGGCGTGAAGGCACGGCTCTATAAGCCTGAGGATGGGCCCGCCAACTATCAGTTCATCCTGGATGCCTTCAAGAGTGACAAGCCGAAACCGAAGAAAGAACCCGCAGAGGAGGGAAAGAAAAAAGAACCCCTCGAACTGGATATCCATCACGTGAAACTGGCGAGGATAGACTTACAGTATAATGAGAACAAGATAAAACTGGACGAGGTGGACTATGACAACGGCGGGTGGCTCGGCAAGGCTTCGGGTAAACTCAGGGGTTTGCAGGGCCAGTGGGAACTGCAGACGAAGAAAGGCCCGCAGACGGCCAAGTTCAACCTCGGCAATATCAACTATAAGGAAGATCAGGGAAAGCATGGCGTGGAGATAGGTAGTATGCACTTTGCCCTTGACAACCATAAGCCTCGCAAGAATACGGGTAAGCCTAACCGTGGGTGGTTTGACGTGGGACACCTTGACGTGACTGCCGACCTGAAACTGACCATTAACTATATTGGAAAAGACACCTTGAACGCCACGCTGACACAGTTCGTGGCGAAGGATACCCTGACGGGCTTCAACGTGAAAGACCTGCACTTCACGGTGGGAGCCACGAAACAGCGGGCCAGACTGCAGAATATCGTCGTGCAGCAGGAGAACACCGTGCTGCAGTTTGATAGTGCCACCATCGTGCTGCCCAGCAAGAAAGAGGGACGCAAGTTCTCGTTCCAGACCTCCCTCATCAAAGGAAAGACGCTGCTGAAGGACATCTCGCGGCCCTTTGCTCCCATCCTGAAAGACTTCACAATGCCACTGGAACTGAGTGTGCTGTTCAGTGGTACGGACACGACGCTCGTGTTCAAGGATATTGAGGTGCATACCCCAGACAATCGTCTGAAGATTGATGCCGTGGGTGGTATCGATCATCTGAATAAGAAGGAAGAGTTGGATGTTCACTTCCACGTGAATAAGATGACGGCCAAAGGTACGGTGAAGCAGGAGATTATCCAGCAGTTCCCCGTGAAGAAGATGATGATGAAACAACTGGAGGCCTTGGGTGACATCAGTTTTGTGGGTGATGTCCATATCCCCTACCGTCGTGAGGAATTCAAAGGTGTGCTTAGTACGGCAGTTGGTCGTCTGAACTTTAACTTCGCCCTCGATGAAAACACCAAATACGTGGAAGGCAATGCGGAAACGAAGGCTATCCAGTTAGGTAAGGTGCTGAAGATGCCAGAGATCGGCGATGTGGGCTTGAATGGCAGATTCAAGATCGATATCCACAAGCAGCGTACAGCCCAGATGCGCAAACAATATGGCGGTAAGATGCCCATCGGCACTGTGAAGGCTACGGTCTATGAAGCCAGTTACAAGAAAATCAAAGTGAAGAACCTGCTGGTGGATATCAAGAGTAGCGGTGCCCAGGTGGAGGGCAATATCAGTCAGCAGAACAAGGGCCTGGACTGGGCTTGCGACTTCTCCTTCACCGATATCGACAAGATGAGCAACATCAAGGTCAAGCCCAAGGTCAAGGTGAAGTGGAAGGATATCTTCAAGAAGAAATAGAACTAATTTGACGTGGAGCCTGTAGGTGTGACAGGTGTTACAGGAGACGTCGTGGCTGGAATACTGTCAAGGACAGCAGGCTTCTTGCGGGCACTGCTGTCGGTCGTATGATTGACGGGTTTCTGGATACCGTTACTCTGGGTCAGGAACCTCACATAATTGGAATAGGTGTATCTGGAGTAGGCCTTGAAGATGTTGTTGGCGAAGAGGATGTCCGTGATTCCGTTCCCATTGACGTAATCCACCATGTTCTTTGTGAAGTAGCGTGAGTCGATGACGTGGATGTCCTCAAAGGAATAGAAGAGATAGCCTGGCAGAGCATTTCCGAAACTGTCCTTGAGGATGAGCAACCGTCGTCCGTTACGAGTGGAGGTTTGTACGTGGGTGATGCGGGTGTCGCTGCCCATGAACGTACAATAGGCGCCACCGCTGCCGTCCTTGAACTTATAGAAGAAGATGCTCTTGTAGGGTCGTCCCATGCCGATGACATGATAGTCCTTGTCGATGGTGTAGTCGATGTAGGTTGTCGTGTAGGTGACGTCGCGCGGCACGTAATAGACGAAGTCCTCGGGGGCTTCCTTGACGGAGATGTCCTTCGAGTAGCCGTACATGCTGCCGACATAGCCATGTACCACCTTACGGTCGTAACTCGACAGGTCGCGGAAGGGTACGCCAGCGACCTGTGCGAACTTCTGGGCGGCATAGTAGGCACCGAGGGGTGCCCAGTGGTGATCGGTACGCAGATAGATGTCCTCGGAAGCATGTTCACCCAGTGTCTCGTAGATATCCACAGGCTTCACGTCGAGCGAGAGGTGGCGGATCACATTGTCAATGGTGGGACGTTGTGGGTTGCTGCGCTTGCGCATCTTATCCGGACAGTAGTATTCCACAGAGGTGGGGATCACCATGCAATAGACATTCACATGGGGGAAGGTCTCCTTGTATTTGTTGGCGGCTTCGGCGTAGCCCGTGCAACCTTTGCCGGATCCGCCGTAGGCCATCAGGGCACGTACGTTCTCCCCCGAGCCTACGATGATAATGCCGGCATTGGCGATCTTGGCATTCTCGTCGGCGGTGACATGGTTTTCGTAGTTGTAAGTAGAGTCTTGAGAGGCTGGATTTTCTAGATCTCCTAGGTCTTCTAGGTTATCTAGGTCTGCTGGGTCATCTGAGGTGTCTGGTTCAGCGGCGTGGAAGGTGATATGCTCCTCGCCGGTGTTCAGGCGGATGAGATCCTTCACCTGCATGCTGAGCCACATGAAACGGTCGCGGAACGGCTCGCTGTCGCTGAACCACGACGACACCTCACTGGTGAACGAGCCGTCGAAGAGTTTCTCTGGCGTAAACTCAGGGAATACGGTCAGTTCGCGCTTCTCCAACTCAGAGAAGGTACTGCGCGGGAAGGTGTTGAACACCACCGCGAAGGCTGCGAACAGCAGACCGAAGAGCAGGATATAGGCTTTACTGAATCTCATGGGTGGTCGTTCGTTTCTGGGTGAGGTAACGTTCGTAGGCCTGTACGGTCTTCGGAGCCGAGGCGTGGATCAGGTTATTGGCAAAGAGGATGTCCGTGATGGCATGAGCCTTCACGAACTCGACCATGTTCTGCAGGAAATAGCGACAATCCACGACGTGGATCTCCTCGAAGGATGAGAAGAGGTTCGAGGGCAGGGCGTTGCCATAACTGTCCTTGAGGATGAGCAGATGACGGTTGTTCTTCGTCTGGGTGACGACACTGGTGGTATTCAAGTCACCGCCCATGAACACGCAATAGGCGGCACTGTTGCCGTCCTCGTAGTTGCGGAAGAAACTGAAGGATTCCGGTTCACTGGCGGTGAGCCAACTGATGGTTCTGCGCCTTCTTTTGCGCCCCACACGCTTCGACACCTTTTTATAAGTAATACGGGTAGCGGAGAAACTGCTGTCGCGTGGTATGTAATAGACGAATTCCTCTGGAGCATCCTTGACGGCCTTGTCGCCGGAGAAGGTCCACATACTACCCACGTAGTCATGGATGACGCGCGGTTCATATTCCGACAGGTCTTTAAAATCTACATCGGCCACCTCGGCGAATCTCTGGGCGGCATAATAGGCGCCGAGGGGTGCCCAGTGGTGGTCCGTCCGGGAATAAATAGGTTCCTCCACATGAGCCTGTAATGTTTCGAAGATATCCACGGGTCTGACATCAGCAGAGAGACCAGAGAGGATATTCCTGATGGCAGGGAGTTCGGCATCTGTCCATGTCTTTGCCGTATCCGGGCAGTAGAAAGCCACAGCATTGGGGATGATCATGCAATAGACGTTCGCATCGGGGAAGGTGCGCTTGTATTTGTTCACGATGGCGGCATAGGCTGCACCATTCTCGTAGTTGGCCTTATAGGGTTCGATGGCGCGGACGGTCTTCCCCGTATCCACGAGGATGATGCCACTGCGTACACGACGTACGGGCTGGGCCGTCATCAGCAGACTGACGGAGAGCAACAGGAGAATGGTCGGTATATATCGTTTCATACTTTGTTTCTTTTAGAACCGGGTATAGATAAACGCGTTGTTCGTGGCGCCCACCAGTAGGGCCACACTGAGCACAAGCAGTATGACGGATACCGAGAGACGTACAATTAACAGGAGTGACCCGCGCACAAGACTGCCGTCTCGTGTCCATCGTTGCAGGAGGTTTTCCGCACCACTACGCAGTGGCATACAGAACAGCAGACAGACCACCCATAGCCAGCAGTTATCCGTCAGGGCACTGATGGTCACGAAGTCGTGGAAGGTGCTCGTCTGGCCGAAGGCCGTCTCGAAGAACTGTACCATCCTACTACTGTCGTCGAAATAGAAGATGCCCCAGCCGATGACCACCAGCAGCAAACTATAGAGATGGAGCAGCGGGGAGGGGATATATTTCTGTACGCGCAAAAGCGTATATTTCTCTATGGTGACGATGAGGCCGAAATAGACACCCCAGATGATGAAGTTCCACGATGCGCCGTGCCACATACCCGTGAGGAACCACACCACAAGGATGTTCAGGGCCTGGTGCCGGCGGTTACCGCCCATGGGGATATAGACGTAGTCGCGGAAGAAACTGCCGAGGGAGATATGCCAGCGCCGCCAGAAGTCGGTGATGGAGTTGCAGCAATAGGGGTGCCGGAAGTTCTCGTTGAAATGGAAACCTAAACAACGGCCGAGTCCGATGGCCATGTCGCTGTATCCTGAGAAATCGAAGTATATCTGCAGGGTGAAGGCGACGATACCTACCCAGGCTCCTGTGGTTGTCAGATTCTGCAGACCGCCGGCGAGGAACTGGTCGGAGATCTCTGACAGTTGGTTGGCGAGGATTACCTTCTTGCCAAGACCGATCATAAAACGGTAAACCCCGTCGGCCAGGTCACGTGAGGTGACACGGCGGTTACTGATCTCCTGTGCCACGGTATTGTAGCGCACGATAGGACCTGCGATCAACTGCGGGAACATGGAGATATAAAGCAGCAGATTGCCGAAGCGCCGTTGCACGGGGGCCTCCCGACGATACACGTCGATGAGGTAGGAAATGGATTGGAACGTATAGAAACTGATACCTATCGGCAGGGAGATCTTCGGGTCTGCCACTGGGATGCCGATAGCCGTCAGTTGTTGGGCGAAGAAACCCAGGTATTTGAAAGTACTAAGGATGAGGATGTTTCCCGTCAGTCCGGCGATGAGCGCCCATCGGCGGGAGAACCCCGACAGATGGTCGATTCCCAGTCCTGCCAGGTAGTTCACCAGTACGCAGAAGAGCATGAGGAACACATAGACAGGTTCACCCCAGGCGTAGAAGATCAGGGAGAACAGCACCAAGACGGTATTCTGCGCCGTATGACTCTTCTGCTCCGCTCCGAGTGACAACTGGTGATCCAGCCATGTCGCTGCCAGATAAGTAAGGCCGAAGGCTGGCAGGAAGACGAAGAGGAAGAACAGGTCTGAGAATACCATGACGGTTTGTGTGGTTTATATTTGTAACAAGGCAGCAATCTGCTGTGCGATGAATGTTCCTACTTGACGGGCACCCAACTCAGAGGTATGAGTGCCGTCGGTCGTGAGACGGTACTGTTGTTTCTCTTGCTTGGCATCAATGCCGCCGTTCTGGTCTAAGCGGATCACGCTGAGTCCCATCTGTCGCCCACAATCCTCGATGATGTCTCCTGCTTTGGTGATGTTGGCTGTTCCTGCGGCCACCGACTGTAATGGTGTCAGGAGGATGATACGTGCCTCGGGCCAGGCAGTCCTTAGCAGTTCACAGCCGTAACGTACGGATTCTGCCAGGGTGAGCACCTGCCACACGGGCCTGTCGGTGATAGTATCGGCAATGAAAGCCTCTTCAGCGGTCATGCTAAGTGCCCGGGGTCTGGCTTTCGTGAACCACGCGTCGTTGGTACCCGCCATGATGAGTATCAAACGTGGTGAGGCCTGTTGTCCGCCACTTATTGCCTCTTCCAGTCGGCAGATCTGGTTGAAGATGACGTTGTCGTTTCCCAACACTCCGATGTTCTCCTCTGTATTCCTGCGGGTCTCGGTGGTGTTTGTCCATGTGGCACCGCTCCGCGCATAACTCTTGCATGTGGCGGGTTGGAAAGTGTCGTTGAACCATTTGTTCCACCCCCGTGGCTGGTCGCAGTCGTCACCGCCGATCCAGGTGTTCGAGTCGCCGAGTATGACGACATCCATCGGCTGTTGGGCAACAGTCGAACATGCCATGAACAACGGCAAGACAAACAGATAGATGTATCTCATACGAGCGGGTGTTGATCAATTCGGGCGCAAAGTTACAACTTATATCTGAAAAATGTATTAATCTTATTGAAAAATTTGGCCGTCTCATCCTTTTTCCCTATTTTTGCAAAAGAATAAATGATCACAATATGACACAAAAAGAAATAGATAACTTAAAAGCCGAGTGTGACGCTCTCCGTCAGGAGGTTGCCCGCCTGAAAGACGAGATGATACGTCTTATCGGTCGTAACCTCGACCTCTCCGAACGTCTGGAGGAGGATACCGAACTGCGTCGTCGCACCAGCGTCGCCCGTGAACTGCTCGCCGGCAATATCGAACGACAGCGTAATGCCGACCTGAAGGACGACTCCCAGTTGATGGCTCTCATTGAACTGCGCATTGAGGCAGACTGTCCTCATCTGAAGCCTGATTTCGATACTCCCGCCATGGCCCAGTTGCTTGGTGTCAGTCAGGAGCGACTGATCCGGCTCTTCCGTCACCAGACCATCTACCGCACCCCAGAGGCCTATATTGACAACCTGCGGTTGCTCAATGCCCTACGACTGTTGCGCGAGTATCCTAACTATAGCATCGCCTCTATTGCTTTGGATTCTGGCTTTACAAGTGTGCGCACCCTACAGCGTCGTTTCCAGGATGCACTTGGCATGACCCCCGTTGACTACCGTGCCATGCTCACCCGCGATCTCTGACCACTGACAGTACGCTCTTGACGACGTGCTCTACTTCCTCGTTTGTCAGGGAAGGGTACATCGGCAAGGAGAAGATTTCCTTGGCGGCTGCCTCTGTTTCTGGCAGGTCACCCTCTTTCCATCCAAGATATTGGTAGGCTTTCATCGTGTGGATGGGCCAGGGGTAACTGATGTTCACGTGGATATGGTGCTCGCATAGTTTCTCGATGATTTCATCGCGACGGGGGTGGCGTACCACGTGGAGATAATAGGCGTGGCGACCGTAGGATGCTTCTTTGGGAAGGATGAGACCGCTGTCTGCCAGTCCTTTCCGATAGAGGGCGGCGATCTCCCGGCGACGAGTGATATACTGTTCGATCTTCGGCAGTTTGGTCAACAGGATGGCAGCCTGGATCTCATCCAGACGGGAGTTGTAGCCGTGTTCGGTGGCGTAATAGATTTTCTCGGTCCCATAGAAGCGCAACCGGCGGAGACGTTCGGCCATTTTTTCATCGTTGGTGTTCACCATACCGCCGTCGCCGTATGCACCGAGGATCTTTGTGGGGTAGAAGGAGGTGGTGGAGATGTCGCCCATGCTCCCGGCCTTCCTGCCTTTGTATTCGGCACCATGCGCCTGGGCACAGTCCTCGATCACGTAGATTTGGTGTTTCTGGGCGATGTTGAGCAAAGGATCCATATCGACACACTGGCCATAGAGGTGGACAGGTAGGATGGCCTTCGTCCTCGGTGTGATGGCTACCTCCACCTTCGTCATGTCCATCAGGTAGGTTTCGGGATTGATATCCACGAACACGGGTGTGGCTCCTGCACTGACGATGGCCGACACCGTGGGGATGGCCGTGTTCGATACGGTGATTACCTCGTCGCCTTCGCCTATTCCCAAGGCACGGAGGGCGAGGGTGATGGCATTGGTGCCGTTGTCACAGCCCACGCCATACTTTACACCGATATAGTCACTGTAGGCCTGTTCGAAATCCCGGCCTTTCTGACCGAGGATCAGCGTACCCGACTCAAAAACCTCCGTCACAGCCTTCAGGAGTTCCTCCTTGGTCTCGGCATATTCTTTCAGGTAGCCCCAAACATTGATATTCTCCATCTTATATCTATTTTTCGTTCTATTCAAATCCGTTTGGCTAATCTTGTCTTGTACCAACCTGTCTGGATGATGCCACGCATGGCCAGATAGACGATCATTGCCAGCCATAATCCGTGGTTTCCCATACTCCTCTGCGCGGTCTCATAGATGCCGAAGAACAGCAGGGCCGAGACGAACGACGACACCAGCATCCCCCTCGTGGCTGTTAGGCCGATAAACACACCGTCCCATATAAAGGCGCCCGCACCGGCAGCAGGGATGAGCCACACCCACCAAAGATAATCGTGGGAGACCGTAAGCACCTGTGCCTCATCCGTCAGGATACTGACGATCCATGAGCCGCCAAAGACATAGACCAGCGTATATAATATGGTGACACCTGTTGCCCAGAAGAACAGGTGACGAAGCGTTTCCCTGAAGGCCTCCCCATTCTTGGCACCGTAGGTTTTGCCGCACAGTGCCTCTCCAGCGTAGGCGAAGCCATCCATGAAATAGGAGAAGAACAGGTAGAGTTGCATCAGCACTGTGTTGACGGAAAGGATGACGGCCCCACTGCGGGCACCCGCCGAGGTGAAAAAGAGATTCACCGCCACCAGACAAAGCGTGCGCAGGAAGATGTCGCGGTTCACGTTGAAGAACCGTCCCATCGCCTCGCGGACGAACGTCCCCTTCATAATCAGGTGACGGCGCAGACGACCATAATAGCGTACCAGCAGCCCCAAAGCCACGATGAAACCGGCATATTGGGCTATGACCGTTCCCAAGGCCACACCCTCGATCTTCATACCGAAGCCATAGACAAGCGTCAGACTGGCGAGGATGTTCACTATGTTCTGCATGATACTGATGAACATGGGGATGCGTGTGTTCTGCATACCGATGTACCAGCCGGAGAGACTATAAAGCCCTAACATGGCCGGAGCACCCCAGATGACGATATAGAAGTAGGTGGTAGCGAAGGGTGCCACG
Source organism: Prevotella sp. (assembly GCA_017430675.1). The sequence goes on from JAFRMM010000218.1 coordinate 18,574, forward strand.
TCGGGGGTCGGACCTATCAACCAGAACATTAGCCAGCGCAACGGCTCCTGGCAGACGACCAATAAGAGGGCAATGCCCACCGCCACTGCCAGAGAACGGATTAGAAGGCGAGCCACCTCCGTCAGACTCCTTTGTCCCAGTGCCTGTGCCGTCAGTCCACTCGACCCCATGCGCAGAAATCCGAAGAGCCAATACACAAGGTTAAAGATCATCGATCCCACGGCCACCGCCCCGATATAGACGGGACTGCCCATGTGCCCCACGATAGCCACGTCGATCATCCCTAACAGTGGTACAGTGATGTTCGACACGATGCTTGGCAGGGCAATCTGCAGGATTTGACGGTCTCGCTGATTCATTTTCGGTGCAAAGTTACTCATTTTTTCGCCTCGTGCCAAATGATTTGCCCCAAAAAGTAATTCCCTCTTTGACTATCTACACCAGATGCTGCTCCAATGCGGTGCGTACCAGCGAGGCCGTATTGGAGCAGTTGAGTTTCACGCGGAGGTATTTGGTGTAACTGTGAACAGTCTCGAATCCTAAGCAGAGTTCGTTGGCTATCTCTTTCATCGTCTTGCCCTGCACGATGAGACGCAGTATCTCGCGCTCACGGGCAGTTAGTGTGGGAGGAATCTCTGTCTGCGCACTGAGTATCCACCGTGCCTCTTCGCAGATATAGGTATCGCCCTTGGCTACGGTGCGGATGGCCGTGATGAGTTCCTCAGGGCTCACCGACTTGAACAGATAGCCGTTGGCATGGGCGGCGAGCGCCCGCTGAACGACGGCGGACTCGGCATACATGGTGAGCACGATGATACGGGTAGTAGGACTGGCATTGAGCAGCGCGGGGATGGCATCGATGCCGTCGCTGTCGGGCAGGGCCACGTCAAGCAAAAGGATCTGGGGCTTCAGTCGGCTCAGTTGTTCTGTTGTCTCATCCACCCTCCCCGTTATGGTTACCGTCTTGGCTTCCTTGCTGTTGTCAATAAGACGGGCCAGCCCCTCGGCAACGACCTGATGGTCGTCGGCTATCATCACACTAATCATCGTTCCTAAGTTCTATGTTGATTTCTGTTCCTTCGCCGGGTCGGGCATTGATGTCCATCTTACCGTGCAGCGCTTTCACACGATCGCGGATGTTCTGCAGACCCATGCCCTTAGGCGCAGCCACTTCCCTCCCATCAAGGGGAGGGGTAAGGGGTGGGGTCTGAATCCAGTTGCCATCGTCGCTGACGTTCACGGCAGTATAGTCTTTCTCTGCGATCAACTGGACACGGATATGCTGCGCCTGAGCACTCTTGATGGCGTTGTTCACCAACTCATAGACCGTGCAATAGATGGTCTCCGCGTGGCGGATGTACTGCTCATCGCCCACGAACGAGAAGGTGACTTTCCGCTGTGTCTGGCAGTAGTCACGCAGGGCGGTGCGCAGACCGTTGCGGCGTAGGGATTCGGGCAGTAGGTGATGCGACACATTACGCATCTCGGTGATGGCCTCGTCGGTCAGAGGGACGGCGGGCGAGTCGGTAGGCAGGGAGAGTTTGACGGCGGTGAGCAACCCGCCCAAACGGTCGTGCAGGTCGCGCGACAGCCGGACGCGTTCTGCCAGTTCACCTTCCAGTTTGGCATTCACCAAGGCGTGCTTCCTCTTCAGTCGGACACTGCGCCACCACAGACAGAAGAGCAGCACCAGCAAGACGATCAGTCCGATGGCGGCGGCCAAAAGCCAGCGGTAGAGTCCGCGCTCATTGTCGAGGGCAGCAATCTGGGCCTCCTTCTTTTCCGTCTCATAGAGCACCTCCATCTGCGAGAGTCCGCTCTGGTAGTGGTCGGTGGCGTAACGGGTCATGGTGTTGTACATCTTGGAGATATACTCGCGGGTCTTCTCCTTCTGTCCTAACTCCGTGTAGATCTGTGCCAGCAGTTGGTAGCAGCCCACGTCGGCACTGGTAGCCAATGAGTCGGGGTGTATGCTGCGCAGACCGTAGGCGAGGGCCTGCTGCCACTGGCGTTCGGCGATTGCCAGTTCGGTGGCGGCGGCATAGATGTCGCTCTGCTCTTCAAAGTCTAAGTCGCTGGCCAGTGCGAGGGCTTCCTTGGCGTAGGTCTTGGCGGCAGCGAGGTCCTGGTGACCGTCCATCAGGTTCAGTCGCACCATCGATGCCAGCACAACGGCATAGTCCCACATGGCCTCGTCGCGGTGGGCGTGGTAGTAGGCGTAGCACAGGTTGGCCGTTTCACGGGCTTTCGCGTAGTCACCCTGTTGGATATAGAGGCGGGTGAGTCCTTTGCGTGGCATCGCCATCATCATGGAGTCTTTAGATGCCACGCCTTTCTCCAAGCCTAACAGATAGTTGCGTAGCGCCTCGCCATTATTGCCCATCGTATGGTAGAGTTCACCGATGTTATAGTAGAGGATGGCTTGGCTCTCCAACCAGTTGTACTGCTCGAAGATAGGCAGTGCCAACTGGTAGTAGTGGATGGCTAAATGGTGCTTGTCCTGCAGGTTATAGACGTTGCCAAGGTTGCCGTAGATGGTAGAACGGCTGTCATCGATGTCCTTCTGCGTATAGCGTTTCAGCGTTGCCATCGTATCTACGACAGCCAGTGCCTGCTGGTAGATACGGATGGCCTCGTCGAACTCCTCACGGCCATAGTGCAATAGTGCAAAGCGGCGCAGCACGTTCTGGCGCACGTTCAGTCCGTTGCGCTCATAACTCAGGGCCATTGCCTTGCGTCCGTAGTCGAGTGCCTTGATGCTGTCGAAGGGCAAGTAGCCGCGCATCAGTTCGTCGTAGGCACGCAACAGGTCGTCGCCCTTTGGCGGGTTATCGCTCTTCAGCGCCGCCTCCAGGGAATCGACGCGGGCGTTGCGATAGTCGTTGTAGGCTGTCGCTGTCAGAAAGCAAAAGACAAAACAGGCTGCCATCGCTGTGCGCAACCACTCCCCTCCCATCAAGGGGAGGGGCCAGGGGTGGGGTCTGAATCTCATAACAGTTGCAAAGATAACACATTTTACACAATAACACGCCAAAAGACTATCCTTTTTTATGTCTTTTCCATAGACAAACCCCCATTTGGGGGACAAAATACCCCCAAATGGGGAATTGCATGGGTGAAAAAGATGCTGTATCTTTGCAGCCGAAAAGAAAGTAAAAAGGGTAAAAAAGTAAAAAGGTAAAAAATAAAATAACAGAAAGCGTATGAAAAGACTATTTACTTTAGTAGCGATGGCCCTCGCCCTGACAGGTGCAAAGGCCGACGTGGTGATTAACGCCACGAACTTCCCCGACGAGAACTTCCGCGCAGAGGTGGCCGACTATTTTGACTCCGATGGCGACGGCATCATCAGCGATGAGGAAATGGAGACCAACGGCGGACAACACAACTACTGGAATGTCAGCAACCTGAAAGGCATCGAACTGCTGACATCCATCTACCGTCTGGTCATCATCAACTATCCTGACGAGCCAGGGCTTACGACGTTCGACTACACGCTGCCCAATCTGCTCCAACTGGAATTCCAGGATCAGGTCGGCATTCTGACAACAGTAGATGCAACGAAGTGTACCAATCTGGAGGATTTCTTGGCAGGTGATAATCCTGTCAGTCTATCAACGCTGAAACTGCCTGGTAGCCTCAAGAGTTTCGCCCTGTACAACGCACCGCTCATCAAGACCTTCGACCCTATGGAGTTCCCGAAATTGAACACGTTCATACTAACAGGCAACACTGGCATCACCGATGTCGATTTCACCAACCACACGACGATCCAGAACATCACAGTGGAAGGTGGAGAGGACAAGTATCAATTCAATTCGCTCGTCATGCCGAACTGCCCGAAACTGATGAACATCGACATCAAGAACTGTACCATCAAGTCGCTCACCTTCAAGAGCCTGCCAGAGATGCTTAATATCCTCGTGTATGAGAGCGACATCACCAGCATGCTCGTGGAGGATTTGCCGCAGTTGGGCAGCATCGAGGGCCACGACAACGACTTAGGCACGCTGACGCTGAAGAAACTGCCCGCCATCGGTGGCTTAGACTGCAGCGACAACCGCCTGCAGACGCTGCTCATCGACGACTGTCCTAACTTTACCTCTATCTATGCCGAGAACAACCGCCTGATGTGGCTTGACCTGTCGGGCGTGAAGAACAATGGTGTGGAGGCAAACTATCTGAGCATTGACAACCAGCAGCCCAGCACCGTGGCCTACAAACTGTCACCTTCGGAGGTCGGCCTGCTCGTACACGAGCGTTTCGACGTGGAGCGTGTGCTGAACCTGAAGGCCGGCGGCAAGAGCGTCACTCCCGCCTGGTCAACCATCGACGGCAAGACATACTTTGTCTTCTCCAACGACGGCGCGAACGCCGATGCACTCGTCGGACAGAATACCACCTACGAATACGAGACCAAGTGGCCTTACGCTTGGGTAGAAGGCCATTCGAAGGACAACAACCTGCCCGTTCTCCTGAACGTGACGAAGGTGGAGAAACTGCCCTCGTGGATCAAACTCTCCTCGACGGAGACCCTGAAGGGCAAGGTGGATGGTACGCTGACACCCCCTGAGGTAAGCCGCTCCGACAAATACGACGGCAAACTGACGTGGACGTCGAGTGACGAGAGCGTGGTGATGGTGGATGCCGAGACGGGCGCACTCTCCATCATCGGTGCCGGTACGGCAACCATCAGCGTCAGCGGTGCCGAGACGGACTACCGTACGGCTCCCGTCACGGTGACATACACCGTATCCATTGAGACGGGCGAGACCTGTGACATCACCATCGGCAAGAACGGCAAGACCACGTTCTGTGGTGACATGGGACTTGACTTCAGTTACTCCGACGAGGTGAAGGCCTTCATTGCCACGGGCTTCGACAAGACCGAAGGCACCATCTGGATGACCCGCGTGAAGGACGTGCCCGCCGGCGTGCCCGTCATGATCAAGGGTACGGCCGAGGAGACCTACCATGTTCCCGTCACCGA
>JAFRMM010000219.1 GCA_017430675.1 Prevotella sp.
AGGCATATACCATTAAGAAGGGTGTGGTGACTGCCAAGTCTGTGCTGAAACTCACGGCCGTGGCCGGTGGTGGCTATGCCATCAGTATCGTAGAAGCAACAAAGGATGAACTTAAAGGACTGAAGAATCTATGAGAACTTTAAATAGAATCATATTAAGCGCAGTGGTGGCACTCTCTGCCACTGCCGCTTTCGCTGCCGACAAACTGAATCTGGCATCGCCCAACGGACAGATGCAGATGACATTCACGCTCACAGAGCAGGGTGAACCAGTGTATGACCTTTCTTACAAAGGAAAGGCTGTGATCAACCCCTCCAAACTCGGACTGGAATTGAAAGCCAACTCCTACGAGGAATACACGGCACAGGGTGCTACTCGCACGGCCAGCACCAGCCAGACCAATCTTCAAAGCGGCTTTACGCTGACCAATCAGCAGACGAGTACCTTTGATGAGACTTGGCAACCCGTATGGGGTGAGACCCGCGACATCCGCAATCACTACAACGAACTGTTGGTCACGCTCCATCAGGAGGCTCAGCAGCGCGACCTGAAGATCCGTTTCCACCTTTACGACGATGGCCTCGGCTTCCGCTATGAGTTCCCGCTGTCGAACAATCTCAATTACATCGTCATCAAGGAAGAGCATACACAGTTCGCTATGACTGGCGACCATACCGCATGGTGGATTCCCGGTGACTATGACACCCAGGAGTACGACTATATGGAAACCCGTCTCTCAGAAATCCGTGCCAACATGAAGGAGGCTATCACGCCGAATGCCTCTCAGCATCCTTTCTCTGACACGGGTGTGCAGACCTCGCTTCAGATGAAGACCGACGATGGCCTGTATATTAACATCCACGAAGCAGCCCTGATCGACTATTCATGTATGCACCTGAACCTCGATGACAAGAATCTCGTCTTTGAGTCTTGGCTGACACCTGATGCCAAAGGTGACAAGGGTTACCTGCAGGCTCCCTGTGTCTCGCCTTGGCGCACGATCATGGTCAGCGACGATGCCCGCGACATTCTGGCCTCTAACCTGATTCTGAACCTCAACGAGCCTTGTAAGATTGAGGATACTTCTTGGATTAAGCCCGTGAAGTATGTCGGTGTGTGGTGGGAGATGATCAATGGCAAGAGCCAGTGGTCTTACACCTTCGATCTGCCTTCCGTGCAACTTGACAACCTCGACTATTCGAAGACCACGCCCCATGGCCTGCATGGTGCCAACAACGACAATGTGCGCCGTTACATCGACTTCGCTGCCGAGCATGGCTTCGACCAAGTATTGGTAGAGGGCTGGAACATCGGTTGGGAAGACTGGTTCGGCAAGTCCAAGGACTATGTGTTCGACTTCCAGACTCCTTATCCCGATTTCGACCTGAAGGGTCTGAACGACTACGCCCACTCCAAGGGTGTCCGCTTACAGATGCACCACGAGACTTCTGCCTCTACCCGCAACTATGAGCGTCATCTGGAGGCTGCCTATCAGTTGATGAACAAATACGGTTATACTGCCGTGAAGAGCGGCTACGTGGGTGACATTATTCCCCGTGGTGAATACCACTATGGTCAGTGGATGAACAACCACTACCTCTATTGCATCAAGGAGGCCGCCAAGCACCATATCATGGTGAATGCCCACGAGGCTGTACGCCCGACAGGTCTGTGCCGTACCTGGCCAAACCTGATTGGCAATGAGGCCGCCCGTGGCACCGAGTATGAGGCCACCAATGGTAGCAAACCCTTCCACACCACCATCCTGCCGTTCACCCGCTTACAGGGTGGCCCGATGGACTACACGCCAGGTATCTTCGAGATGGATATGAACAAGATCAATCCCAACAATCCAAACCACGTAAACTCTACGCTGGCCCGTCAGTTGGCACTCTATGTCACCTTGTACAGCCCACTCCAGATGGCTGCCGACATGATCGACAACTACGAGAAGCACATGGATGCCTTCCAGTTCATCAAGGATGTGGCTGTCGATTGGGATGACTCGAAGTACTTAGAGGCAGAGCCGGGTCGCTATATTGTGGCAGCCCGCAAGGCCAAGGGCACCAACAACTGGTTCGTGGGTTGTACTGCCAGTGAGCACGGTCACACCTCTACCGTCAAGTTGAACTTCCTCGATGCCGACAAGAGGTACATCGCTACGGTCTATGCCGATGCCAAGGATGCCAACTACAAGACCAATCCGCAGGCATACGTTATCAAGAAAGGTATCGTGACGGCTAAGTCAGCCCTCAGACTCACGGCAGCCCCTGGCGGTGGCTATGCCATCAGCATCATCGAAGCAACAAAGGACGAACTAAAAGGCTTAAAGTCTCTACCGACAGTCATTCAGTAAAAAGATTGTTTTCATCATACATTTAGGTTAGTTATAGTTAGTAATTGGTTTGGAGGTATAGTGTATGCTGTACCTCCGTTTCTTTCATACAACTTAAAGGATTTAAATATGGCAGAGCTTGCTCAATTTCTCGCCATCCTATTCTCCCAAAAATGGACTTTTGGGGTATTAGGCTGCCCCTAAAAAATTACTCCACAGCATGGCAAGCCTTTTTAAGTGGAATCTTCATTGATTTCAGAGTCAATATTAGGTGGCGCAATTGCCAGGTTGAGGATACGAACGGTGACTCTTCGGTACTCCCTTTTGACTTCAATAACACCCATCTTGTGGAGTGATTGCAAGAATAACATAACTGTCTTTCTGTCCCAGTTCCAACGTTCGGATAGATCTTGATAAGCTACGAAAAAGGGGATCTCAAGGGCATAATGTCCGAACACTTTGAAGTCCTTGATTTGTTGCTCGTATAGATCCAAAAAAGCAAAGAATCGTGATGTTCGGCCAGGTAATGACTTGGCCAAGAATGGGAATAAATCCGCATTGAGTTTAGTAAAAATGATGTTCTGTTTCATGATTGTTGTTACATTTTTCCGTTCACCAACTGCTTAATGTCTGATGTGCGATACATCACCTTACGACCTATCTTGACAGGCACCAGGTAGTTCTTCTTTGCCCAAAGCCAGAGAGTCGTATCACTGACATTGAACTTTTCTTTAACATCCTGCTTGGTTAGCAGTTCATCGTCATCCTCATTCTCGTCAGCCATCTGAAGACTGTTCTCAGCGAGGATATAATTAGAGAGTTCACGGGCAAAGGCAATTGCGCCCTTTTCCGTCAGAGTCAGGGAGATGTGCTGCTCCCCTTTGGCAATTACAGACACGAGATGCTTAGCAAACATCTCACTTTCTTCGTATGGTTCAAAAGTGCTAACCTTGTTAGCGTCCTTTTGCATTAAGTTATCCTTTGACATCTTTGATACAATTAAGATTTGTGGCTGCAAAGGTATCCCAACAATATGACACTAAAAGGAATTTGAGCAAATTCTCTAAAATTTAACATTTCCGTATGGTCTTAAATGTTAAAAACCATACGGAAATGACAGATACACCTTATTATAATAGTATATCCTTAATTATAATAACATATCAACAAGGCTCTGACGCATATCATCGTCAGGTGTCCAATAGCGGTCGAAAGCCTTGCTGTCAGAAGTGTGGCCGGATAGCATTGAGACCATTCCCTTGTCTTTCACCTTTTTGTAGAGGTTGCCAATAAAGGTTCGTCTCGCCATATGACTTGCAACAATATCGCAAAGCGGTTGTTGTTCTGGTTTTCTTGTAGTTGGATTAAGCACAGTAACCATTCGCGTCAGTCCCACTTCCTTAAACACCTTCTTGATATCCTCGTTATAGTCTTGCTGGTAACCAAAGGGGAATAGTGATGGTCCTGGATAGTCTTTGTATTTCTGAAGGATTGACTTGCTGATAGCATTGAGTGGAACGGTGATGGTTCGTGGATTGTTATCA
>JAFRMM010000220.1 GCA_017430675.1 Prevotella sp.
AGAACCGTCCCCAGTGAGTCTTCCCAATCCGAGCGCACTTCCTCGGGATGGAGACCAAGCATCGGATAGCAATATCCGGGATAGCGGCGGCAGACCTCCAGTACCGTCTCGCATGAGTTCACGTCGATACCAGGCACGCCGATGGCTCCTACCCCCGCCGCTTGAGCACGGGCTACAACGGCATCGAGATCCTCACGGAACTCTTCACCATCCAGATGACAATGTGTATCAATAAACTTCAAGACTCAAATATTAAGAACTCAACTCTGCCTGTGCATCATCGCGGCAACGTAGGTCTTCAGTTCCGCCTTGCGCTCCTCACTGACACTCACCCTGTCCAGATACTGTTTTGCCAATACATAGCAAGATTCCATCTTCTGTTCACATAGTTGACGAATACCTATCTCGTCATAGAGTCGCGTCACGGCCTTCACCTTCTCGTCACGGTCGAACTCCTTCATCTCGATCCAGTCTGTCAATTCCCTGCGCTGGTCGGCATTGGCGAGGTTCACGGCATTGATGAGCATATAGGTCTTCTTGTTCGACGTGATATCGCCGCCAATCTTCTTGCCGAACACCTTTGAATCACCATACACGTCGAGCAGGTCATCCTGCAACTGGAAAGCCAGTCCAATCTGTTCACCGAACTTATACAGGTTCTCCTGATCTTCCTCAGAGGCACCGCCAAGGATGGCACCGATCTTCACGGCACAGGCCAGCAAAACGCTCGTCTTCAGACGTATCATCTCGATATACTCATCTTCCGTCACGTCGTTACGTGTCTCAAACTCCACGTCAAGTTGCTGTCCCTCGTCAATCTCCAAAGTCGTCTCCGTGAAGAGCCCAATCACCTTCTGCAGTTTATCGGCCTCACACTTTCCCATCCGCTGGAAAGCCTGCAGGAGCATGGTATCACCCGATAGGATGGCCTGATTCGGATTCCACTTCCTGTGGACGGTCTCATGACCACGTCTCAGGTCGGCATTATCCATCAGGTCATCGTGCAGCAGTGTGAAGTTATGGTAGGTCTCCAGCGCAATGGCCTGTGTCATGATCCGCTCGGGATCCTCCCTGTAGAGGTTATAGGCCAAAAGCATCAGTACAGGACGTACGCGCTTACCGCCAAGGCTCAGCACGTACCGGATAGGATCATACAGCGTGGAGGGCTTGCGGTCATATACCAGACCATCAAGGGCCTCATTCACCTTCTTCAACAGTTCTTCAGACTTATACATATTTTATTCTAGATTATCTGGGGTTTCCTAGGATATCCTAGTCCACCTAGAGATTAAACACTATCGGAATACAGACCTTCGTACGGCATGGCTTGGCATCCATCATTCCCGCCTGCCATTTCGGCATCATCCTCAGAACGCGCAGCACCTCGCGGTCGCACGAGGCTTCCAGATGCTCCGTCAACTCCAGATCGGAAACGGTGCCGTCGGTGTTTACGATGAACTGCGCCACCACCCTGCCCTTCACTTTTTGCTTCTGGGCTGAGGAAGGATATTTCAGATTTCTCGTCAGCCATTTCATAAACTCCGCTGCACCTCCCGGGAACTGCGGAAGATCTTCCACTACACGGAAATCAATCGGCTCGTTGTACATATCAACCACCTCGGGCTGTTCTTCTATATCCTGATTCTCTGGCTTCTCCAGTTTCTCAATAACATCCTCCTGCAGATCCTGCGGCAGTTCCACGTCCTCCTCCACCAGATGCAACTGTTCCGATTTAGGCAGTTCTTCTACCTTTTCCTGCGGCAGCATCATCGGCACCTCGTCCTTGTCACGCTTCAGCGGTGAGAGATCCATCTCTGCCTCCAGATCCTCATCGGTATCAAATAAAGCCCAACCACTGTCGGTACTATTCCACTCCAAGGCAACAAGCAGAAGGGCCAGTACTATGACTAGTCCTAACAGGAACCTCTGTACCTGCTGTCTTTCCAGATCTGCTTCGCGAGTTTTCCTCGATTCCATAATAATTTCGCGATTCTCCCGTTATTAACAAAAAGTGAGTGCAAAGATACGAAGAAATTAAGAATTAAGAATTAAGA
>JAFRMM010000221.1 GCA_017430675.1 Prevotella sp.
CCATCGGCATCGGCGCAGGGCAGCAGAGCCGTATCCACTGTACCCGTCTGGCTGGCAACAAGGCCGACATCTGGTGGCTGCGACAGCATCCGAAGGTGATGGACCTGCCCTTCGTGGATGGTATCCGCCGTGCTGACCGCGATAACACCATCGACGTGTATATCTCTGAGGACGAGCACGACGACGTGCTCCGCGACGGTGCCTGGCAGCAGTTCTTCAAGACACAGCCCGAGGTGCTGACGATGGAGGAGAAGAAAGCGTGGATCGCCCAGAACACGAAGGTGGCACTTGGTTCTGATGCCTTCTTCCCCTTCGGCGACAATATCGAGCGCGCCCACAAGAGCGGTGTGGAGTTCATCGCCCAGGCTGGTGGCTCCGTGCGCGATGATCATGTCATCATGACCTGTGACAAATACGGTATCGCCATGGCGTTCACTGGCGTCAGACTTTTCCACCATTAAACTAGGATTGCCTAGGATTTCCTAGGATTGCCTAGGACTGCCTAGGATTTCCTAGATTATCTAAGTAACTATGGACGATTTTCAGCATATCCTCGAAAACGGCATCAACTTCGGACGTGGAGGTGACAAGCCGAAAGACGATGGCAAGGTAAAGACCAAGGCCAAGAAGAAGCAGTATATCACTGGCGCTCACGGTAGCGGCTCTGCACGGCAGAAGGCCAAATACCGTGAACAGCGGGCTAATCGCCACAAGAAAGGGTGATCAGGCGACGACAGATGGAATCTGCAAACAATTCTCAAATTTTTTCCTGATTTCTTGGAAAGACGGATAAAAACGACTATCTTTGCAGACAGAAATAAACTAACACTAATGATAATATGAAACGATTCAGACTACTTTTAGCCTCAGCCCTGCTCTTTGGCCTGACATCAACTGATGCCCAGAAATACGTGGGCGGCGATATCTCGCTGTTACCCACCTATGAGGAACATGGCGCCAACTACATGGACCAGGACGGCCAGCCCATCAGCGACATGCTTACTTTTCTGAAAGAACAAGGTTGGAATACGATGCGTGTACGACTGTTCGTGGATCCCAGTCTGGCCTCTGACGAAGCAAAGGGCCAAGGCGTTCGCCAGGATCTGGAATATGTGAAGGCCTTCGGCAAGCGTATCAAGGAGGCAGGTCTGAAGTTCATGCTCGATTTCCATTACAGCGACACGTGGGCAGACCCCGGCCAACAGGGTACACCTACCTCTTGGACTCCTGCTCCCAATGAGAATACGCTCCCCATCGAAGAGATTGTCTATCAATATACCAAGGAATGCCTGGAAGCCCTTGTGGCAGCCGGAGCCACTCCCGACTTTATCCAAACGGGCAATGAGATCTCTTTCGGTATGTTGTGGGACAGCGGCTGCAAGGTGGATGCCAACAGCGACTGGAATGACTATAAGGATGACAACTGGGATCGTTTCTCAACTGTACTGAAGAATGCCAGCAAGGCCTGTCGTGAGGTGTGTCCAGAGGCCAAGATCATCATCCATACGGAGCAGTGCGCCAACAACCCCACGCTCGATGTGGCCTTCTTCAAGCATATCGAGAAGTATGAGATCGACTATGATATCATCGGCACGTCGTACTATCCTTATTATAAAGGTCCCATCTCAAACCTCGACAAAGGCTTGAAAGAGTTGGAGACCAACTTCCCTGACAAACAGATCATGGTGGTGGAGACGGGATGCGCCTACCACTGGGCCGTGGGCGACCAAGACCAAGGCTACCCCACCACCTACGAAGGTCAGCGCCAATTTACAGAAGACCTCATCACCATGCTGAACAAGCATGCCAACGTAAACGGTCTCTTCTGGTGGTTCCCTGAGGCCAACGAATACGGGCTTGACTGGGACACCCAGCGCGTGACTGACGGCTGGTATAACGCAGGGCTCTTCGACAACGAGACAGGCCGCGCCCTCCCTGCCCTCTATGAGTTGAAGAATTTCAACGATGGCGGCACAGACATTGGAGCCATCAGACAGGAAAGAAAAAAAGATGATGCCTGGTTTAACCTCAAAGGCAACATGCTTAACGGTAAACCAGGCACCAGCGGATTATATATCAATCATGGTCAGAAACTCATCGTCAGATAGATCTTAGAGTTTAGAAATTCATGTCCCTACCTCGATAGAACTCTATGAGCGCATGCTGGTAGAGGTTCTCGTAACGGGCCTGAACGAGGTCTGACTCCGACTTCAGGTAGTTGTTCTTCGACTCGTTGAACTCCGTGATGGTAGCCTTGCCGTTCTCATACTTCGCCTGCATCAGTTGGAAGGCATCCTTCGAACTCTGCAGGGCCTCCTCAGAAGAACGTTCCTTCGACAGCGCATTCTGGGCATTGTAATACACCTGCTGAATCTCCTTATAGAGCGTCTTCTTCGTATTGTCGAGTTGCAACTGCTGGTTCTCCAGATCAATCCGTGCACTGCGGATGTTGTTGCGTGTCTGGAAGCGGTTGAAGATGGGGATGCTCAGGTTCAGGCCGATATACTGGCTGAAATTATTCTTCAACTGCTTGCCAAAGCCATCCGAGGGGAAGCCCGAGGTGGTGTAATAGTTCGTACTCAAACCACCACTCAACGAGAGGGACGGATAGTTGGCTGCCTGTGCAATCTTGATGCTGTGCTCAGAACCCCTCAGTCTCAGTTGCTGGGAGACAATCTCCGGCTTCACGCCCAGTGCCTCGGCATAGATCTGGTCTGGGGTGATCAGTCTGTCTAGTCCCACTAGCCCCGTTAGTTCGTCCAGACTAGGTTTGACGATACTGAATCCCTCTGGCGTGGGGAGTTCGAGCAACTGTGTGAGGTTCAGGACAGCCAGACGGGTGTTGTTCTCGGCCTGTGTGGCAGTGAGTTTGCTATTTGCCAGAGTAGCCTTTTGCTGGGAGAGTTCCGCCTCCGCTGCCTTGCCATTATTGACAAAGGCCTGCAGACGGGTGACCTGAGCAGAGTCGATCTCTATCTGGCGACGCGCCACATCAGCGATCTCCATGTCATAGAGAATCTGTACGTAAGCCTCTGCCACCTGCATACGGATATCATTCTTCGCCTTCTCGAGATCGGCTGTGGCAACCTCCAGGTTCAACTTGTCCAGTTTGATCTGATTAGGAATCTGGAAACCCGTGAAGAGCGGCACGCTGGTGCCAAGCGAGAGCGATGTACTACTCGTATTCGTGTTGGTATAGGTGTTATCTGCCGTCAAACCACGTCCAAAGGAGAAATTCTGTCCCATGGAGGCACTGAGGTCTGGCAGACGGGAGTTCTTCGACGTCGAGAGTTGGAGTTCCCTCTGGCGGCACTGGTTCTCCTGCTGCTTGATGCTGATGTTATGCTCTACGGCATAGTCACAGCACTCACGCAGACTCCACTGATGGGGCTGAGCCCCTAAAGGTAAAAGGGTAAGAAGGTAAAAAGGTAAAACCTTTACCCTCCCTTGAACCTTCATTGAATATATTGACTTCATCATCATTCTTTTTACTTTTCGTCATCGTCTGTGATAATCTCAGGACCACGTACCTTGTCCTTGGCAGTGATACCCTTCTTGATCTCGATGTTCACACCGTCAGAGAGGCCAGTGGTGACCTGGGTACGCTCGTAGGTCTTATTCTTACCCTCACCCTTGATAATATAGACGAAGGTGGAGTCGCCGCTGAACTCGATGGCACTCTCCGGGATGCTGAGGGCTTTTGTGACAGAGGCCAGCACAATCTCCGCATTGGCACTGTAGCCAGAGCGGATCTTACCGCCCTCCGCGAGTTTGACGGCGGCCTTGATCTCAAACTGGTTGGCACCGTTTGATTCCACAGCCTTCGGAGAGATATACTCCAAAGAGGCGTCGAACTTCAGGTCCTGCAGGGCGCCGATGGTGATCTTCATATTCATGCCATTCACCAACTGTCCCACCTCCGTCTCGTCGATATTCCCACGGAAGATCAGGTCGTTCATGTTTGCCACGGAGGCGATTGTCGTACCGTCATTGAAGGTATTCGAGAGGATCACCGAGTTACCTACCTTCACGGGGATGTCGAGGATCACGCCAGAGATCGTGGAGCGGATGAGCGTCGAGGATGCCTTGGCATTCGACTGTGACACACCATCGCGCACCACCTGCAGGGCATCGATGGCGGCAGCCTTCTCCTCCTTTGCCTGACGCAAGGCCTGACGGCTCTTGTCGAACTCATCGTCAGAGACCAGTTTCTGGTTGTGGAGGTTCTCTTCACGGTTGTAATCCACCTGAGCCTGTTGCAGGTTGATCTCTGCCAGTCGCACGCGGCTCTCTGCTGACGACAGCGACCCCATGTCAGGAATCACCTTCACCTTGGCAATCACGTCACCAGCATTCACATAGTCACCTGGTTCCTTGTAGAGGTCGGTGATGATACCAGAGATCTGGGGCTTCACGTTCACCTCGTTACGAGGTTCGATCTTTCCTGTGATGATCGTTGTCTTCTGGATGTCCTCCGTCTTAGGGGTAAACTCGTTATAGACAACTTCCTTGGGCTGGCTCTTCTGCCAGAGGAACACGAATGTTCCGATGAAAATCAGCGCAATAATCGCTGCGATGATCAGTTTTGAATACTTCTTCATAATTATATTGTTTTTTTATTTGTTTCTAGATATTCTAGGTATTCCTAGGATGGCCTAGGATAGCCTAGGATTACTCATCCCTCATCGCATCCACGGGCTTGATGCTCATGGCCCTGGCGGCTGGGGCCAAGCCAGCGAGCACGCCCATGGCCGACACCATGAGGGCTGCGAAGATGGCCGTCCAGAAGCCTACTTGGAAATGGGTGGTGATGATGCCGTCCTCCATGCTGTTCATCTCCAGCATTTGGAGGATCATCACGCCGAAGAGGATGCCACTCATACCCGCGACCAGTGTCAGCACAATACTTTCAGATATAATCTGCGAGAGGATCATCTTGGGCGTGGCACCTATGGCTCGGCGGATGCCTATCTCCGTGGTTCGCTCACGCACAGTGACCATCATGATGTTCGACACACCGATAGCACCTGCCAGGAGGGTTCCAAGACCCACAAGCCAGATGAGGAAGTTGACACCCTTCATGAGATTGTCGAACATCTGGAATATCAGTTCTGTATTCATCACCATCGCACCCTGCTCATCGGCGGGGTCCACATAGTGGGCCCTGGCCACCGTCTCACGGATACGATCGGTAATCGTACTCATCACGATATTACCACGACCTGTAGCGGCTATCATATCGACCTGGTTACCACGATTAAACATGGCCTGCATCAGTGTCAGTGGCAGGGTGATTTTCTCCTCAGCACGTCCGTTAATGTTGATACCACCAGTAGCATAATCCACGCCCACCACCTCGAAATAGGTAGAATCCACGCGGATCTTCTTGCCACAGGGGTCACCTCCCCCCTTGAAGAGATCTTTATACACCTTCTTACCGATGACACACACCTTACGCTGCTCACGGATGTCCATCTCATTGAGGTAGCGGCCATAGTACATCTTTGGTTGGATGACGTTTGCCAGTTCGGGGATGGTGCCCTGGATGCGGGGCGTCGTCTTCTGGTCGCCATAGTAGGCAGTGTTTCCACTTCGCCAACCAGAGAAGATGACAGGTACCACGTTCTCGAGTTCTGGCACGCGCTGCTTCAGTCGCTCGACATCCTTATAGTCCATCTCCCACCAGCGACCCTTACGGAAGCCCTTATAGGGTTTGGTGGTCTGCTGGGCCCATATCATGACGGTGTTCTGAGCGAAGCCCTCGAAGTTCTTGTCGAGCATCTCCTTCATAGCCATGCCACCACCCATGAGACCTATGAGCATGAACACACCCCAGAACACTCCGAATCCCGTGAGGAACGAGCGCGCCTTATTGCGCGTCAGCGTGTCGAGGATCTCTCTGTAAGTATCGATATCTAGTCTCATAATCTTAATCTTTTTCTTATTTTTTAGGTCTTCCTAGGATTGCCTAGGATTTCCTAGGGTTTCCTAGGATTGTCTAATCCGCCCTCAGCGCTTCTATCGGCCTGATGCGCGAGGCTTTGAAGGCTGGGATCAGTCCTGCGATGGTGCCAGCGACAACCATCACCATCGTGGCCTCGAAACACACATCCAGTCCGACGGTGGGATTAATGAAGAAGGTGATCTTCTCCACGCCCAGGTCTGTGACCTGATGTCCCAGCGTGGCATCCATATACTCATTGGCTGCAATACCAAACAACATACCCAGATAGCCGAAGAACGTCGTGATGATCACACTCTCGATGATAATCAGTTTCAGGATGCTCCAGGGCTTGGCGCCAATGGCCTTACGGATGCCAAACTCATGGGTGCGCTCCTTTACGGTGATAAGCATGATATTCGACACACCCACAATACCTGACAGGAGTGTAAACAGTCCTACGACCCAGAGGAAGGTACGGATAATAGACATGGCCGACTCCATCGTCATACTCTCTGTGTAATTATTCCAGATCCATATACTGCGCTCGTCTTCCGGATGGGCCTGATGGTTGGCATTCAACTTACGACGATAAGTCTTCTCGAAGGCCTCGTTGGCTTTCTCCGTGGGAAGTCCGTGGAACGTGAACTCGATATTTCCAATGTAGGGTGTGTTGGCTGCAAAGATACTCTTGATGGTGGAATAGGACGAGAAGGCATTACCCCCACCGTCGTCACGACCCTTATAGATACCTACCACCTTAAAGGCGATGTTGGACACCTTGACATACTTGCCCACGAGTCTTTTGTAATCCTTGGGCTCGAGTTCCTTGGCCTGCTTGTGAGTGAGCACGAGCACCTTGCGCTTCTCCTTGATGTCGATATCGTTGATGAATCGGCCTTCGATCATGGTTTGCTTCACGATCTGCGTGTGAACGGGATAGACTCCTGCTATCTGCATGCTCATATACTCCTCGCCATTGGTGACGGTAGCACTGGTATAGTAGCAGGCACCCACCTCGTCGATATGTTCCGTAAACCCAGTCTCTGTGTCAGAGAGGTCACGCTTGTTCAGACTGATATCGCGGCCTTCGTTCAGACCGTTATAGGCCTTCGACGTCTGACCTCCATACACCTCAATGGAGTTGGTGAGGAAGTCGCCCATCATCTTCATGTTGGCATTGATGAGACCATTGCCTGCTCCCAGCAGCACGATGAGCATGAAGATGCCCCACGCCACGGCGAAACCCGTAAGCGTCGTGCGGAGTTTATTCCTCCGCGCCGTACTCCATATTTCTGTGATTATATCTCGCATATTATCTGGTTTTTTCTAGGATTTCCTAGGACTGCCTAGGATTGCCTAGGTATTCCTATTTCATTATTCCTCCGCTGCCGAAAGGCGAGGCATCGTGGTTCAGGTTCTCTTCGATCTCGCCGATGATGCCGTCCTTGATGTGTACTATCTTGTTCGTCTCATTCGC
>JAFRMM010000222.1 GCA_017430675.1 Prevotella sp.
AGGTTAAAGCCGAAAACAAGTGTCCCATCTGTCCCATGTGTCCCTGTCGTTTTGCGGAAAAGGGACAGATGGGACAGGTGGGACACATAAAAAGTGAGTATGGCCACTATATGTGTGCACGTATATACGCGCGCGTATAAGGGAGCATTCCCCGGAATGGGAGGGATTGGGTGCAGGATATCTGGTGGCACTTATCACCTGGATTCTCTCGAGAATTCATCCGTATAGTGGCACGATAGCAGCAAACGGTGGCTCCGTATGATCGTACGGAACCTCCGTTTGCTATGACACTGGGGTCAGGTACCCAATGCGCATCATAAAATTCCTGAAACATTCATGCACATCAGGGCCATTTCACAGGAATGCTGTGTATGGTCCCGAATTTCACTCTTCTCTCATAATGGGGCACAGGCCTCGCGGAGCCAGGCGGCCTCTTCGGGGGTAAGATGGGGCGAGAGGGTGTCGAAGACACGCTGGTGGTAGGCGTTGAGCCAGGCGAGTTCTTCTGGCAAGAGCATGTCGAGGATGATGGGCGTTTTGTCGATGGGACAGAGGGTGAGCGACTCGAACTGGAGGAACTTGCCGAACTCCGTCTCCTTGTAGGGGATGATGAGCAGCGTGTTCTCCGTACGGGAGCCGCAACGGTCAGGCAGATAGATGCCTGGCTCATCGGTGATGGTCATGCCAGCCACCAATGGGGCGGGCTTCCACTCCATGCGGAACTGGTGAGGTCCTTCGTGGACATTCAGATAGGTCCCCACGCCGTGCCCCGTGCCATGCAGGTAGTTCAGTCCTTCGCGCCACATGTCTTTGCGGGCGAGGATATCGATCTGCGTGCCGCTGGCACCAGAGGGGAACTTGCAGAGTTCTATCTGGATATGGCCTTTCAGCACGAGGGTATAGATTCTCTTTTCCTCCTCCGTGAGCGGTCCGAGGGCGATGGTACGGGTGATGTCCGTCGTACCGTCGAGATACTGTGCCCCACTGTCGAGCAGGAGCAACCCCTTGGGCTGCAAGGGGATATCCGTCTCAGGTGTGGCCTCATAGTGCACGATGGCAGCATGGGTGCCATAGCCCGCGAT
Organism: Prevotella sp.; assembly: GCA_017430675.1. The sequence goes on from JAFRMM010000222.1 coordinate 1,083, forward strand.
GGTGTCGAAGGAGATATCCCGATAGAGCGGCTGCCTGGCGCGGAGCGAGGTGAGTTTTTCGTCGATGGAGATCTCTGTCAGTTGCGAGATCTCAGGTTTTCCGATATACCCCGAGAGCCAGTGGAGGAACTTGACCATGGCGATGCCGTCTTTCAGCATCGCAGACCTAAAACCCGCAATTTCCGTCGCGTTCTTCACGGTCTTCATCCGCTTCACGGGCGACTCTTCCTCGACGATCTCCGTCTTGGGACTGTCCTTCTTTCTCACCACATCATAAAGGGCATAGTTAATCTCGTCGGGGTCAAGCAGGATATTATACTCGAAGTATTGCCTCAGACCGTCTTTCACTTGCTCGTAGTCTTCCACCTCAATTCCTTCCTGCTTCAGATAGGCCGACACCTCGGGCGTCAGTTTCTCCTTATTAATAAATAAGGTGACGCTCTTCGGGGAGATGAGCAGATAGGAGACAAACACAGGATTACAGTGCACATCCGTGCCACGCAGGTTCAGTGTCCAGGCGATATCGTCGAGGGCCGCCATCAGCATACCGTCGGCATGTTGCTTGCGCAGGGCCTGACGGATGCGGGCGATCTTATCACCTGTCGTCTCGCCCGCATACTGCATGGGAAAGATCTCCACAGGGTTCTGCGGAACAGGAGGACGATTCGTCCATATCTGCCGTAACGGGTCAAGGTTCGTGCGGAGCGTGATGCCGCCCTCCTTGCGCAGGTCGGCTATCAGTTCCTTGACGGCGTTAGCCGAACTGCACCAGCCGTCGATGCCAATCTCGGCACCGGCTCCACACTCCTTGCCTATCCACTCGGCGATGGTGGGCGTACCCTCGATCTTCAGTTTCATCAGTTGGTATTCCGTGCCTTTCAACTGGTCTGCGGCAGCAATGAAATAGCGGGAGTCGGTCCAAAGCGCGGCTGAGGTCATGGTCACCACGGCCGTTCCTGCCGAGCCGTTGAAGCCCGAGATAAACTCACGCCCCTTCCAGTGGTCGGGGATATATTCGCCCTGATGGGGATCAGTACTGGGGAAGATGAAGGCTGCGAGATGTTCGCGGCGCATCACTTCGCGAAGGTCTTCTAATCGTTGATTGATAGGATTCATATTCATGAAAGGTTGAAGATTTGACAATGAAGATCACCCGCCGATGATGACGGTGAAGCCGTGGGACTCGAGTTGTTGTTTGCAGCGCTGCTGCGTCTCCTCCGAAGGGACATCCATCTGGTAGGCCTGCGGGTTATAGGTGCTCCACATACGGCGGTGCTTGTCCTTGCCCACGTCGTGGTAGGGCAGCAGATGGACGGTGCGCCGCTGCCAGGGCAGAGACTTCAGGAACAGGGCTGTGGCCTCCATATTCCCTTCATCGGCATTCACGCCTTCGATGAGGGGAATGCGGATGAGGAAATCCTTGCCAGCGTCAGCCAGCCAACGGATATTCTGGAGGATCTGTTCATTGGGGACCGCCGTATAGAGCCGGTGCTTGGCCGAGTCCATCAGTTTCAGGTCAACGAGGAACAGTTCACACGCCTCAGCGACCTTTGCGACGGTCTCCTGCGAGGCATAAAGCGTCGTATCTACCGTGCGGTGGAAACCCCGCCGACCCAGTTCATGCAACAGTTCCAACACATAGTCGGTATGCATCAGCGGTTCTCCGCCGCAGAGGGTCACCCCTCCCCCACTGTCCTCCATGACCACGCGCTCTTTCTCTATCTCCGCCATGAGTTCGTCCGTCGCCCATTCCCGGCCGCACATCTCCAAGGCCGTGGTGGGGCACTCAACAGTACATTTTCCGCAGACGATACAGGGATTCCCGGTTGGCTGGATACCAGTGGGTGTCAACTGCAAAGCCTGCTGCGGACAGGCCTCCACGCACGACTGGCAGCCGATGCACTTCGTCTTCTTATAGAGAATCTGTGGCTGGGGATCCCAGCCCTCGGGGTTATGGCACCAGACACACCTCAACGGGCAACCCTTCAGGAAGAGGGTTGTCCTGATGCCGGGGCCATCGTTGATGGCATAGCGCTTGATATCGAATATCAGTGCCATTTACATCTCGTCGTTTTCGGTGCGGGCGATGATCTCGTTCTGCAACTGCTCCGTCATGTCGTTGAAGTAGTCGGAGTAACCGGCCACGCGCACCAGCAGGTCGCGGTACTCATCAGGATGCTTCTGGGCATCGTGGAGCGTCGCCGTATCCACGATATTGAACTGGATATGATGTCCGCCGAACTTGAAATAGGTACGGATAAGACTGCCCAGTTTCTTCTGGTCCTCCTCGCGCTTCAGCAGGGCGGGCACAAAACGCACGTTCAGCAGCGTCCCTCCGCTCTTCGTCTGGTCCAGTTTGCCCAGCGACTTGATGACGGCCGTCGGACCGTGGGTGTCAGAGCCATGGGCAGGCGACGTACCATCGCTGATGGCGAAGTGAGCCATGCGCCCGTTTGGCGTGGCTCCGCAGACAGAACCGAAATAGTTGTGACACGTCGTGGAGAGCATGTTCAACTGCGTCTTACCGCCACGGGTGTTCGGACGACCCTCGATGGCCTTCACCAGATCGTCATAGACACGTACGGCAATGGTATCGGCATACGCATCGTCATTACCGAAGAACGGTGTGTGGTTACGGATATACTGCCGCATCTTCTCCTCGCCGTCCCAGTTCTTGGCACAGGCCTGCAGGATCTCGTCCATCGTATATCTACCGTCCTCGAAGACATGCTTCTTCAGTGTCGTGAAGCAGTCGGTGATCGTGCCAAGACCCGTACACTGGATATAGGTCGTGTTATAGCGCGCACCACCACTGTAATAGTCCTTGCCCCTCTCGATACAGTCGTCGATATAGAGGCTGAGGAACGTGGCGGGGGCATAGAGCGAGAACATGCGCTCGATATAGTTGTTCACCGAGAGTTTCAGATTGACGAAGTAGATCATCTGCCGGTGCCAAGCCTCGTAGAGTTCCTCAAACGTCTTGAACCCTCGCGGATCACCCGTCTCCAGTCCGAGTTTCCTGCCCGTCTCGGGATCGAGGCCGTTGTTCAGCGTGATCTCCAGGATCTTCGGTGTGTTCAGGTAGCCTGTCAGCAGATAGGCCTCCTTGCCGAAGGCGCCCACCTCGATACAACCCGAGCAACCGCCCTCGCGGGCATCCTCAACGGTCTTGCCCGCACGCACCATCTCCTTCACGTAGGTGTCGGGATTGAAGATCGAGGGATAGCCATGTCCCTGACGGATCACCTTGATGCCCGCCAACAGGAAGTCGTCGGGCGTGTTCTCAGCGATATGGATGGAGAGCCCCGGCTGCAGTTCGTGGAGTTCCTCCTGGATCTCCAGGATCATATAGGAGATCTCATTGGCGGCGCTCCTGCCGTCACGATCCACACCACCGATATTGATATTGGTGAAGTCGTTGTAGGTGCCCGACTCCAGGGCCGTCACACCCACCTTCGGCGGGGCGGGCTGGTTGTTGAACTTGATCCACAGACAGGAGATCAGTTCCTTCGCCTTGTCACGCGTCAGCGTACCGTCGGCAATGCCCTTCTGGTAGAAGGGCCACAGGTGCTGGTCGATATGGCCGGGGTTCATCGAGTCCCAGCCATTGAGTTCCGTCACCGTACCGAGGTGCACGAACCAGTACATCTGGATGGCCTCCCACAGATCGCGGGGCGCATGGGCAGGTACCCAGTGGCACACGTCGGCCATCTTCTCCAGTTCGGCCTTGCGCTGCGGATCCTGTTCCTTGGCAGCCATCTGCTCAGCGAGTTCGGCATGGCGCTCGGCAAAGAGGATGGCGGCATCGCACGAGATGGCCATGGCCTCCAGTTCCTGCTGCTTGTCGGTAGCCTCGGGATCGTAGATATAGTCGAGACTGGCGATCTTCTTCTCGATACGCGCCTTCACGTCGAGCAGACCCTCCCGGTACATCTTACCGTCCATCGCCGTATGACCGGCAGCGCGCTGTTCCATGAACTCCGTGAACACACCGGCATGATAGGCTTCCTCCCACTCCTTCGACACGTGGTTGAAGATACGCTCCCGCTGTGTCTTACCCTTCCAGTAGGGGATCACCTCCCGTTCATAGGTGTCGATATCCTCCTGCGAGATGGTGTAGCGCTGCAGTTCCCGCTCGTTCAACGTGTGCAGATCCTCCACCGAGTGACAGGTCAGTTCGGGGAATGTCGGCACGGCCTTGGGCAAGGGTCCGCGCTCGCCGACGATCAGTTCGTCGTCGCCGATATACAGTGTCTTCTTCTTGCAGATCTCATAGAAGTTCTTGGCACGGAGCACGGCGATCGGCATCGTACCGTAGTACTCCTTATAGAAAGCGGTCTCGATGAGTGCCCGCTCAATACTCAACGTCGTCGGAGTGTCGAAGTTCTGCTGGCGCAGACGCTTGATGCGGGCGTTCATGCCCCCGTTGTTCTCCGGATACTTAATATTGTAATTCATTTCCTCTATAAACTATAAACCATAAACTATAAACCTCCCTTCGCTGCATATACCTCTTCGATGGTCATGGGCTTCTTGATGGTACCCAACAGACGGGCACCGTCCTTCGTCATCACGTAGTTCAGTTCGTTGCGCAGTCCCGTGAAGTCACGCCAGGCATCGAGTTTATCGTAGCAGATGAAGTCGATGAACTGCTTCTCAGCGCGCCACTTGTCCATCAGTTCGGGGATGAAGTAGATGCCGGGCTCCACGGTGAATACGAAACCTACCTCCAGCGGACGGGCAAGGCGCAGCGACTTGAAGCCGAACTGCTTGCTCTTCACCTGTCCCTCGGCGTAGCCCACATACTGTTCACCGAGATTCTCCATGTTGTGCACGTCGAGACCCACCATGTGGCCCAGACCACAGGGGAAGAACAGGGCGTAGGCACCTATCTCGGCCGCCTCGGCGGGATCGCCCTTCATCAGTCCGAGGTCCTTCATGCCCTCCGCGATCTTCGTGGCAGCGGCGATATGCGCCTCACGGAAAGGCACGCCCAACTGCAACTTATCCACGGCAGCCCGGAAACTGGCCAAGTGGATGTTATACACCTCCGCCTGCCGCTCCGTAAAGCGCTCGCCGACAGGCATCGACGATGACAGGTCACCTGCATAGTGAGACTGCGTCTCGGCACCTGCATCCAGCAGGAAAATATCGCCTTCCTTCAGGTCGTGGATAAAGCCGTGGTTATGGAGCACCTGTCCCTGTACCGTGGCAATCGTCGGGAAAGCCAGGGCATTGCCGTGACGGCAGGCCACCTCCTCGACGGCGGCAGCCACCTGGGACTCATGGATGCCGGGGCGCACCGTACGATAGGCTGCCAGATGCATCTCCGTACTCAGATCGACACTCTCCTCAATCAGTCGGATCTCCTCTTCATCCTTATAGTTACGCTGGGCGACGATGGCCTTGATGAACGGCACCGAGGCTTTCTCCGTCTGAGCGGCCGGCTCGATGCCGAGCAGTTCCCACAGCCATACCTGATGGTCGCCCCTGTAGGGCGGCAGGAAGTGGATGGGTTGTCTCTTCTGTCGCGCCTTGTCGAGATAATTCTTCAGTTCGCCCATCGGCAGGGTCTTCGTGATGCCCACGGACTCCGCCTTCTCCTTCAGCGTCGGCTGGGTGCCCGTCCAGACGATATCATCGATGGTCAGTTCGTTGCCGAACACGATCTGCACGTCGGCATCCACGTCAATCACGGCGGCGAGTCCCGCATAGTCGAGTCCGAAGAAATAGAGGAACGTCGAGTCCTGACGAAAACGGTAGGTATTGTCGGCATAGTTCATGCCCACCTCGTCGTTGCCCAGGAAGAGCAGCAGTCCGCTGCCCATGTCTTTCTTCAGTTGCGCCCTGCGGCGGATATAGGTTTCCTTACAAATCTTCATGACCGCTTAGTATTTGGAGATATTATTGACCTTCTTGTGCTTGCTGATCTGCAGACTGGTGTTGGGGAAGTACTCTGCCAACAGGTTATAGAGGTCGGGGTCGAACTCCTGCAGTTCCTCGCGGGTATTGCACCAGTTATGCTTGCCGTCGGTATGGTCCATCTCGGCATTCACGTTGAACCAGTCCTGCACAGCCTCGGCGAGATACTCTTCCTTGTCGGTCTCGCGATAGGTATTCGCCAGCAGTCCCTTGGCCTTGGCATTCTCATAGCACTGTTTCAGACGTGCATCGAAGTCGGGCACGGCGAGCATCAGTCCGATGAGATGAATCGAGTGGGCGAACTCATGGATGAGGATATCCTCGGCGTGGTACTTATCTATCTGATAGGCCAGCACATTCTCCTCAGCGCATGAGGTCAGCGGCAGTTCGAGGTCACCACCCAGACCACGGGCACGAAGATCCCAGTTCAGGGTTGTATCGTTAATCAAATGATGGTGCTCGGGGATATCCGTCGTACCCTCATAGCGGGCCATGATGGCCACGCGGGTACCTCTGTTCACCATTGAGTCGAGCACAGCCTTGGGCAGCATCGAGGTCATGGCGTAGAGCGTGCGGTGTGCCGCCACGAAGGCAGAATCGGGCACGCGCCACGAAGAGATGAGGGGGATGCCGTTCACATCCACATACTTCTTGTAGAAAGGATCATAGTCCAGGGAGTCGGGCGGGGTCGTCACGACACATTCCGGGATATCCAACACTTCCGTTTCCACGGTTGCCTCCTGCTGTGACTGCTTGCACCCGGTCATAGCCAACAGCACCAAAGGCAGGGTCATCATTGTCTTAGTTCTCATAATCATAATAGTTTTTGTCATTTCCAGTTGGCAAAGATACAAAATCATCGGCACAAATTCATCGGATTAACACAGATTAATACTAAAAAGAAGCGACTCACGAGTTTTTTTTGTATCTTTGCAGCACTTTTGATATAACAATTATAATAATACAATTATGGCTTTTTTAACTGACGAGAAATTGGTAATTGTTGGTGCCGGTGGTATGATCGGCTCTAACATGGTACAGAGTGTGCTGATGCTGGGTTTGACTCCAAACATCAGTTTGTATGATATCTATGAGCCCGGTGTTCATGGTGTCTATGATGAGATGTGTCACTGCGCTTTCCCTGGTGCAAACATTTCTTATACCGTTGACGCCAAGGAGGCTTTCACCGGTGCCAAGTACATCATCTCCTCTGGTGGTGCTCCCCGTAGGGAGGGTATGACCCGTGAGGACTTGCTGAAGGGCAACTGCCAGATTGCAGCAGAATTCGGTGAGAACATCAAGAAGTACTGCCCGGACGTCAAGCACGTGGTGGTGATCTTCAACCCTGCCGACGTGACCGCCCTGACTGCTCTGATCCACTCAGGTCTGAAGCCCAACCAACTGACCTCTCTGGCAGCCCTTGACTCTACCCGTCTGCAGCAGCAGTTGGCTCAGGAGTTCGGTGTTCGTCAGGACAAGGTGACCAATGCCTACACCTATGGTGGACACGGCGAGCAGATGGCCGTATTCGCCAGCAAGGCTCTCATCGACGGCAAGCCCCTTTCTGAACTTCCCCTGTCAGCAGAGCGCTGGGCAGAGATCAAGCACATGACGACCCAGGGTGGCAGCAACATCATCAAACTGCGTGGCCGCTCTTCATTCCAGAGCCCCGCTTATCAGGCTGTCAAGATGATCGAGGGTGCCATGGGTGGTGAGCCCTTCAAGTGGCCTGCCGGCTGCTATGTCAACGCATACGGCTTCAAGAACGTGATGATGGCCATGCCTACCGTTATCGACAAGGATGGTGTTCACTTCACCCAGCCCGAGGGTACTGCTGAGGAGATGGCTGCCCTGCAGGCTTCTTACGAGCACCTGCAGAAGATGCGCGACGAGATTATCTCGCTCGACATCATCCCCGCTGTCGAGGACTGGGGCAAGGACAATCCCAACCTCTAAGCGTCAGTCAAACGTAAAGTCTCCGAAGAGTCATTTCTTCGGAGACTTTTTTATGTCCTTTTCCTGATCGTCTTCTGCTCATTCCACGACATCCAGTTGGCAAAGGCTTCCACGCCGTTCTTACGGATGAAGCGGATACAGGCGGCCCTGTCGCTGTTGAACAGGAGTGAGAACAGCCTGCCAACCAGACTGTTATGCTTCTTGCAGCACCTGACATCCATGTCGCATTCGGCGCATGTGGAGAAGCCCTTTGTCTTACAGCACTTCCTGATCCCACACCTCTGGAGCCACTTGTTCCGGGGTAGCCCCAAACTGAGGATTTCGCTGTCAGGCGTCCTGCACCCCGGGCACCGGTTCCGTCGATACTTCCTGCAGGCCCCACAATAGAGTCCACAGGCTGCTATCAGTTGCGTACTACTGATAATCGGTCTCATTTGGAACTGTATATACTGTTTCAACATCTTTCGTTACTGGCACTTGTATGATAGTAATCCATTTCTCAGGATTCTTCTGATTGTGCAGACCCTCCACATACTGCATGCGATACAGGCCGCTGACCTTATAGCCGTGACTGTCGATATAGCGCATCACCTCCATGAACGACTCGTGGAGCGTGTCGTAGGGTCCGGTATGTTTCAGGCAGACGGCCATCGGCACCTCAGGCAACTGCTTGAACTTGATGGTTTTCGTATCCTCATACATCTCTTCCACCTGCAGACAGTACTCCGTGTCGATGTGCTCCTCCTTGTACTCCTGCTCGTGCTCCATCCTGAATCCATAGATGGGCAGTGTGCGACGACAGCCGATGCGCTGTATCTCAGGGCTGATCACGTTGTTGAAGAGCGGCCCCAGATCCCTGCGATGCCTTAGCACGCTTCTGTGCGAGGCCACGGTGATGGCGGGCAGCCGCTGGATGGAGATACGCTCCATCGAGTTGATCTGCTCAATGTTCTCAGCCATCTTCCCCAGGGCATCCCTTTTCTGTTGCAGTTGTGCCAGTTGCGCCTCCACCAACCTGATCTTCTCCCTAATCTGCGTAATGCCGGGCTTGTGCGTGCCCTCGTCAAGCAGGTCGCGGATCTCCTCCAACGAGAAACCCAGGTCCTTGAGCCGCAGGATCCCATTGAGTTGCTGCATCTGCCCCACGTCGTAATAGCGGTAGTGCGTCCACTTATCCACCTCGTTAGGCACCAGCAGCCCCAACTTCTCGTAATGGCGGAGCGTCTTCACCGTCACACGACAGAATTTCGAGAACTCACCGATGGTCAATCTTACCTTATTAGTCATCGTTTTGTTATCCTTTGTTTTTGAAACCTGCTGCAAAGATAATGCCTGCCCTTAGGTACGACCCAAGAAAACGGCGTAAGATTTATGTTTTATTCACAAAAGTTGGAGATTTCCTGTTTATTTCGTAAATTTGCACCCAAATCAGAAACAACAGACAGAATATGGCATTGATCAAGAGTTACAGAGGTCTGTCGCCCAAGTGGGGCAAGGACTGCTATTTCAGTGAGAACGCCACGATCGTGGGCGACGTGACGATGGGCGACGAGTGCTCAGTGTGGTTCAACGCCGTGGTGCGTGGCGACGTAGCCCCCATCACCATCGGCAACTGTACGAACATCCAGGACGGCTCGTGCGTCCACGTGACCTTCGACACTGGTCCCACGCATATCGGCTCGTATGTCACCATCGGCCATAACGTCACCGTCCATGCCTGCACCATCCACGACCATGCCCTCATCGGTATGGGCTCCACCCTGCTCGACGGCTGTGAGGTGGGTGAAGGCTCGATCGTGGCCGCAGGTGCCCTGGTGCTCCAGAACACGAAGATCCCCGCCGGCGAGATCTGGGGCGGCGTGCCTGCCAAGTACCTCAAGCCCGTGCGCCCAGGCCAGACAGACAATGCCGAGCACTACGTGGCCTACTCCAAATACTATCTGGAGGAAGGCGAGACGGAGAACACAAAGTTTTAACGATTATCTGATGGTGGCGACGACATACTCAGACTGAGTGCCGATGCGGAACTTGCCACCCCAGATGCCCAGGCCAGAGGAGACGTAGAACCGGGTGTTTCCGCGCTGATGTTGTCCCCATGAGCATTCATAAATGCGATCCGTGATCCAGGAGATGGGCCATACCTGTCCGCGATGGGTATGACCGCTGAGTTGGAAATCCACACCCGCTGTCTCTGCACGCTCCAGACTGTAGGGCTGATGATTCAGGACGATGGTGTATCTTTCCTTGTATGGTGCCGCGAGATCTTCCACCGTCTTGCGGCGACGGTTCGTAACGTCGTCACGACCGATGATGACGATGGCACTGTCGATGACAGCCGTCTCATCGATAAGCAGACGGATGCCCGCATCCCTGAGGAACTGCCGGGCCTCAGGATTGCCAGCATAGTATTCATGATTTCCCAGACAGGCATAGACGGGCGCCTGGAGACGGTGGAACTCCTCGGCCATCCGCTCCTCGAGCAACGGGCGCATGCTGCCGTCAATGATGTCGCCAGCAATCAGTATGAAGTCGGGGTGTTCGGCGTTGATCAGATCCACCCAGCGCGCCAGTTCCTTACGGGGGTTGTGGTAGCCCAGATGGAGGTCGGAGGCCATCACCACCTTATACTCGCGAGGCAGGGGCTTCGACGACTTCAGTTCAAGTGGTACGCGTACCTTATTCTTATAATGGATGTTGCCATAGAGGAAGATGCCGAAGAGGAGCACGAAGATGCCCAAGGCCATCTGCCAGTTGTCGTGGAGCAGGGACTTCGGCACCAGCCGCACGAGCCGCCCCAGGTCGAGCACAAGGAAGAGCATCACGAGATAGAGCATCACGAATATCGACGAGGTGCCAATCTCATAGGCCGTCTGCGCCACTGGCAGCGGCAGGGTGTCGAACCTGCGCGCCACGGAGGCGAAGAGCAACAGGAAACAGGCCACGCCCAAGGCGATGACCAACGACTTCCAAAGAGCAGGTAACGGCAATAATACCCACACGTGCCAACCAATATAGACAATGGCCAGAATGGGCAGTATCATAAACGAAAACATCCACATAATCTTCATCCTTATAGTTAAGTTGCCGCAAATTTAGCAAGAAATCTACGAAAGGGCATTGTCAATTCACAATTATTTTGTAACTTTGCACGCCAATTAATAAAAATTATCGTATGAAGAAACTATTCGTTGCATGTCTGGCTGTTCTGTTCACGTGCTCTGTCAACGGGCAGAAGCGCGAAGTGCATATCCTTGCAACCAACGACATGCACGCCGCCATTGAGGCCTTCCCGCAGTTGGCTGCCATTGCCGACAGTCTGCGCGAACGATACCCCTTCCTGCTGATATTCTCGGCGGGCGACAACCGTACTGGCAACCCCAAGAACGACATGTTCCGCATATCCTCCTTCCCGATGGTGGCCCTGATGAACGAAGTGGGCTTCCACGCCACGGCACTGGGCAACCACGAGTTCGACGTGGGCTCCCTGCCGCCGCTGATGAGATACTCCGCCTTCAGTTATATCTGCGCCAACATCTTCCCATCGGAAGAGGCGGGACTGCACATCGTGCCTACCAAGGTCTTCGACGTCGATGGCCTTAAGGTGGGTGTCATCGGCGTGGTACAGGTGAACGCCCAGGGCCGCCCCGACACCCATCCCGACAACGTAAAGGGCATACGGTTCGCCCTGCCGAAGAACGTCGTGGCCCAGTATGAGGATTTCAGCCGTCAGTGTGACGCGACGATCCTCCTGTCGCATATCGGCTACCAGGACGACATCGAGATGGCCGAGACCTATCCCTGGCTCGACCTGATTATCGGCGGCCACACCCACACGCAACTGTCGGAGGACGAGCCCCTGCACAACGGTGTGCTGATCACGCAGAACAAGAACAAACTGCCGAAGGTGACCCATATCACCCTGACTGTCAAGAACGGGAAGGTGGTCGATAAGAAGGCGGAATATATCGATGTCAAGACATTCCCCGCCAAGAGCAGGATGGTGGAGGTCATGGTGGAATACTTCAGCAATAACCCGATGTTCAAGCGCGTGGTGGGCTATGCCGAGACACCCTTCAAGACCAAGGATGAACTGAATTACCTGATGTGCGACGCGTTCCTCCACGAAGGACAGGCCGACATCAGCATCGTGAACAACGGCGGTGTGCGCCTTGACTCGCTGGCCGTGGGCGACATCACGATGCAGGACGTGCTCTCCATGGATCCCTTCTACAACGAGGCCGTGGAGATGCACCTGACGGGCGAAGAGATCCTCAAGATCCTGACCACCTACAGTCGCGGCTCACTGTATCACCTGCCGCGGGTAGCCGGTGTCGTCTGTGAGGCAACGGTCGATAAGAACGATGAGTACAAGGACAGGCTGAAGAGCATCCGTCTGAAGACCCTTGACGGACAGGAATTCGATATCCACAAAACCTATAAGGTGGTGACCAACAGTTACATGCAGAGTGCCTGTAAGTCGTACATCAACGATCCTGGGCACTCACTCAACATACAGACCTCCGTCATGCTCACCAACTACCTGGAGAGCCTGGGAATGATCAATTGCAAGGGCACGCAATACATGAAAGTCACAGAAGAATAGCCGCCAGCACTTCTTCCGTGGCACCAGCCAGCGACTGAACGAACAGTCCGGCCTTCCGGCCCTGTTCCTTCAGATAGGCAGTGTCGGCGGCGAGACGGTCCATCTGTGCGGCAAACGCCTCATAGTCACTGATCTCAAAACCGCCGCTCTTCTTCAGGCCCTGTGCCTCCTGGAACTTCTGGTTGTTGGGGCCGAAGAACACGGGCACATCCCACACAGCGGCCTCCAGAAGATTATGGATACCCACGCCGAAGCCGCCGCCCACATAGGCTACCTGACCATAGTGGTAGATGCTCGATAATAAGCCGAAGCAGTCGATGATGAGCACGTCTGCATCAGTTACCGAAGCACCTTTCTCTGCAGCGGTATAACGAACGATCTTGCGGCCCTCCAACAACTTCTCTATTTGTTTCAGATGATCCTCGCCGATCACATGCGGGGCGATGATCAACCTCCAATCGCGATGCTCATTAAAATACCTGATGAAGATCTCCTCGTCGGGGGGCCATGACGAACCGGCCACAAAGACTTGAGGATGACCGGAAACAAATGTCCCGACCACAGGCAGTTGCTTGGCGGCCTCCTTGATCTGGAGCACACGGTCGAAACGCGTATCACCTACGACAGAGACGTTCCTGATGCCGATCTTCGCCAGCAGTTCCCTGCTCTGCTCATTCTGCACGAAGAAATGCGTGAAGCAGTTCAGCACACGGCCATACTGACGGCCATACCACTTAAAGAACACCTGATCAGGACGGAAGATGCTCGACACGGAATAGACGGGCACGTTCCTGTGCTTCAGGATATGCAGGTAGTTGTACCAGAACTCGTACTTGATGAAGAAGGCCATCACAGGATGTACCAGGCGCAGGAAACGGATGGCATTGACGGGCGTGTCCAACGGCAGATAGCAGATGATGTCGGCCCCCTGGTAGTTCTTGCGTACCTCATAGCCTGAGGGTGAGAAGAACGTCAGCAGGATCCTGTACTCCGGATGCTCCTGGCGCAGGCGCTCCATCAACGGGCGTCCCTGTTCGAACTCTCCCAGCGAGGCGGCGTGGAACCACACGTACTTCGCCTCAGGATCCACTTTCTCCTTCAGCACCCTGAAGGCAGCCCGTTCACCACGCCACATCTTTCGCACCTTCTCATTGAAGAGGCTATAGACAGCCACTCCCAGGAGATAGACGTATATGAACAGGTTGTAAAACATCAGCCAAGCACTTCTATCGCACGTTTTGTTCTCTTAATGGTCTCTTCTTTGCCCAGGAAGGCAGAGATATCGAACATGCCGGGTCCCTTGCCTTCGCCGACAAGTGCCAGGCGCCAGGCGTTCATGATATTGCCGAGTTTATACTCTTTCTGTTCGATCCAAGCGTGTACGATCTGCTCCTGGTTCTCCAGCGAGAAGTCGTCAATGCCCTCCAGCACGCCGATGAGTTCAGTCAACTGCTGGGCACTGTCTTCCTTCCAGCGCTTCTTCGCCGTCTTCTCGTCGTAGGCCGTGGGCGCCTCGAAGAAGAACGAGCACAGGGGCCACAGTTCCTTGACGAACGACACGCGGTCCTTCATCATCACCGTCACAGCCACCACACGCTCCAGCGTCTCCTGTGGACAGTGCTCCTTGACGATGGGGAAGAACAGGGCTGCAATCTCCTCGGCCGACTTCTTCAGGATATACTCATGGTTGAACCAGATGCCCTTGTCGTAAGCGAACTTCGCACCCGCCTTCGAGCACTTCGTGATATCGAAGAGCGGCACCAGTTCGTCGAGCGTGAACAGTTCCTGCTCCGTACCGGGGTTCCAACCCAGCAGGGCGAGGAAGTTAATGACAGCCTCGGGGAAGTAGCCGTCCTCACGGTAGCCACGCGACACCTCACCCGTCTTGGGATCATGCCACTCCAGCGGGAACACGGGGAATCCCAGACGGTCACCGTCACGCTTCGAGAGTTTTCCCTTGCCGTCGGGCTTCAGCAGGAGCGGCAGATGGGCGAACTGCGGCATGGTGTCCTCCCAGCCGAAAGCCTGGTAGAGCAACACATGGAGCGGCGCACTCGGCAGCCATTCCTCACCACGGATCACGTGGGAGATCTCCATCAGATGGTCATCCACGATATTCGCCAGATGATAGGTGGGCAACTGGTCGGCACTCTTGAAGAGCACCTTGTCGTCGAGGATGTCACTCTTCACGCGCACCTCACCACGGATCAGGTCGTTGACCAGCACCTCCTGCCCGGCCTCGATCCTGAAGCGCACCACATACTGCTGACCGTCGGCAATCAACTGATCCACCTCCTCTTTGGGAAGGGTCAGCGAGTTGCGCATCATGTTACGGGTATGACAGTCATACTGGAAGTTCTGGATCTCGGCACGCTTGGCCTCCAGTTCCTCCGGGGTGTCGAAGGCGATGTAGGCCTTGCCGGCATCCAAGAGTTGCTGCACATATTTCTTATAGATGTCACGGCGCTCGCTCTGACGATAGGGTCCCTTGTCGCCGCCGAAGGACACACCCTCGTCGAACTGGATGCCAAGCCACTTGAACGACTCGATGATATACTCCTCGGCACCTGACACGAAACGGTTCGAATCGGTGTCCTCAATGCGGAACACAAGATCGCCGCCATGCTGACGGGCAAACAGATAATTGTACAGGGCGGTACGCACACCGCCGATATGCAAAGCCCCCGTAGGACTGGGTGCAAAGCGCACCCTCACTCTTCTTTCAGACATTGTTTTCGTTTATTTGCGTGCAAAGATACAAAATAATTATGAATTATGAATTGTTAATTATGAATTATTTTGTACCTTTGCACAGAATAATTAAAATACAGGTAGAAATGAGCAGTTTCAACTTCAAAAACGATATGACCTGGCGGGATCTGCTTCTCCGTCTGGCACTGATTGTCTGCACCGTCGTCATCATCGTATGGCTGATGCCCAGAAGCAGTTATGCCACCTTCAAGATCGAGCAGGGGAAACCCTGGGCCTATACAGACCTGAGTGCGCCGTTCGACTTTCCCATCTATAAGAGCGACGAGGCCGTGAAAGCCGAGCGCGACAGCCTGATGCAGCAGTATGAGCCCTATTACATCCTCAATAATGAGATTGCCGGCAAACAGATACGCCAGTTCCATAAGGACTACAACAACGGCATCCCCGGACTCAGCGACGACTACCTGAGTATCATTGCCAACCGTCTGCGCGGCCTCTATTCCCAGGGTATCATCAACAGTTCCGAATACGCCAGACTGCGACAGGACACCTCCCAGATGGTCAGGATCATTGACGGGAAGGACGTGACCAACAGGCAGATCACCAAGATGTACTCCGTGGTCTCGGCCTACGAGCAGATCATCAGCGACGAGACGCTCGCCAAGCACGCCGACATCCTGCGGAAGTGCAACCTCAACGACTACATCACCCCCAACCTCATCTACGACAAGGAGCGGAGCGAGGCCAGCCTTAACGAACTGCACAACAGCATCCCCCTGGCCAGCGGCGTCGTCCAGAAAGGCCAGAAGATCATCGACCGTGGCGACATCGTCGATAAGAAGACCTACGACATCCTGATGTCGTACAAGAAGGAGACGGACCGGCGCGAGGAAGAGCGCCAGGGAGTCAGTCTGACGATCCTCGGACAGTTCCTCTATGTCTTCGTCCTGATCACCTGCTTCACCATCTACCTGACCCTTTTCCGCAAGGACTACTTCGAGAAGCCCAGATCCATGGCTATGCTCTATTCGCTGATCCTCTTCTTTGTCGTGCTCACCTCCGTCATGGTCGATCACAGTGTGCTGCACGTCTATTTCCTGCCCTACGCCATGGTACCCATCTTCATCCGCGTGTTCATGGACTCACGGACGGCCTTCGTGACGCATGTCACCATGATCCTCATCTGCGCCTGTATCCTCCAGCATCCCCTGGAGTTCATCGCCGTGGAGACCGTGGGGGGCTTCGTGGCCATCTTCTCGCTCAGGGAACTGTCCAGCCGCTCGCAACTGTTCTGGACGGCCGTCCTCATCGCAGCGGCCTGCATCCTGACAAACCTCTCCCTCGAGTGGATCCAGAACAACGACCTCCACAAGATCGACCTCAGGGAGAACAACTATCTCGTTGTCAACGGACTGTTGCTCTTCTGCTCCTACCCCCTGCTCTATCTGATTGAGAAGGCCTTCGGCTTCACGTCGAACATCACGCTCATCGAACTGTCGGACATGAACAAGACCCTGCTCCGGAAGATGAGTGAGGTGGCACCAGGCACCTTCCAGCACTCCATCCAGGTGGGCAACCTGGCCGCGGAGATCGCCAACAAGATCGGCGGCAAGAGCCAACTGGTACGCACGGGCGCCCTCTACCATGACATCGGCAAGATCTTCAACCCCATCTACTTCACGGAAAACCAGTCGGGCGTGAATCCCCACAACAAGATGGGTGCCATCGACAGTGCCCAGATGATCATCAGCCACGTGACGGAGGGTGTCAAACTCGCCGAGAAGTACAACCTGCCCGATGTCATCAAGGAGTTTATCTCCACGCACCACGGACAGGGCAAGACGAAGTATTTCTACGTGCAGTACAAGAACGCCCACCCCAACGACCAGGTCGATGACCTGCTCTTCACCTACCCCGGTCCCAACCCGTTCACCAAGGAACAGGCCATTCTGATGATGGCCGACACCGTGGAGGCTGCCTCGCGCTCCCTGCCCGACTACACCGAGAAGAGCATCCGCGAACTGGTCAACAGACTCATCGATGCCCAGGTGGCGGAGGGTTACTTCAAGGAGTGCCCCATCACCTTCCGCGACATCGCCTACGCCAAGACCGTGCTCATCGAGAAGTTGAAGACCATCTACCACACCCGCCTCTCATATCCTGAACTGAAGAAATAATCCTGCACAAAGCGGGGGAAAGTGTGCAGGTTATTGCACAAAACTGCACATTTGTGCCGAATTGTGTGCATATTTCGTTAAATTTCCTTAACTTTGTGCGCGCAGACATAACAGTTTGCAACAATTACCATACCTTTGCAGCCGATTTAGCAAAAAATTGTTTAAAGGATATGAAAAGAATGGCTTATTTGCTCACCAGCGTGATGCTGGCCACAGCAACAACCGCCACGGCAGGTGGCATCTTAACCAACACGAATCAGAGTATTGACTTCCTGCGCAATCCCGCGCGCGACGCAGCCATCGGTCTCGACGGTGTCTATAGCAATCCCGCCGGCGTCGCCTTCCTCCCAGAAGGTTTCCATCTCGGTTTCAACTGGCAGTACGCTCACCAGACGCGTACCATCACCAGCACCAACCCCGTCTTCGCCCTGGGTCGCAAGAACGACGGCAACAGCACCAAGAACTTCGAGGGCGTGGCCGACGCCCCGTTCATCCCCTCGCTGCAGGCCGCCTATAACAAAGGTAACTGGAGCGTACAGTTCAACTTCTCCATCCCTGGCGGTGGTGGCAGTTGCGAGTTTGGCGACGGTCTCGGTTCCTTCGAGAGCGTGGTGGGCAACATCGCCAACCAACTCAGGGGCCTCGACCAGATTGCCACGGCCCTCGGACAGCCGGCACCCGGCGTGAGCGGCTACGACATGGACGGCTACATGCAGGGCCGCCAGTACTACTTCGGCTTCCAACTCGGCGCCGCCTACAAGATCACGCCCGACCTCTCCGTCTATGGCGGTCTGCGCCTGCTCTACGGCAATGCCACCTATAAGGCCAAGATCAGCAACATCCAGGTGAAGACCGCTGGCGGCTACGTCGAGTTCGGCAGTTTCCTCCAGTCGGCCACGGCGATGGTCGATGGCGGCATCAGTTACGTCAACAGTTCGCTCGAACAGGTCAATGCCGGTATCGCCCAGTACGAGGCCGCCGGTGTGGCCGCCCCTGTTGAACTCACGGCTGCAAAGGCCCAACTCGAAGGTTCCGCCGCCACACTGGAAAACACCAGCGCCAGTCTCAACCAGTTGCAGAAATACTCCGAGGGCGTGAACCTGCTCTGTAACCAGAGTGGCGTAGGTGTGGCACCCGTCATCGGCATCGACTACCGCGTCGGCCCTTTCAACTTCGCCGCCAAGTACGAGTTCAAGACCCAGATCCACATGACAAACGAATCGACGGTGAACAAGGCCAGTGAGATTCCCGCCGTCAACAAGTTCCGCGACGGTGAGAAGATCGACGAGGACTCTCCCGCCCAACTGGCCGTCGGCGCGATGTGGAACATCACCGACGCCATCCGTCTGAACCTCGGCTACCACCACTTCTATGATACGAACGTGAAGTGGTATAACAACACACAGGACCTGCTCGACGGCGGTACCAACGAGTACCTCGGCGGTGCCGAGTGGGATGTCACTGATAAACTCACCATCTCCACAGGCTTACAGGCCACCCGCTACCAGTTGACAGATGCCTATATGAACGATATGTCGTTCGTCGTGAACAGCATGAGTTTCGGCTTCGGCTTCAACTACAAGGCCACCGACCATATCACGCTGAAGGCCGCCTACTTCCAGACGAACTACGAGGACTATGACCGCGTCACCTCCCGCGATCCGCTCATCAGCGACTCCTTCACCCGCACCAACCGCGTGCTGGGCATCGGCTGTGAACTGAGCCTGTAAGCAAACCATGATCCAACGATAATCCCCGCCGTTGAGCGGGGATTTTTTTACGTCTGAAGAAATTTCACCTTTCTACGATTATCCTGCTTTAGAGGACGCACGGCGAAGTGCATCCAATAACTCCCCTTCGGACTCCGCTCTATTAAGAGCTCGTCAAACTCCTGTTTCTTCCCATCGGCGATATCCAGCAGGATAGACGAGTAGCGAATGGCTTGCTCTATGCCGAGGCACTTGATATCCACGGCGCATCCCGTCAGATGGTTGCTCTCCTTCGCTCCTCCCACAGCCTTATTCACGGCCTCGCTCCTAAATCCGGAGTTAATGATCAGAGGCTCAACATCCTTTGAGGTCTCGTAATCATCACCTTTCTTTATACAATAAAGAAGGTTATAACTGTACCGCAGATCCTCCAGCCAGTTCTCGCAGATGTTCTTCAGGTTTAACACTGCTGCATGGGGTGGTGTGTTGTCTAGCCCCTTTGCATTGGTCTTGATCATCTCTCCGAGCGTAAAATGCTCGGAAAGTTTTGCTTGTGTATTGATAATTCCTTTTTCCATTTTACTTTTAAATTTTTAAATTGAATCCTTGAATCCATGAATCCTTGAATCCAATTTTATTTATGCAATTAAATTCCTAATTTTTTTATACAAGTTTTTCTCATTTTTATCCTCTACTTTTTCAATCATTCGATCTTCAATAAGCCTTCGGATTTTTGTCCTGATACTTTTTACATTATCATAACTGAAACATCTGGCTATATCATCTGATGTAAATTCAGAGGGCAAACGGTTATAGCCATCAACAGATTTTTGGTAGTGACGTTTGCCGTTAATCTGCACATCGTTGTTCATATCCTCAAAATACTTCTCTGCAAGCACTCCGAAGAAATACTGTTGGGTGGCATACTGAATACGGGCAATGAGTTCACAGAGTTTCCAGTCTGTCTCATCCGTCTCATACTCTCCAGTCCAGTAGCGTCCTTCCTGATGCAGACTGCCCCAATGACGCATATCAATGAAAGGTGCAGCATAGTTCAGGGCATGATAAGGTACGCGTTTCAGCATCAACTCATTGGCCTCGTTCTGATCCTCCTTACAATCCTCCATCCTGTTCTTCGTCCAGTTATAGAGTTTCTTCACGAGTTCCCAGAAGGGCAGTTCCCCATAACGGGTATCCAACTTGAAAGCCCAAGTCTTCATGCGATCCATACGGGCAAAGTCCGTGTGCTGGTATTCCTCAAACTCCATCATTTCGAAGTTCGTCTTAGGCATAGGTATCACAGCCAGACGGGTGGATAATCCTGAACCGAAGTTTTGCTCATTCACCTTTTTCTTCAGTGCCAGGGGCGTACCCGTGTAGATGAAGTTCCAGGTGACATAGAAGTTATCGACGGGCGAATCTGCATTCATATACATCTGTCCGTCTTCCTCGTTGTGAAAGGCTTTCAGTTCCATGGTGGTCTTGTCTATCCACGATCCACTCTTCATCAGGCGGATGGTGTTGTCGAGTTCCGTGTCAAACGAGAACAGGTGCAACTGGATATCCTTACCGTTGATGACCTCATGCGCATTCAGCATATCGGTGATAAACTGGCCGTTGGCAGTACGGGCAGGATGCACGCGGATAATCCCCTTGGGTTTTTCCTTACCTTCCTTATTGGCGGCTTTTTTCTTGATTTCTTCCTTATACCTATTTAATGCCTGTTTACCAGCCTTATCCGCAGAGATCATAGGAGATGCCAGAATCTTGTAGAGGTCATCAGCCATAGACTTGTTAGAGGCAGGATGTCCGATGACGAGCAGCGAACAGTTCAATCTGCGTTCTTGCTGTGGACGATGATAGAACCTGTACCAGCATCTGGTCATCAGTGTCATCAACAATCCCGAGGCTACGAAGAGTGCAGCAGGATACTGGCTCCTTTTCAAATCTGCGCACACATCCTGAAGCAACGGGAAGTCAGGGAACATGGCCTCAATCTCAGCGCCCCATTGATCCATTTTGACAAGCATCATGTCGCCATACTGGGCATTACCATCTTTAGGGGTGAGATTAGGTAAAGAAGAGATGATTTCCCAATACCTCTTACCTGTTATCTGTGTAACAGCCTCTTGCATGGCCTTACCGGGATAGGGTCTGGGTGTCTTTTTCTCCTTTTGCGCCACGCAGTCTGCGGCTGATTCCACCGTCTGCGCCACGTCCTCATCGCGCTCTGCGATAATCTCCTGCACCCACGGCTGGGCTTCGACGATCCTTTGTACCAAGGCTTTATCACCGTCGAGCATGATGAGCAGGTCTGTGGCGAGTTTAAGACTCTCATTATGTCTGTTGCTGTCATCCCGGCAGGGCAGTTTGTCCCCATAGCGAGCATCAATAATACTTTGAATATCATAACCCCGCCACCTTATTTCATCACAGGCCGCCTCAGCGACACACGGGGACTCGGCGACACATGGGGACTGGCTCCCATCTGTGCGCAGTTTACGGAGCACAGTGGTGCCTGTCCCCTGTGTGTCGCCCTGCGTGTCGTGGCGTAGTGGTTGAGTCTTCTTCTCACGGTATAACTGTGTGTAGCGTTTGTCAAATTCCTCATTGTAATAGTCGAATAATAATGTTTCGTTCAAGTATAAGATATCCTCCTCCTTAGGAGCAAAAGAGTTACGGGTGGCATCGATGCAACTTTCGTCAGCCTTATACCCCAAAGCCTGGGCAAACACAATCTGGTTATCAGCCAAATTGCCATCCTTGATATCTGCTGTGAAGACGATACGGATGCCTTTGCCGCTACTTGTGATATGGACTAACGCCACACGATCCAAGAGTTCTTTCTTTTTCCTGAGTTTCCACCATATCTGCGTGGGATTATCCACATGGTCGATATCGAGCATCACCAGTCCATTCAGATGACAGTCTGCTAAACGACGGTGACGGAAGGGCTTGCCTTTCCCCGTCTGCGTCTCGTCAAACTCGCGGCATGAGAAGATAAACGCCGTCTGGTTATCCTTGATCTCCTGTGCAAAGGCCAAAAGTTTCTCGGCATCTGTCTTAGCCTCCCAAGCCTTTCTCGCCGCCTCCTTCTTCAATCCCTGCTTTTTCAGCAAGAATTTCTGATAGTCCGCATTATTCTTCCACCGCTCGATCGCCGCGATATCCGGGACCCCCACCGCCTCAAGAATACTCCTTCTCGCATCAATCCGCCAAGCCGTATTCGGCTTGCGGACTTCCCTCCAGAACTCTTCCCTGTTGCAGGGAAGAGCCTGAGAAAAGTGTGTGTTTTCTTGGTAACAGAACATAAATGCAAGTATTAAAGGGTTTGAATGTCCGTCAGATACAGGGTGTTCTCGTGGCGGTCGTTGTTGTCGCCCCATGTGCGGTGCTTCCAGAAACCCTTCACCATATAATGTTTCTCTGTGAAATACTCGGTGTCACGGTTCTTGCTCGCCGCCTCTCCTGTGAGTTCAGCATAAAACATATCCCCGCCCCGCTTCAGCACGAAGCCACGGCTCTTGAAATATTCGGGTGTACCGTCTTGTCTCTGGTACTGGCGCTCAGAGTATGCACCTATCTCTACGATTTTAACTAATGCTTCCATATATGATTGTTTTTTCTTTAACACGAATGACCATGAATGACCATATAATTTTTCATATAATTCTAATTCATGATTAATTCATGTTCAATTTCTGGTAATTCGTGTTTAAATCTTATCCAGCAGTTCTTCGACCTCCAGCGTGCTCATGGCATCCTGCAATTCACGGTGCATGGCCACGCTCACCAGTCTGAATCCGAGTTCCTTCTTCACGGAGTTGAAGAACTTGATCCTTGTCGGGCTCTCCTTCAGCCAGCCATTTTCCAGTTGACGGATTACGCGGTCCTTCTTCCTGCGACTCTGGCGGTTGTACGCCCTAAAGGTTAGTGTACCAGTCATGGGATCCCTGTGGATCGATCCCTCGACAAACTTTCCATCCACGAGGCGCTCCATCGCCTCCAATGGGATTTCGATAAATTTTCTCATAATTGTTTGAATTTTGTGTTAATGTTGTTATGGGTTTTTATCTATCTGCAGATGTTTTCTGAATTCTCTTTTCATACCTTTTTAATGTTTAATTTTTAATACTCCAAACAGGAACTCTACTCCCTTCGGAGTCCACACTGGATAAACCACTTCCTTCAGTTCTCCACGACTGTTGAATTTGAAATGAGAACGGTTCTTCGTATATCCCTGACCATTGTAGCGGGTCATCAACTGAAGTTTCCGGTCTCTGCGTACCATAATCTTCTGATCGATCAGGAATTGGTTCAAATCCGGAGCCGAAATCCCAATCTTCTTGGCGATATCCGACGTCAGCATACAATCCTCTGTTCCCTTGTTTCGCTTCTCCAGCATTTCGGCAACAAACTCAACTGTAGGTCTCAAGACCTTTTCTTCTTTCTGTGTCATTCGCACTCTCCTTTCTTAATTATTTTCATAACTGTTTGTTTTTAAGTAAATAATTTGTATTGCAGTGCAAATGTAGGCACAAAAAAAACCACCCCGCTTGCTGGTAGCGAGATGGTAGCGTTTTGGTAGCGAATTGGTAGTGCTTTGGTAGCGAGCCCTAAATTTTCGGCTTTGGAAAAGATGCTTTCCCTAATTCTTCTGCCAATGCAAGAACAACTTCGCGACATTGCAGAAAGAATGGCTCATCCTGTTTATTGGGTTTCACTTTGTCTATCTGGCGAGCATCCTGATTCATAAAAGTAAGCGTTGAGAAATGCCGGATACTATTATAATCACATTCATATTGAAGATCACCCAAAGGCAAACATTCTACTCTTTCACAAAACTCCTTGGGTGTAGAAGGGTAATTGCATGCCCAACGGAGAAACCAGTGCACAGCCGCCCATTTCCTTTTTGAATCTAGTGGCTTCCCATCACCATTGATCTTTTTGATGGCTTGCGCAATCTGATCATCAGTAAAACCGTTTTGCTGAGTCAAATTATTAGCGCCGCCAATATAGACAGGTGCCTCAAAAGTGATATTGTTGGCAAACATATTGCCTGGGCTATAGACATGTACGTTAAAGCACCCTTTTTCATTCTTCTCCATGATCTTTAATTCTTAATTGTTGATGAATCTCATTACTGATAAAGTTGCCAGGTGTATTTACCTTCACATCATAGACAGGCCGCTTCAAGGCAAAGCCCAGAAGTCTGGCTACACACACTGCGACGAGGGCAAGCGCAATCACCGCTACTAGCAAAATGATGATGATGTCCTTCTGCTGCTCATTCTTCTCTGCTGTTTTTTTAGCATCGTTTTGGATGCGGGAGTAATTATAGAGCCCTTGCATCTGCTGCACTCTTTCTGCGTTCTTATCTGCCAGTGCTGGGATGGTTTGCTCGTATTGTAGGTTTGAATACTTTGCCATCGAATCCCATTTTTCCTCATGCCAGTATAGCAGGAACAGTCCCCGATAACCCGCCTCCATTTGTTGAGGATCGCGCCCAGACAGTAGCAATTTACGGAAATTGACCTCTGCGGAATCCCTCTTACCTATAGCCAAATAGTATTTACCTTTTGAATAATAGTGTATGACCTTATGAGGCAACAACTCACCATCTTTGAAGATAGTCTTCGATGTTTCGTAACGTTCTATGCAACGTCTGGCCTCTGCAGTATCTCCCCTTTCCACCAGATCAACGATGATGGGGCCAGCCGCCAGTGCCGCCTCTTCATGGAAACCATATTGCTCGTAAAGTTCTGATGCTCTCATTTGGATATTCACGGCAGAATCATTCATATTCTGCAAACGATAAGCATCTGCGCTACGCTCTATGGCTTTGATGGCGCTCAGGTCATCACCAGCCAACTGCGCATATCGTCGTTGTTTGCCCAACTCTTCCAACATTTCGTCTGACAACAGCAGCGACTTAAACAGCATCGCCGACTGTGCATGCACTCGCATCAATAGTCCATAGTTACAATCCGCACTCGTCGTATCTGCCCTGTCTGCCGCATCATGGAAAGCCTCTAAAGCATTCGGAGCCTCGCCCGCATCACGATAGGCACACCCTAACAGATAATACGCGCGTACCTTATTATTACTATTACCATTTCTATCCATATACACCGCTGCCATCTGGATAGAATCAATGTCTGTAACAGTCTCGCGATTCAAATTCTGCTCCTGTGCACGATCTAACACGCGCTGATACTGCAATCCTCCAGTGCAGCCCAGCACCAGCCAGGCCGTACTCATCAGGAGGATCACAAAAACTTTTCTTTTTGCCATATCTCTTTTTTATTCTTTTCAAAAAAGACGTGGGCCAATTTGGTATAGCAACACTTCAGAGCCACCGAAGGATTATCACGTGCATATACCGCCACAGCCCACGTCATACGACGCGAGCCAGGCAACATCCTACTCGTGATAATCCTTAATTTGTGGCTCTTAAGTATTCGAGAAAGTTGTCTAAACTCTTATGTCTGTTATAAGTAGAGTGCAAAGATACGCAATATCCCTGACACTCACAAATATTTATCTACTTTTCCCTTCCCGGGCTATCACCTCGGAGCGGGATTCCCCTCTATAGCGTCTAAACTCATAATCAGATGATCTTTGTTACTTGAGTCTTTGGGGTATTGACTCATTTCCTCATCAATTACTTGCTTAATACTATCCTCTACCCTTTGGAAATCATCCGCAAAGGAGTTATCCGCCTCAGGTGCTTTATTCCCTTTAGCCGTACAGCCAACGATAAATATCGCTGCTGCCAGTATATAAGTTATTTTCTTCATTTTTGTTAATACTTTATTTCATTTCACATATACTTTTTTCCTTTAAACACTTGGAAGTTTCAGAAACATTCACTATCTTTGCAGTCGATAACTTTAGTACAGGCTATCTGATGAAGAGACGAATGAACTGGTCACAATTTGTGACCGGTTACGAAATCTCAAGCATTCAACTAGCAACCCTTGTGCCTTTACTCAAGAAGGCGTTTCTATGCTAAGCGGAGTCCTGAGTTCTGATATAGCCATTGATACCAATATATACATTATGAGAGGATTTGTTGCTGCACGTAATGCAATTGCCACATTAAGTGTAAGTCATCAAATCAAGCAATTATCAGCAGAGATAGAGTTCATCAAGTCTGAAATGGAAGATACTCTGGAAATACAGAACGACATCAACGAGAGTACCCGCGCACAACTTGCGGCCATCAACGATGCCCTGGCAGAGTTGCAGTCCAAGCCACGTTCAGACAAGCCCCGCCGTCCCATAGGCTTCATCCAGCCCAAGGACGATGACGAAAGCCTTTAAGGTCGCATCTTGCGGCCATGAAAACCTCCAAGTGTCATTATGTCAAAGATCGAACTCATTGGGGACGGTTCTTAGTGAGTCCACTTAACCTCATTGGGGTCTTTTTTTTGTACTCAGCGAATTACAGTTCGACTATATTATCTATTTGCCTCATGATTTCTATTTGCTTTTGCAGAGCGACAATGATTTTCTGATAATGCCATATCTCGTCGCTTGTCAGTATCTTGTCCTTCCGATCATCCAACCATTTATCCAATGGCCTGTAGCCTGAGACAAAGAGTTGCCAAACTCCTTCAGGAACATGATCGAAATACTGATTGTCATTGATCCATATTCTGCCCACTCCGTTTTCATCGACCATGAATTCTTTCTTGGTGACGAGGTTGTTATTCGAAGGCATGTTGATGGGATAAGTTGTTACTATGTCCTTCTTGTCTATACCCTCTAACTGATGAATCTTTCTAAGTTTGCATCCCTGTTCCGCTAAGTCGAAGAAATACTGGGCATCCTTGGGGTAAGGGATAGAGGGGAATCCGTCTTGCAGACATTCATGATAGGTTTTCCTATAGGTTGGCGAGTGCAGAATGGCATAAATATAGTCGAACAGGTCAATTGGGAGGAATCCACTATCTTCCCTGGCTTGTGATCCTGTATCCTGAATCTTCCTGCCAATAAGAATCTCTATCTTATTGACTATGGCCTCTGAAAGATTCAGACTGGCATTGCCCGTCTCATCATACAGGAACAGCGGAAACAGATATACACCACCGCGTGGAATCAAATTGATATCTGTGGGGAGATTCGAGTAATACACGATATTCCATTCGTTATCACCCTGTGTGCTTCCTTCTTTTCCAAGGCACAATAGAAGATTCGATTTATTATGAACGGAATCTCGCAATAGAGGTCTTGGGTATGTGACAAGTGCCTTGTGAAACAGCGTCCATCTTACATCAAAAGGACGATATTGAATTTGAGAAATATACTCGTTCCAATTATCTAAAGCCTTCAAAGATTTTCTCCCTTTTGATAAAGACCAATCCCTATTATCTTTAAAACAATATATTTTCTGAAGATCTTCATCACTTTCTTCTGATCTCATGGAATTTACTATCTTTACAATATCCGTTTTCTCATATTGAATGGCGACATAATCTTTATCAGTTTTGAAACCCTGTACTTTTGATTTAATCAGTTCATCTACTTTAAATCCAGCATCATAGTCATTTCTTAAATTGTCATCCCTTAGTCTAAAAGTATATAAAGGTTTTGATGGTTTTATCTCTTCAAAATCCACCTTATTGAAAGACATCTTTGACAGATAAGCAAGTTTCTCATCTCTCCTACCGTATATATCTTTATAAAAGACATCTGCCAACTTGCCCTTTTCACTGTTCTTATGCTTGATGAAAATATTGATGCTTACACCTACCATGATATCGAAGACGCATTCGTCAGGTCTTTCATTCTTATTCTCCTTTCTTTTCGTCGAGCCATGCAGGTTAATGATGTATATCTCGTCAAACTTCTTAAGCAGTTCATATCTCATGCCTCTGAAAAGACGTGTGTCAAGGAAGGTGTTTCCACAAATGTATGCCAAGACACCCTCATTCGTGGTTTCAACGAATTTTTGCCCTAGTCGAATGAATTTGCAATAATCATTATTGATACCCTTTGGATTCTTTTCGTCTAATGAATTCTTATAGACTGCCCGCCCGTGTTTGCCTTTCATCCTGATGCGCGTCATGCCAGGTTCCTGCTTGTAGTCATCCATCAGTTTCATAATCCACTCATTGTCATTGGCCGACTTCTCGTTGTAAGGCGGGTTTCCCATAACTACCATCACAGGCGTATCCCTTTTAATCTTACTGGCTGCATTCGATTCATCCGTGATAAATTTGGCAATGTCCAGACGCTGCTCAGGATGATCTTCTTCGAGTGAATTAGTCAGGAAGATATTCAAGCGGTCTGGCAGTTTCTCCTTAATCTCATCCAAATGGAGTGATGTTGACAGTTTCAGGTGAGCCATCGTATAAGGAGCCATCAGATACTCGAAGCCATTCAGACGGGGAATGATATGCTTGACGACATCCTCAGGCCATGTGCCCATCTGGCTCTTATAACTCTCGTAAATCTTATCTGCTGTAACAGCCAGGAAAGTTCCCGTGCCAGTAGCAGGGTCGAGTATCTGGACGCGGTGGATATCCTTGCCCCTCCACGAAACTTCAGAGTTGTTGCAGAGCCCATCCACAACATTTAATTTGGTTTTTAAAATATCATCAACAGCCTCAACTATGAAATTCACTACTTGGGGTGGTGTGTACCAGACTCCAAACTGATCCTTAATTTTTGGATTATACTTCTCCAAGAAATCTTCATAGAAATGAACGATTGGGTCTTTGCCATAATTTCTCAGCACTCTATCGACATCTGTGACCCTGAAAATGGAAACGAGATCGTCAACAATCCATTTCACACTGCTATGCAGGTCTGCCAGAGCCAATAACTTGAAAATCTTCTTCAAGAAGGGGTTCGTAGAAGGGATGAGTTCTGCCGCTTCAAGAAGAGAAAAGGTATGAGGGGTCTGATCTTTTATTCTTGCAATAAACAGGCCATATAAGATGGTCTGGGCATAGAAGTCTGTAAACTGTTCGTTGGTCATGTCGTGAACAAGGAACTTTTGGAAAGACTTCAACTTCAGGTGAAGACCCTTATCTTCATCAGATTGATCTTCTTCTGCCCTATTCATAGCATGGTTTAATATGTCAGCAATAACCTTGGCCTTGGCTGCCATCATTTCCGCCAGGATGTTAGCGCCCCTGATGGGCTGGGGCTTTGAATTGCCAAGTTTGGCAATGATATCAAAGAATCGTGAAATCTGTTCCTCATCTTTGGTGATGATGTAATCATCCCCCTCTTTGACGATCAGTTCTGATGACAGTATTTCTTCTCCATTCTCATAGAGCACGAATGAGGTGTAATCAGTAAATGCAATGGTGTTGACAGCATTTTTATACTTGTCGAATTGACTTTTATGCTTCTTGGGGTTTAAACCCTTGATGTCATTATCTCCGATATTCTTTGTCTCAAGAAAGGCAATGATATTATCATTTTTTCGGAACTCAAAGTCTGGGGCACCGTATGTTTTGCGTTTTGGCTCATTGATGACAGCCACCTCGTCTGCCTTCTTCCTGACTCCATCATTGACGATGGCTTTTAGAAGTATTTGCAGCGGCCCTCTGAAGGAATGCTCTGTGGTCTCATTCGTCTTGTAATCACTGTTGATGCAGTCTATATATGTTTGAATATCTAGGAGAAGGCTCAGATTATACATATCATTGGAACGCATTAAGAATGTGATACAATAACACCTTTACACAAAAAGATTCCCTTTTGTGTAAATAATTCGGAATAAAGTTTGCTTATAACGGACTGACTATCAGTTGACTGACAAAAATTACCCCCCCCTAAAACGGGCGCATAGAGGTGCGATCCTGACCTCTGTGGCAGGAGGGCCGTGCGGCTGGGGGATAAGGCTTCAGTGCGACTGATATTCATCATTTCAGGTTTTCGTAGGTGCAAAGATACGGGAAATATTTAGTATTTCCAAAATTTTTTCTTAGAATTTGGATTCAGGATTCATGGATTCAAGGATTCATTTTGAAAATATAAATGATCCAAAATATTTTCAAATATATTTTAATTATATTATACATACTTATTAAAAAAATAAATAGTTTATAAATGGATAATTACCCAAGTGAAAAAAGAGAATTTTATCAAAATCAACAACAAGGTTATCCCCCTCAACAAGGTTATCTCCCTCAACAAGTTTATACCCCTCAACAAGGATATAATCCCCAAC
>JAFRMM010000223.1 GCA_017430675.1 Prevotella sp.
CTAAACTTAAACCTAAACTTACAAGGTTGAAATCAGGCTCTTTTCTTTTGATTGAAATAATAAAGATTAGATTCCAGTTTGACCTTGTTTTTTGTTAAAAGAGACTTATTCTGCACGAAAAATAGGCAAAACGAGTCTGAATCCAAAGAATTTATTGTATATTTGCAAACAGAATGAGCCGAATGGGCAGAATGAACAAAAGTGATTGCAAGATTAAATCGTGCAATTTAGTGTAAAACTAAAATTTGAAGATATGACATAAACAAGATAATTCTGCAGTAAAATCACGCTCAAAATGAGCAGAATGGGCAGAATGAGTCTAAAAAGAGATGCCAGTACTTTACACCAACTCTGTAAGTCGCTGATACTCAGTGCCGTCTGGCTGCCGCGCAGGCTGCTGTGGAGGAGTAAAAGTAAACTTTATTTCCTCAATAATTAAGTGAGGGTGTAACATTCTTGGCAACAAGGGGTTACACCCTTCGTTTACAAAACACGAAACAGTTGGATAACGACATCTTACAACAACTGAACGAGAGTCAGCGCGAGGCGGTGCTATACTGTGACGGGGCCAGTCTGGTGATTGCCGGTGCCGGCTCTGGCAAGACCCGTGTGCTGACGTATAAGATCGCGTGGCTCCTGCAACAGGGCATGAGACCCTGGCAGATCCTGGCACTGACCTTCACCAACAAGGCGGCCCGTGAGATGAAGGAGCGCATTGGCCGATTGGTAGGTGAGGAACAGGCCCGCTATCTCCAGATGGGCACGTTCCACAGTGTCTTTGCCCGTATCCTGCGGGCGGAGGCCGAGCATATCGGCTATAACTCAAACTTCACTATCTATGACCAGAGCGACGCCCGTTCGCTGGTGAAGGCTATCATCAAGGAGATGCAGTTGGATGACAAGGTGTATAAGCCCGCTTCGGTGGCTGACCGTATCTCGATGGCGAAGAACCATCTCATGCTGCCGCAGCAGTACCAGCAGAGTGCCTGGGCCAGTGACGATGCCCAGCAGAAGCGTCCGCAGGTCTCCAATATATATATAAGGTACGCGGAGAGATGCCGTCAGGCCAATGCGATGGACTTCGACGACCTGCTGGTGCAGACCTATGTGCTGTTCCAGAATCATGAGGATATCCGAAGGAAATATGTGGAGAAGTTCCTGTTCGTGCTCGTCGATGAGTATCAGGACACGAACTACGCCCAACAGGCGATTGTGTATCAGTTGACCAAGGAACGCCAGAAAGTGTGTGTCGTAGGTGATGATGCGCAGAGCATCTATTCGTTCAGAGGGGCGAACATCGACAATATCCTGAACTTCCAGAGCAGGTACGACCAGACCAAACTCTTCAAGTTGGAGCAGAACTACCGTTCGACGCAGTTGATCGTTCAGGCGGCCAACTCGCTGATACGGCGCAATGAGCGTCAGATTCCCAAGAACATCTACAGTAAGAACGAACACGGTGAGCGGTTGCAGTTGAAACCCGCCTATTCGGACAAGGAGGAGGCGATGATCGTGACACAGGACATCAAGCGCTTACGGCGGCAGGATCATTGCAACTGGAATGACTTCGCCATCCTGTATCGTACCAACGCCCAGAGCCGATCGTTCGAGGAACAGATGCGCAAGGATGGCATCCCGTATCGTATCTATGGCGGACTGAGTTTTTATCAGCGCAAGGAGATCAAGGATGTGATTGCCTATTTCCGTCTGATTGCCAATCCCAATGATGAAGAAGCCTTCAAGCGCATCGTCAACTATCCGGCGCGTGGCATCGGTGACACGACGGTAGGGAAGATCATCCAGACGGCGCAGACCTACGGTGTGAGTCTGTGGCAGGTCATCAAGGAACCCGTGCTTTTCCCGATGGATGTCAGCAAGGGTACGATGACGAAACTCCAGAATTTCCGTGAACTCATTGAGGGCTGGATGGGACGACTGAATACGGAGGATGCCTACACGCTGGGCCATGATGTCATCATGAACTCAGGCATCAGCAAGGATATCTACTCAGGACGTAACCCGGAAGATATCTCCCGTCAGGAGAACCTGGAGGAATTCCTGAGTGGCATGCAGGACTTCGTAGAGAGTAGGCGGGAGGAGGATCAGGGTGACCAGGTCTATCTGCCAGACTTCTTGCAGGAAGTGGCACTCTTGACTGATCTCGACAGCGATGAAGGAGACTCTAACGACAAGGTGACACTGATGACGATCCACTCGGCGAAGGGCCTGGAGTTCCCGACGGTGTTCGTGGTGGGTCTCGAAGAGAATATTTTCCCCTCACCGATGTGTACCAATTCCATGCGCGAACTCGAAGAAGAGCGCCGACTGCTGTATGTGGCCATCACCAGAGCAGAAAAGCATTGTATTCTGACCTGCGCACAGAACCGTTGGCGCTATGGTCGTATGGAGTATGATACCCCATCGCGATTCATACGGGATATAGATCCGAACCTCTTGGAAACCCAGGGCGAAGTTGGCGGCGGGAAATCTTTCTTCGGAGGAAGCCGGAGTCCGGAGTGGATGCAGAATCCAAGACCTGTGGCTTCGCAGTTTAAGGCTGATCCCAAACCTCGTCAGGTTCCGCCTCGCCAGCCCGAGAAGCCCGTGGATCCTTTTGGACCCAACTTCAAACGGCTGCATCAGGCTGTCGCCCCGCGTCCGATGGCCACAGATGCCAATCCCGGGGATCTCCGTGAGGGCATAAGGATTGAGCACCAGCGTTTCGGCGTGGGTACTGTCGTCAAGATAGAAGGTACGGGTGAGAACACCAAGGCTACCGTCCAGTTCCTTCACGCGGGTACAAAACAGTTGCTGCTGAAGTTCGCGAAGTTCAAGATCCTGGGATAAAGATTAGAGCGCCTCATCTACAGGGCGCTCTATATTTCTTTTAA
>JAFRMM010000001.1 GCA_017430675.1 Prevotella sp.
GCATTCCCAGTAATGCACCCTATTGCTTTTTTGTCATTATTCTTTTTGCTCATAATCTTAAACCTTATTAATTATTCTTTTATTTCACGGCCTTTTTGTATCTTTGCCGCGCAGTTTTGAATGAAACCCGCTGCAAAGATAGTCAAAATTTTGAAACCAACAAAGAAAATGGACGAAAAATTGACCACAAAACAAAAAATTTTGTCCTTTTTAGAGAAAATCAACTTTCCTAAAGAGGATTTTTACAAAAAAATAAGTGTTGCGCCCTCTAATTTTAAGGGTGTCGGTCTTAATAGTGAGTTAGGGGGCGACAAAATAGTCAAAACTTTGATCTTATTCCCAGAATTGTCAGCAGATTGGTTGTTAAGAGGGGAAGGGGATATGATGAAATCCAACAAAGAAAATGGACGAAAAATTTCAAAAAACGGCACAAATTCTTCTTCTGAACCTCATGTTTCGACGGAAATAGGGCAGGGAATTCCATACTACGACGTAGATTTTATTGGAGGTTTCAACGAGATTATCAACAGTCAGGTGACAGTTCCTGCCTGCAACATTGTAGTGCCAGGCTTCGAGAAGGCTACCGTGTGGTGCAACGTTACTGGTCACTCAATGGAGCCGAAGATCAACCACGGCGATATCATAGCCCTCCGCGAGTGTACCATCGACGACATCCAGTATGGAGAGATCTACGCCGTAGTCCTCGACACCATCCGCACCATAAAGATCCTCCGGAGAGGCAGTACCTCTGACGTCCTTCGATACACACCTATTAATATTAGTAGTTTCGATGAACAGGAGTTCCCAATTGCCAGGATTTTACACATCTTCGAGGTCTTAGGTTGTATTTCTAAATTCTTTTAATAATGATTCTTATTATAGTTGTTATCCTTGTGATAATTATGTTGGTGCTGGTTTCTGTTTCACTGGGAAAAAACTGTAAGCATGATAAACCATATTATTCCGTGAATGTTTACACCAATGGAGAAAAGACCAGTGAAATTACTATTTCCCCAGCAACTGTAGAAAAAAGAGAATATAAAAAACGCCCTAATCTTGCTTTCCTTGAGGCAAGAAGAGAACGACAAGGCAAAGTCTGGGCTATTTTCAGATATATGAATGCTTATTATGATTTGCTAAATTCAAGTGACTTTTATGAATACAAAGCAAGCCTATCAGAGTTCAATGAATCACGGGAAAAATTGAAAGTGGAAAAACCATCAAAAATCCATTTTGACATAGCATTTAGGTTCTGTAATATCAAAAATTGTATAGGGGAATGTGAGTACAAACTACAAGATAATGACATGATAAAAGTCAGGAAATGGAAAACTGATACAATAAACCATTCCGAACTTATTGAGAATGTCTCAAAGTCCTACAAAGAGTATTGGGATGAAGTGCTTAATTCATATAAACGGCACACAGCGCGCGCGAATCGTTTGAAATATCTTATAGAAAAACTCTCTGAATATAAACAATGGCCTGAGTTGCAAGTTGTGCCTGGAGCAATTGAGCAGATTAAGATTTTGGAAAGACATTTCTTGGAACTGGAAACCAATAACTGACCTAACGAAATGTACCCCTGAGGGCCACCCCGTGACCACCCAATGGTACCCTTACCCCCCCCGAAAACACCTTCTTGAAATGTTAAAACGCCCTGTGTATGGGCTTTTTTATAAGGTACTCTCTCAGAATTTTAAAATTTAAGGGGGGGGCTATCGCACCCAAAAACGCCCTTTTTAACAAAAATTTCACCGTTACCCCCCCCTCTTTAACACTATATTTTAGGGTGTTTTGTCACTCCAAATCACGCAAATTGTCACTCCAAATTGTCACACCAAATGTCCCCCCAACCCCAAAATCGTCACCTTCGGTCACAAAAAAAAGGAAGCCGTAAAGCCTCCTCTAAATGGTTGAGTATGCCGGTGTGTTACAACGGCTAAAAACGTCCCCAAAACACTCTTCTAGACCCTTTTAACACTGTCACTGTCATCTGCCCGTCGATGCCATAGAACACTCTGAAACGCCCGTAAACAGGCATAAATAAAGCCGAGCCTTACGCCAAGCCCCATCAGTTTTTTCCAGTCTTTTCCAGTTCTTTACATATTGGAAAGTTTTCTTTTTAAGCCCCCAGAAACCCCATGTAAACTTTTCGTTCATTCTGGCCACGTGAAAGCCTCTCCATGTAAAGCAGAATTAAAGCAATGTAAACCTTTCGTTTTTTTTCGCCCTCGACCATTAACCTCTCGAAACCCTAATATATAAAGGACTTTCGGACGTTTTTACTGTTCTGTCTTTATATACGTTTCGTTCTGTGCCCCATACACCGGCACATTTCAGGTAAATGATGAGGTAACAATTAATGCCGCAAACCCCAGTCTTAGCATCACAGCCCAAAATTTCTATTTTTATACTGGCTCCATTACAATTACGAACGGAGGCCTTACTGATGGCACAAATGAATATTCAGGTACCATCACAGTGATCTCTACATCAGGAGTGACGACCCTCACGCCAATCAACAAAGTAACCGTAACGCTTGACGCACAAGGAGGCAGTGGTGGCACGACTTCTGTAGAAGCCACACCAAATATTGCCATGCCCAGCATCACCCTACCTACACCTACCAAGACAGGCTTCGCCTTTGACGGTTGGTATAGCGATGCAGAGTGCAATACACTTGTCGGCGATGCCGGTAGTTCTTACACACCGGGCAGTGACGTGACGCTCTACGCCAGGTGGAAGAAGTTGCTTTCCAATTCGGACCTATCACTGCCAAGGGTACGGTGTATGCCGGAGAAATCTCACCAGCCTTTACCATCAACCGCCGCGCCGTGACCATGACCAGCGCCACCGACAGCAAGACCTACAACGGCACCGCGCTGACCAATGACGGCGTGACCGTCAGCGGCGACGGATTCGCCGACGGCGAGGGCGCCACCGTTGAGGGGCTTGTGGGCAGCGATGCCGTCACCTATACCGTGAGCCGCGAGGCTGGCGAGGCCGTCGGCACCTACGAGCCCATCCAGTGGCTGTCGGACAACAGTCGTGCCGACGAGATAGGTCTGGTGTATGGTTTCGCAGCCAAGGAAAAGACGGGCTACACCGTGGGCCAGTTTGTGAAGATTGCCTCCGGCGCATACATCAAGCCGATGCGCGCCTATCTGAAACGAGCCGCAGCCGCAGGTGCCCGTGCCATGACGCGTGGAAGGGCCGAGTCGCTGCCCTCCGCGATGACCGTGGTGCTCAGGGGTGCCAACGGCGGGACAACGGAAATCGGCACCTTCAGCCTCGACCGTGAGACAGGCGAATGGTACTCGCTCGACGGGCGCAAACTCTCAGGCAAGCCCGCCAGAAAGGGACTGTATATCAAGGATGGACGCAAGACTGTAATTAAGTAAATGGAGGACGAAACGATGAAAAAGAGATATGAGAAACCGTCGATGAAGGTGTATAAGTTGCAGAGGCGTTACCACCTGCTGGTAGGCAGCGGATATGGTGACGAGTTGAACTACGCCCCCGGCATCGGCGACGACATGAACAAGTTGGCATAAAGTGAGAGACCCTGCTCAGCCCAACGCCCCCCCCTGGTGGTAAACATTTAATTGGGAGGCATATGCATCCTCATACTGTAATGTTTCTTCGCGTGTCCATCTATTATTTCAACTTCCCTTATGCAGTAACTTGTCGAATCCAGTTACTTTTAGGATTTTTTCTACCTCTGGCTGGATATGGAACACCTTAAAGCAACTCTGGTCTTTTACGGACTTGAGCATGATCAATAGTACACGGAGACCGGCCGATGAGATATAAGGCATTTTCTCCACGTCCAGTTCAATTGAATCGGTCTGAGGCGACGCCTCCTGGAAGGCTTTCAGCAACTGCGTTGCCGTGAGGGTATCTACCCGTCCCTGCACCTTCATGACGAGTTTTCCTTCCGTTACTGAACTATCGACGGCAAAAGGAAGTTCCGGAGCCGACTTCCTCCCCGTCTTCGGAGCGGCGACACGCATAGTGAGCATGTTCATTTGCCGATAGGCATTACGGAGCCCATCATTTATGCCGGGAACATCCGGAAGATAGTGCGTGACGGGCTCAACTGTTACCGTGAATCCCTGGTCTTCCAGGAATTTCCTGGCTCCCTCCTCGCCATTGAGGAAGAGACTGTTCTGATTCATCTTCACATCGGCCATTTCAGTAACTTTCCCTTGGATACGATTCAAGAAGGCGAGGTCATCTCCCTTGAGCAAGGTGCTGAAGGTGAGCACATAGATTCTCAAGATGGACAGATCGGCTGTCATCCAAGTACCGCCGTACTCCGAGAGGAGACGGTGAATGGCCTGGCAGAGACTCAACAGTTCCGGCTCGTTGAAATACCCCAGCAGCCCCTCCGTCACGATGCACAACTCGCCTTTGACGCTCCCCAATGCGTCTTTCATGGATTGGTAATTGGTGGCATCCACGGCGTGGTAACTGGACAGGCTGCGCTGCTCAGGAGCCATTACCTTCTGGGCGGCAGGTGCCATGTCGTCAATCACCACCGGAAGGTCAAAGCCGAAATAACGCTTTCCCGTCGATGACACGCGAAACCCGCGGGGCGAATAACCCGAAGGAAGGTCCACGATATTGGGCGCGCTGCTACGGATTGCGGCCGTGTTGTAGATTTCGTAGCGGGCCTGCTGGGCAATCTTGTAACAGTGAAAGATAGCGTCGGGAACTTTCTTTGCTTTCTCTTGCAGACTTTCATCCAGGCCGACAAGAGGCAACAGAGCCGTA
>JAFRMM010000224.1 GCA_017430675.1 Prevotella sp.
ATAAAAGCTGTTTCCATGTATTCCATATTATGTTTTGACGGTGCAAAAGTACAATCCGCCAGCGAGGCGGATGTCTCACTGGCGGAAAAATATGTCTCAAATTTGGAAAAACTATATTTTGCGGTATTCAGAAGGTGACATACCGTAGGCGTTGCGGAAAAGACGGGCCAGGGTGGCACGGCTGGGGATGCCAGAGAGTTCGCCGATGATGGCGACGGGGTCGTCGGTGGTCTTCAGCAGACGGGCGACGTGTTCCAGACGGTAGCGGGTGATAAAGTCACCTGGGGTCTCGCCTTTCGAGCATTGGCGGATGGCCTGCTCCAAATACTTCGCGTTGGTGCCGAGTAACCGTGCCAGCGAGTCGCGGTTCAGCGTCTCGTCGGTGTAGGGCTTCTGTTCGTCCATGAGTGTGCAGAGATGGCGGAAGAGTTGCTGCTCGGCAGTCAACTGTTCCTCGGGCGCGGCCTGCAACTGTGCCATCTCCTGCTGCTCTTCCTGACGGCGCTGCTCTATCTCCTCGTAGAGTTTACGGTTCTTAGCCGTCAATACCTTATTATATTTATAGGAGCGCCAGAGCAACCAGGCGATGAGCAGACAGACGAGGATGGCGGCAACGAGAATGATGCGGTGGACGGTGAGCGAATGTTGCTTGTCGATGATCTCAGTCTCCTGACGCTTGATTTCCTGCTGCTGTTCCATGTCGGCCCGCCGCTCCTGCAAACGCACGGAATCTGTCAACTGGCGTATGCGGTTTCCCAAGGCCAGGGCCTCAGTGGTACGCCCGGCCTTTTGCAGCGCATCGTATTCGAGCGACATGCGGGAATTGATATAGGCGCTGGAAAGTGGGCCGCCCGCAGCACGATAGATGGAGTCGGACTGGCGGTAGAGACGGATGGCCTCATCGTAACGGTTGGTCATAGCCAGATAGCGGCCTTCGACGAAAATGTCGGTATGCGACAGTCCCTCGGTCTGGCGGTGTTTGAGGTATAGGGCCTCGGCCTTGTCGCTCCGTCCATTAGCGGCATAGACCATTGCCTGACTGATGGTCACATTGTTCCGACGGAACTGGAGCACTTTATCAGGCACCTCGGGGCTGCGCTCCAATCGGGCCAGCGCCGTGTCGCCCTTCGCTATCAAGTCCATTGCCTTTTCCGGCTTTCCATGCTCAAGGTAGAAGTCTGAGGTTTCCAGAATGTTATAGAATAGAGGGTCTATCTCCCAGTAGCCCTTAGGTTGCGTCATGCCCTTCATCAGGATGTCGATGCTCTCCAAATACAGACGCTCAGCCTCGTCGGGGTGCCCTGTATGTATTTCGCACTCTGCCTTACGTGTCAGCGCACTGCTGCGCATCGTCAGAGCCACCTGACTTGTGTCATTCTCCACGTCAGCCAAAATCTCGTCAGCCATTTCGTTGGCTTTTCCGTACTCGCCGTTTTCCTCGTACCACTTGACCATCACCATAAGGGCTGAATAATAGGTCTTACTCTTGCGTTTCACACCAGTATCGGCCAAGGCCTGTTCGCCGTAAAACGCCGCCATCCGCTTCTGCCCGATATTCCAATAAATGTTTACCCTTAAGAGGTTGGCATCAGATGCAGAGAAAACACCCGTCTGCTCAGCACTGTCCACCAGCGCCAACGCCTGTTCAGAGTTCTTGAACATCAGTTCTTTCAGTTCGTCGGTCACCCTGTCCGCCTCCACGCTGCGGTCAGGCTTCGTGCACGCCACAGCCAGAAGCAGCATGGCGAACAGCATTAAGACTACATTATTTATTCGCTCTTTCATTGTCGCTTATTTACTAATTCGCTGCAAAGGTATGAAATCTTATCGATAATTACGAAAAAAAGGAGTTAAAACTCCTGCCTCCACCCCCTAAATCAGAACACGTCGGAGTCAGGCCCCGTTGTGCTTAAAACGATGAATATTTGATAAGCGTGAAACAGGTTCATCTTATTCTCGCATCTTTTCAAAATGGATGTGAATATAATAACTAGCACTTCTGACATAACTAACACTAATTACTGAATGTCAAGTAGTTACAATAAAATATATCTGACACCTAACTAACACTGGAACTTACACTTAATATAACATGGCTTATCAGAAAAATCCCAAGGCTTGGGACGTTTCTAAAGAGGCACTTTAGCGTCGTAAAGTGGCACTTTAGCACTGAAAAGCAGTACTTATTTCCCAAAAAGTACCACTTTAGCATTACATTCTCGAGAGAATTTGGTCAGTGCTAGTTACAGTGTAAGTTAAGTGTAAGATATAATTGGCTGTAACCTATTGATTATCAATAATAAGTGTTAGTTATGCTAGTTATGTCACTTAATTATGCTTAATCAAAACAAAATAGAACAGATTATCATACTGTAACCCACGTTCTCATCTTCTGTTTTTTGCTAAATCATTAAAATATTCTTAAATAGGTGCAGATTTCTCTGTTATTCCTCGAACGATTACGCAAAAATCCGTATCTTTGTGCTTGTATTTACTAACCATAAAACTTTTCGTCTTGTAACAATGAAGATAGGAATAGATCTAGGCGGAACCAACATGCGCGTGGCGCTTGTGGATGGCGACATGATCCGCAAGCGTGTCATCCGCCCCTGTCCTGCCAAGGAGGCGGAAGCCGTGGTGACTGGTCAGTTGTTGGATCAGATCCGCGAGGTGATGAACCCAGAAGTGACGGGCATCGGTGTGGGTGTGCCCTCCGTGGTCGATGCGGAACAGGGCATCGTGTATAACGTGGCGAATATCCCTGCGTGGCAGGAGGTGCATCTGAAGGAGATTCTCGAGAAGGCGTTTGGCATTCCTGCGAGCATCAACAACGACTCCAACTGTTTCACCCTCGGCGTGAGTGTCTTTGGCGAGGGCAAGGCTTTCAAGAACATGGTGGGTGTCACGATGGGAACGGGCATCGGCTCTGGCATCATCATCGACGGCAAACTCTATGGCGGCCGAAACACGGGTGCTGGTGAGATTGGCGCCCTGCCGTATCTCACAATGGACTACGAGCACTACTGTTCGAGCGGGTTCTTCACGAAGTTCCATGGCCGCACGGGAAAGGAGTTTGGCGAACTCGCCAGTCATGGCGATCCCAAGGCCCTGGCTGTCTGGCAAGAGTTTGGCCAGCATGTGGGCGACCTGATGCAGGTGGTGCTCTACACCTATGATCCTGATGCCATCATCATCGGTGGTGGTATTGCCTCGGCTTTCTCTTATTTCGAAAAGGCCATGTGGGAACAGTTGTCAAAGTTCCCTTATCCTGAGACGGTGAAACGTATTCAGATCCTCCCGTCGTCGCTCGAGGATGCCGCCCTCTTAGGCGCCTCGGCACTGTAAATGAGGAATTAGAAATTTGAAATTAGAAATTATGATTACCAAGATAATTAGAAGACTCTTGATGGCTTTGCCTTTGATTCTTTGTCCATTGTCCATGAGTGTAGCGCAGACTCAAGTGTTGAGTGATGGCTGGAAAGTGCAGAGTTCCCGGCCCAAGAAATCGTATAAGGCCCAGGTGCCTTCCACCGTGATGGGTACGCTCACCCAGAACGGTCTCTATAAGGGCATCCTCGAGGGCCTGAACTATAAGCAGTACGACACCAAGCCCTTCGACTGTTCATGGTGGTACCGTCGAGACTTCACGCTGAAGGATCTCAGTAGTTCCGAACACGTGCTGTTGGTCTTCGATGGCATCTGTTATCGCGCCAATGTCTTTGTCAATGGCACGCAGATAGCCTCGAAGGATACACTCTGCGGCTCGTTCCGTAGGCATGTGCTCGACATCACCGCCGTCGCCAAGGCCAAGAATAAATTAGAGGTGGAGGTGTTCCGTCCCCAGCCCGGTGATCCTAACATCGGTTTCGTGGATTGGAACCCGCGTCCCCTCGACGAGTCGATGGGTATCTTCCGTGAGGTACGTGTCGTCCGTACGGGTGATGTCGCCATCGGCGAGGGCAGCGTGGAGTCGAAGATTGACCTCAAGACCCTCGATGAGGCGTGGCTCACTGTGCGTGCTACGCTCCGCAACCTCTCTGACAAGACCGTCAATGGTGAGGTGCGTGGAAAGTTTGATGGCCGTGAGTTCTCTGCGCCAGTCACCCTCGCCCCTAAAGAGGTGCGCGACTTCAGCGTTAGCGGTCTCGAGGCCCTCCACGTGCAGCATCCCCGTCTGTGGTGGTGTCATAACATGGGTAAGCCCGAACTCTACGACATGACACTGGAGTTTGTTATTAATAATAAGGTGTCCGATGATGAACAACTCACCTTTGGCATCCGTGAGGTGAAGGACTATTACACCTCTGAGGGTTTCCGTGGGTTTATGCTCAACGGCAAACCTGTGCTCATCCGTGGTGCAGGATGGACGGATGATATCTTTCTGCGCGACACGCCAGAGACCAACGAACTGCAGGTGCGCTATGTGCGTGACATGAACCTCAACTGCATCCGCTTCGAGAATATCTGGGGTACCTCACAGAATATCTATGACCTCTGCGACCGTTACGGTCTGCTCGTGCTCACGGGCTGGAGTTGTCAGTGGGAGTGGGCTGAGTATCTGGGCAAACCCATCGACAAGAAATATGGTGGCATCGTCAGTCCTGAGGATATCGCCCTCATCAGCCGTTCGTTTGGCGATCAGGTGCGCTGGCTGCGTCGTCACCCCAGCATCATCGCCTGGTTCGTAGGCAGTGACCTCCTGCCGCATCCTGATCTTGAGCGCAGGTATATTGATATCCTGAAGCGTTCTGATAACCGTCCGCATCTCATCTCTGCCGCCAACACGAAGAGTGAGGTGTCTGGTCTCTCAGGCATGAAGATGGCTGGGCCATACGACTATGTGGCGCCTAACTACTGGTATCTCGAGCAGGCCCCGGGTGGTGCCTTCGGCTTCAATACCGAGACGGGCATTGGTGCCCAGATCCCTGTGCGTGAGTCGTTGGAGAAGATGATCGGCAAGAACCTCTGGCCCCTCAACGATGTGTGGTACTATCACTGCACCGTCTCTGCCACGGCCATGAACAATCTCGACCGTCTGCAACAGGTCATCAAGGGCCGCTATGGTGAGCCTACGGGTCTGGAGGACTTCCTGCATAAAGCAGACCTCGTGAACTACGACGGTACACGCGCCATGTTCGAGTCGTTCCGTTGCAACGTGCCTCGTGCCACGGGTATCGTACAGTGGATGCTCAACTCCGCCCGTCCCGGTCTCTACTGGCAACTCTACGACTACTACTTCGTGCCCAACGCCTCGTATTACTCTGTGAAGAAGGGCAATGCCCCGTTGCAGTTGGTCTATGACTATGCCAAGCGCACTGTCTTTGCCGTCAATGAATTGCAGGATATGCGCCAGTTGCAGGCTTCGATGAGTCTTTATGCTCTTGATGGGACACTCATCGCTGAGCGCACCCAGCCCGTCTATGTGGCACCTTATTCTTCCGTGAAGACCTTCGATATCCCCTCTGCAGAGGGTGTGTCGTTCCTCTTCCTCACATTGAAGGACTGCCAGGGAAATGTCGTGGTCCGCAACGAATACGCCCTCTCGTCTGTGGCTGACGAATACGACTGGAGCACCTCCGACTGGTACAAGACGGAGTTTACGCGCTTTGCCCAGTACCAGAGCCTCGCACAGTTGCCCAAGGCCGACGTGCAGATCAAGGCGAAGGACTACAAGGACGGTCGTCTGACGCTGACCTTGGAGAATACCTCCAACCGTGTAGCCTTCTTCATCCGTCTCTCAGCGAAG
The DNA here is from genome assembly GCA_017430675.1 of Prevotella sp. Next base: position 5,747 of record JAFRMM010000224.1, read on the forward strand.
GATGCCACTGGCAACCTCATCGTCCCCGCCTTCTGGAGCGACAACTACATCAGTATCCCGCCTTGTGGGGAGATACGGATCACCTGCGATCTCTCTGAAGAGCCGCAAACGGTCACCCTCGATGGCTGGAACTTATAACGAAAATCCCCCGCTCGAAACCGAGCGGGGGATTTCTTATTTCGTAGCATACCAGTCTCGCAATACATAGAACGCTTTCTTCTTCTCGCCCTTGTCACTGAAGAGTCCCTTCATGTTGTAGTAGTCCTGGATGCCCGTCAGCACGCGTCGTGGTGAACGGAAGTCCTTCAGGATCCAGGGTGTCGTACCTGCCAGACCTTCTATCTTGTCGAGCATGGCCGTGTTCTCCTTATAAAGATTCTCCTGGAACTCCTCCGTCCAGCGCTGGTTCTTGGCACCGTGCAGACCGTACTTCGCCCCACCACCGAACTCACTCACGATGACGGGTTTGTCGTAGGGAATCTCCCACGTCATCTTCGCAGCGTCGTTCACGTCGCGATACCAGCCGATATACTGGTTGAAACTCACCACATCGACGTATTCGTTCATATTGTCCTGTAGTTTGTTGTGGTAGTTCGAGGCACTCGTCACCTCCATGGCCATCGAGATCAAACGGCTGTCGTCAAGTTCCCTCGCACGTTTTGCCAGACGGCTCAGGAAGGCGTCGCGCTGGCCAGAGTGGGGCGTCTCGTTGGCGATGCTCCAGATGATGATGTTGGCGCGGTTCTGGTCGCGCAGGATCATATCCGTCAGTTGTTGTTCGGCATTGGCGTAGGTCTTGGGATTTGTCCAGGCGATGGTCCAGTAGCAGGGGATCTCCGACCATACGAGGATGCCCATCCGCTCTGCCTCGCGGATGGCATACTCGTTGTGGGGATAGTGGGCCAGGCGCACAAAGTTACAGCCCAGTTCCTTGGCCCATGTGAGGAGCGTGTGGGCATCCTCCGTCGAGTTCGCACGTCCCCCGCCGTTGGGCTTCTCCTCGTGGATGCTGATGCCCTTCAGGAAGATGGGGTGGCCGTTGAGCAGGATCTGCTTGCCACGCGTCTCGATGGTGCGGAAGCCGATCTCGTCCGTGATGATCTCCTCGCCCTGCAGGATCTCCACCTGATATAATTTAGGATTCTCAGGCGACCACAACTTGGGCTTGGCTTTCAGGGTGATGCTGGCTGTACCGTCGTCCGTCGTCGTCATCTGTTGGGTGATCTTCAGTTCTGGGATGCGCAGCGTGATTGTCTGTCCAGCCTCGGCCTTGTTCAGTTTCGCGGAGAAACAGATCTGTCGCAGACCTTTCTTCATGGCAGGTGTCTTGTCGAGCCCCAGTCTGTAACTCTCCACGTATGTGGGTGCCACACTGACGAGTCTCACGTCACGGGTGATGCCGCCGTAGTTCCACCAGTCGAAGATCTGTGTGGGCACGTCCTCCGCGTGGCGCTTGTTATCCACCTTCACGATGACGACGTTCTCACCGTCCTTCAGCAGATCCGTCACGTCGAAGTTGAACGGTGTGAAACCGCCGATGTGGTGGCCGGCCTTCTCGCCGTTCACATACACATGGGCGTCGTAGTTCACGGCTCCGAAGTAGAGCAGTGTCCTGCGCCCCTCCTTGGGATGGAACTCAAAACTCCGTTTCAGCCACACCGTCCCCTCGTAGAAGAACAGACGCTCGTCCTGCGTGTTCCAGTCGCCAGGCACCTGCATGGTCTCCGCCTTGTCGAAGTCGTACTCGATCAGGTCCTCAGGGCGCTGGGGCTTGGCGTTGCGGAAGAATCCCCAGTTGTAGGGGTTCATGCGGTAGTCGTAGTAACCCTCCTCCTGCACATCGACGATGTAGTGCCATGCGCCGTTGAGGCTCATGGTCTGTCTTCCCAGGATGTTCGTCACTTGCGGTACCTCCTTAGCCCCTGCCGTCATCACCGCTCCCAGCAGCAGGATCGTAGATAGTAATTTCTTCATCTTCCTCAAATTGTTTAGTTTATGGGTACAAAGATACGAATTATTCTTGAAAGAAATGGTTAATTTCCGTAAAAATAGTGGGAGAATGTGGCTTTTTTACTATCTTTGTACCTTGTAAACGGAATAATCAACAAAAACAATAGAACTATAAGAATTATGAACGAACAAAACACAGCGATTAAGCCGTATGTCATCGGCTTGGACTTGGGAGGTACGAACTCCGTATTCGGCATTGTGGATGCCCGTGGTGATATTAAGGCGACGACTGCCATCAAGACTGGCGGCTACGAGAAGGTGGAAGACTATGTGGATGCTTGTGTTGAGGCTCTGCAAGTCATCATCGAGCAGGTCGGCGGCATCGACAAGATCAAGGCCATGGGAATCGGTGCCCCTAATGGCAACTACTACAACGGCACGATTGAGTTTGCCCCTAACCTGCCCTGGGCACACGACGGCGTGGTGCCCCTCGCCAAGTTGTTCAGCGACGCCCTCGGCATCCCCGTGGCACTGACCAATGATGCCAATGCCGCCGCCATCGGTGAGATGGTCTATGGTGTGGCCCGTGGCATGAAGAACTTCATCGTCATCACCCTCGGTACGGGCGTAGGCTCAGGTATCGTGGTGAATGGTCAGTTGCTCTACGGTCACGACGGCTTCGCAGGTGAACTGGGTCACGTCACGATGGTGCGTGGCGAGGAAGGCCGTATGTGTGGTTGTGGACGTACAGGTTGCCTGGAGTGTTATTGCTCTGCCACAGGTGTGGCCCGCACGGCCCGCGAACTGCTGGCCAAGACAGAGCGTCCTTCACTGCTGCGCGAGATGGATCCCGAGAAGATCACCTCCCTCGACGTCTCCATCGCCGCTGGCAAGGGTGACGAACTCGCCAAGGAGATCTACGAGTTCACGGGTAAGATGCTCGGAGAGGCCTGTGCCGACTTCGCAGCCTTCTCCTCCCCTGAGGCATTCATCTTCTTCGGTGGCATGGTCAAGGCTGGCGAACTGATCATGAAGCCCATCCGCGAGGCCTATGAAGCGCATGTGCTGAAGATCTTCAAGGGCAAGGCCCAGTTCCTCGTGAGCGGCCTCGACGGTGCCAGTGCTGCCGTCCTCGGTGCCTCCGCCATCGGCTGGGAGATCCAGTAATCTGTAATCTGCAAAAGTTTGCTGGAAATCCCAAACTTAAGGGAATAGGCAATACAGCAATCGGGGCGCATCACTGCGCCCCGATTACCTTACTAACCAATTAAAAACTAACAATAACCTAATCTTATGTGTATGAAAAAACCATTATTCTCTGTTTGACGATGCAAAGGTACGACAAAAAACCGATCCGTGAAAAAAACATCAACGAATCGGCACTATTATTCAGTAAAACTGGTTATTTGTATTTTGTTAGCAGTCTATTTCGTCCGATAATAGGCACGGACGGCCTCTTCATCTATCCCATACTGCTTGCAGGTACCTTCAGAAATAAACGATGGCATGCATGTGATGTAGCCTTGATAATAGCCTTTGGGGCTCTGAGATCTGCCAGAATACATAAAACAAATGTCTCCGATGTTCTTAATTGTTGTAGGGATATACAACTCGATAAGACAGCCAGCACGACCATTCCAGCCCTGAAATGTGAACGCCCTGTCATCAATAATCTCTATACTTTCAGGCAGGATAATCTTTTCAAGACCTGCACCTGCAAACGCACGTTTCCCAATCTTTTTCAAAGTTGAGGGGAAAACGACGTTTCCGATATTCACTTTATGTAGAAACGCCTTCTCAGCAATCTCAGTCACCGTATATTTAGCACCGTTATATTCCACATAGTCAGGTATCACATACTCCTCCTCGCCATACTCACCCTGGGCAACGGCAAGCGTATGATCCGCCTCAGACAGTATCATGTAGTTCAGTTCCTTTCCGTCAGGGGTCTTGGCGGAAAAAGTCATCATGCCCTTCTTACCCTTCGTCAGAGTAGAAGTGGCAATGGCCGTCACTGCATCATGCTGGCGGGAGCCGCTCGCTGTGGAGGCAGCCCCGTAAACGCCCCCATCGGGAGCAGTGAAGTCAATCTTCGTACCGTCGGCCTTCTTGATGAGCAACACATCAGCCTTGGGCATACGTTTGATCTCAGCATCGGCATCTTCAGTCAACTGGTAGAATACGGCAGAAGCACCTATATCCACATTATACACCTTGTATGATTCACCCTCCTTCGTAATGATCAGATCCTGTGCCTGGGCGTATGTGGCACAGATCGCAAATAGAGCAATAAGAATATGTTTCATATTTAATTTATGTCAGTTCTATCGATTGCAAAAATAAGACAATTTTCCAAACTACACAAATTATTCGGGAGGAAAATGCAAATAAATCGAAGAAATATCGTATCTTTGCAGCCGATATGCCGTTTCACGTACCTATTAATATATTGGATTTCATCTTCAAGGGGATGATGATCGGGGTGATAGCCAGTGCTCCGATGGGGCCTGTCGGCATCCTCTGTGTGCAGCGTACGCTGAACAAGGGCCGCTGGTACGGACTTGCCACGGGCGTGGGGGCAGCGGTCAGCGATATCATCTACGCGGGTTTTGCGGGCTTCGGCATGTCGTTCGTTATGGACTTCATCACCAACGACCAGAACCGCTTCTACCTGCAGATCGTGGGTAGTGTGATGCTGCTCTGTTTCGGCTGGTACACCTATCATACGGATCCCACGAAGAAGATGCACCAGAGTGGTCAGCAGAAGGGTTCGCTGTGGTATAACACGTGGACGGCTTTCCTCGTGACGTTCTCCAATCCGCTGATCATCTTCCTCTTCCTGGCCATGTATGCCCAGTTCGCCTTCGTGCTGCCCGACCATCCGTTTGAGATGCTCGTGGGCTTCTCCAGTATCGTGGGCGGCGCCCTGCTGTGGTGGTGGGGACTGACATGGCTGGTGGATAAGATCCGCACGAAGTTTGATACCAACGGCATTAAGATCATCAACGAGGTGATTGGCGTGGCCGTGATTATCGGCAGTATTATCATGCTGCTTGGCACGACGACGAATCTAGTGAGATTCTTTTAAGGGTAAAAAAGTAAAATGGTAAAAAGGTGTTTGTAGCACAGGAATTAAGAAAGAAGAATATTGCTGAGTATCTGCTGTATATGTGGCAGATAGAAGATACGATACGTGCCTTCGACTGTTCGCTGACACGCATCAAGAGGGAGTATGTGGAGCGTTTCGACTTCGACGACGAACAGAAGGAGGAGGAGATCGACTGGTTTGGTAATCTCATCCGCATGATGAACCAGGAGGGCTGTCGCGAAAAGGGTCACCTCCAGATCAATCAGGTGACCATGCAGATGCTCGTAGAACTGCACAACCAACTGCTCCAGTCGTCTAAGTTCCCTTTCTACTCAGCGGAATACTATAAGGTGCTTCCCTTTATCGTGGAACTGCGGAATCGTGGGGCTAACAAGGAAGAGAACGAGATAGAGACGTGTTTCAACTCGCTCTATGGCGTCATGCTCCTCCGCCTCCAGCAGAAACCGATCTCTCCTGATACGGCCCATGCGGTCAAGGAGATCACCACCTTCATCGGCATGCTGTCAGATTATTATAAAAAGGATAAGGAAGAAGGCTTAAAGTTTGAATAATGAATATTTTAATTACGGGCTGCAACGGCCAACTTGGCAACGAACTCCAATTACTGGAGCCCTCACACCCCAACTACATCTTCTATAATACAGATGTGGCAGAGCTGGACATCACCAACCAACAGGCCATTGAGACCTTCATCGACACCAACCACATTGAGGGCATCGTCAATTGCGCAGCATATACAGCCGTCGACAAGGCTGAGGACAACGAGGAACTCTGTACACTCCTCAATGCGGAGGCTCCGGCTTACCTGGCTGCTGCCATCGGCAGACGGAAGGGTTGGATGATCCAGATCTCCACGGACTATGTCTTCGATGGTACCCAGCACACACCTTATACGGAAGAGGCGGATACGTGTCCGAACAGTGTCTATGGCAAGACAAAACTGGTGGGGGAGTTCAACGTCCAGAAATTCTGCCCGCAATCGATGATCATCCGCACTGCCTGGCTCTACTCCTCCTTCGGCAATAACTTCGTCAAGACGATGATTCGCCTGGGAAAGGAAAAACCGGAACTGGGGGTCATCTTCGACCAGATAGGTACACCGACCTATGCGCGTGACCTGGCTGTGGCCATCTTTACTGCCATAGAAAAGGGAATCGTGCCGGGCATCTATCACTTCTCCAACGAGGGGGTCATCTCCTGGTACGACTTCACCA
>JAFRMM010000225.1 GCA_017430675.1 Prevotella sp.
GATCCATAGATAGGCCACGGGACCGAACTTCGCACCCATGATAGCACCGAAGATAGGACCTGTTCCCGCAATGTTCAGGAACTGGATCATGAAAATCTTCCAGTTGGGAAGTACGATGTAGTCAAGACCGTCGGCCTTGGCCACGGCAGGGGTCACACGGTCGTCGGGACCGAACACCCGTTCCACGAAACGGCTATACAACAGATAGCCCAGAACAAGTGCAATTAAACTCAAAGTAAATGAAATCATCTTATAAACTGTTTATTTGATTAAATCTTTGTGCAAAAGTACAAAATAATTATGAATTGTGAATTATGAATTGTGAATTATTTAGTATCTTTGCAGCAAATTTTAATATAGAACAACATTTTGAAAACGATTATACGCATTATTTTGCTGTTTCTGTTCTTGCAGGATGCAGCCGCCCAAACACCGAAACACGAGATCCGTGCCGTATGGCTCACCACCATCAAGAACCTCGACTGGCCTCACTCCTACTCTGCCTTCCGGCAGAAGCAGGAACTCATCACCATTCTGGACCAGTTACGGAAGGCCAATATCAATACCGTACTTGTCCAGACACGCGTCCGTGCCAGTACCATCTTCCCCTCGGCAATGGAACCCTGGGACATCTGCATGACAGGCCATGCCGGACAGTCGCCAGGCTATGATGCCCTGCAGTTCTGCATCGATGAGTGCCACAAGCGGGGCATGGAGTGTCATGCCTGGATCGTGACGATCCCCATAGGAAAATGGAACAGCGATGGCTGCAAGAAGATGCGCGCACGTTTTCCGAAACTCATTAAGAAGGTGGGCGACGAGGGCTACATGAATCCAGAGATGTCACAGACGGGCGACTATCTGGCACAGTTCTGTCAGGAGGTGACACGGCACTACGACATTGACGGCATCCATCTCGACTATATCCGTTATCCTGAGACGTGGAAACTGAAAGTCAGCCGCGAACAGGGACGGCGTTATATCACGGACATCGTGCGTAAGATCCATCGGGCCGTAAAGGCCGAGAAGCCCTGGGTGAAGATGTCGTGCTCACCCGTGGGGAAGTTCGACGACCTCGCCCGTTACCGCAGCGGGGGCTGGAACGCCTATAGCGCTGTCTGCCAGGATGCACAGGGCTGGCTCCGCGAGGGGATCATGGACATACTCTTCCCCATGATGTACTTCCAGGGCAACAATTTCTACCCCTTCGTGGCCGACTGGAAGGAACATGCCTATGGTCGGCAGGTGGCTCCGGGACTCGCCATCTATATGCTCCATCCCCAGGAGAAGAACTGGAGTCTCGACGTGATCAAGCGGGAGATGAACGTGTTGAGAAACGAAGGACTGGGCATCACTTTCTTCCGTTCCAAGTTCCTGACAGACAACATCAAAGGCATATACACTTTCACGCAGGACTTTAACCCCTACCCTGCCCTGATTCCTCCCATGTCGTGGTCGGGCAGACAGGCACCGGGCCCGGTGAGAACACTCGACGTGAGAAGAGGCATGAGCAATGACCAACTCTCATGGCGGGGAGCCCGCGACCATTCCGGAGCCGATTATCTGTTATATAATGTATATGCCTCGGAGGACTATCCCGTTGATACCCGAGACGCCCGGAACCTGATCGCCGTCCGCCAGCGGGGGACCATGCTGACGGTGCCCCACAAGGGCAGGATGCTCAACTATGCCGTCACCGTCACCGACCGCTACGGCAACGAGAGTTCACCCAAGGGGAGTCAGGCAATGACTGTGAGGAACCGCAGACCGATAGATGTCCGTCAACTGATCATCGGTAATTCAGATAAAAAGTACAAAAGGAAAAGTCATATTAAAAACTAATCAGTATGGAAAGAACATGGAGATGGTTTGGCAAGAAGGACAAGATCACTCTTGCGCAATTGAGACAAATCGGTGTGGAGGGCATCGTCACCGCCCTGCACGACGTACCATTAGGTGAGGTCTGGACCCGTGAGAAGATCCGTGACCTGCGTGAGTATGTCGAGAGCTACGGCATGCGCTGGAGCGTGGTTGAGAGTCTCCCCGTAGTAGAGACAATCAAATATGGCGGTCCAGACAGAGACCATCAGATAGAGGTCTATAAGGAGAGTCTGCGTAACCTCTCTGCTGAGGGTATCCATTGTATCTGCTATAACTTCATGCCTGTATTGGACTGGGCCCGTACAGACCTGTTCCATACAAATCCAAATGGTTCTACGAATCTGTATTTCAACTATGCCGAGTTTGCATATTTCGACATCTATATCCTTAAGCGCGAGGGCGCACGCGAGGCATGGGAGAAGTTCCAGTTCCCTGAGGGATGGGGTGAAGGCCATAGCGTTATCGCCGAATGCGACGAGCTGGCAAAGACGATGACTCCAGAGAAGGACCAC
>JAFRMM010000026.1 GCA_017430675.1 Prevotella sp.
CGTAGGCTTCACGGAACTGCGACGAGGTGACGGGCACCTGAAGTCGCTCATAGGCCTGCCAGATGACTGAGCACCAGTGGACACCGCCTGTGTCAAGCGTACCGCCATAGTCGAAGATGTAACCCTGATGCGGGGTGAGCGAACGACAGAGCGACTCGTGCGTACGGTGCATATAGACATACATCGCCTGGAAGACGGTGATCTCCATGAGCGGATAGACCCACGGACAATCTAACAGACAGGCTACATAAAGGGTGATGGCTCGGGTGTTGAAGGTGAGCAGGTTGGTGTATTTCATCAGCGGACGGCTGCCTTGCAGGAACTGCTCCCGTACCGTGGCAGGCGGCTGCTGGTGCCAACGGGCGAAGAACTGCTGGAAACAGGGCGTGCGTCGCTCCTGACTCCTGCAGTAGTTGGCATAGTTATAATAGAACACACGCGAGAAGAGTGCGCGCTTGGGCAGTTGTTCGTAGATGGCACGTTGCTGACGGTAACTGTCGAGTTCGCTTCCCGTCTTTCCCAACAGGAAATAGAGATGGATCTGACGGTAGTAATCCGCCAAGGCACACTGGGGCGCATGACAGCCGAGACTCGCCACCACTGCCAACAAGACGGCACCGATGCCCCACGAGAACGACAGACCAGGAACGGGCTGGTGCCACAGGCGCACGATGATCGCGATGTAGATGGCGGCAAACCACAGATCGCCTGAGAAGCCGTCGAGCACACGACCCACAAGCGTCTTCTTACCCGTGAGGCGCGCCATCTGTCCATCGGTAGAGTCGCAGAAGTTGGCGAGCATCAGCAGGATGACGCCATAGAGGTTATGAAGCCAGTCGGTGAAGTGGAACATCCAACCTGCACCGATGCCCAGGAAGATGGAGAGGATGGTAATGGCATTGGGATGGATGCCCAGCCGATTCCACAGCAGGGCGAACACGAGGCCGATGGGGCGCGTGAAGTGGACATCCAACCACTCCTCCGTGTCCTCAGACTTGAACGACAACTGTAATAACTCCCTGAATGTAGCCATACCTTTATAATTATATCAGACGAGCGATGGCCTCAGCAGCCTCTTCCCGACAACGGGAGAAACTGGGCCAGTCGTTGAAATCGATCATATACCAACTGCCATCGTTAGTGACGATACAGTCGCCGCCATAGATCTGCAGTCCCACCGCCGCAGCCAATGCCTCTGCCTTCGTCTGCAGGTCGGTGGCTGAAAACGGATAGTGGTGCGCCTGTCCGTTAAGTTGTTCCAGTCCGAACTTCGAGAGTCCGTCGTCCGTGGGATAATAATAACGGAAGAAGCCGGTGGTTGAAACGCCATAGAACTTCACCAGGTCGCCCTCGACATGGGGACTGACCAGATAGTCATGGATGCCACGGGCGCGCATGGCTGCCTCTGCCGAGGCCAAAGCCTGAAGGTCGGGGACATAGACCACATCATCTGCCGTCTGGGCAGCGAAATCAGCCCGTTTCAGCCAATAGCCGTAAGGTCCTGAGCCTGCAGGATATGGGATGCCGAGCGAAGCCATGAAAGCCTGCACTTGTCGGCGGGAGCATTGCGAGACGCCCTGAGGGGCATTGACAACCTTGATGCCTGAGGTCTGCAACAGGCGGAGCGACTCGGGCAGACGGGCCATGGAGAAGATGAAGTCGGGCTTGTCGGCAGCCAGACTGGAGGCAAGCAAAGTCTCATCGACCTGCGTCACCTGATGCCCACGAGAAGACAACCGTAAGGCTACTGCCTCAAGGATTGCCCTGTCGTTCTCCACCGCATTTGGAGAGAACTGCTCTGCCCGTCGTATCATCAGTATCTTCATTCGCTCAAGAATTGTTCTGCCTGCAGGATATCCGTCACGTGGTCGATGTCGAGCACTTTCGAGAAAGGCCACGCCTGCAGGTGAAGGCCGTCCGCCACCAGGGCCCGTTGGAAATTCCGCAGGCGCTGTTCGCCTCGGTCGATGCAGCGGCCTAAAGTCTCGAAGCACCGTGGTGTCAGTCCATAGATGCCTGCACTGACGAAATGCGGCCGCGACGAGGTGTCGGTGAAGTCGGTGATAAGCAGGTCGTCGGAGGTGCTGACATAGAGTGGCCGTTCATCGTCGATATAATCCGTCACTCCCATTAGGGCGTCGGCAGTCGTCTGGCGAAAAGCCTGTACATATGCCGCAAACGCTTGTTCCTGAAAGATGGTATCCACCGTGGTCAGGATGAAGGGGGCATCGGAGAGCCAAGGACGGAGTGCCCAGAGGCTGTGCATCGAACTGGGCGTGGATCGGATCATGTAGCGCAAGGGGATCTGCCCCGCGAGGCGGACCGATTCCAGATAAGCAGCGACTGCCGTCATCTGTGGATTACAGATAACGGCAATCTCCGTGGCGTCGTTGGTCATAAAGACGCGCAACAGCCGGTCTATCAACGTCTCACCACCCACCCGTACGAGGGGTTTGGGACGCGTTTCTCCTTCCTGCACCAGTCGCGAGCCATCACCCGCGGCCAAGATTGCATATTTCATTCCGTCGTATTCATTTCACAATTCTCAACTGATCGGTATCGATGTCACCTGAACCCGTCTTGTGCATGTTGAATCGGCTCACCACACCACGCAGCGTGATGTCACCAGAGCCTCGCAGTTCACTGTCAACTGCCTGGCAGTCCTCGTTGAAAGAGGCATTGATGTCACCGGAGCCTTTCAGACTCAGGTGGGTAGAGAGTACCCGCCATAGGCCTATGGCAATATCGCCCGAGCCGACAAGCGTCACATCCGACTCCTTGGTCTCCAGGCGATCGATACCGATATCGCCTGAGCCCACCAGTTCAACATGACAGGCATCACAGATCATATCCTTGATCCTCATATCACCCGAGCCACGAAGCATGACCTCCATCTGATCGGTGTCGATGCGACGCTCAGCAGTGAAATCGCCAGAACCATTCAGACGGACACTGACCAGATCGGGCGAGGTGACATAGATCTCTGCCTCGTCTTCATCATGGATCACGATATTCACAACGCCCATCTTTCCACGGTTGCGGATCGAGAGAATGCCATCATTCACATCCGTCAGGATATTCTCCAAACCGTCCTTGGGACCTCGTACCTTCACGGAGAAGGAGTCGGCCTGCGCATAATACACATTAGGGGAACCACTGATCTCAATCTTCTCGAAGCCCTTCAAAGGACGGAACTCCGTAGCGACATCACCCTCCAAACCTACTTTCATATTCACGCAGGAGGTGGATAACATAGCGACTGCCATCAGTAGAAGACCCGTCAGGAATAATTGTTTTCTTTTCATCTTTCTGTCATTTTTGGTTTTACTTCCTGTACATTTGACGAAAGCATTTCCATAAAAGTTGCAAGAACAATAATTTTTTGAAGTGGAAGCATGATCAGGTCAGTGGCAGTTCAACCCAGAACGTAGAGCCCTCGCCCACCTTCGACTCGACACCAATCGTACCGTTCAGGCTGAGTGCATGCGACTTGGCGACAGAGAGGCCAAGACCCGTACCCGGGATATACTCATCCAGTTTCACGAAACGTTCGAAGATCCTTTCCTGATCCTCTGCAGGGATACCCTTACCGGTATCCTTCACCCAGATGCGCACACGGTCGCCCAGAACATTATATCCCA
>JAFRMM010000027.1 GCA_017430675.1 Prevotella sp.
ACGCCTGACACCATGAAGATGAATATATTCCTTCGGCAGTTAGCGCGGCGCATGGACGGTGACCGCAGGGCGATGAGACAGGCCCAGGACATTCTCCGCTCCGTGATAGACAGGGATCTGTGGAAGCAGATGGAGTCGGCCATAGAGTTGCCAACGGACATCGAGCAGATTGAGACCCTGTTGGACCGCTACAACATTTTCTTCCGTTACATCACGCTGACCGACCGTTGGTGGTCGCGTTGTACGGGCTATATGATGGGATTCATGGCCGACGACGGCACCCCTGTCATACTTGAACCCGGCTTCACGGACTATACTTTCACCCACCCGAAGACTGGCAAACTCATGATGGCCAGCAAAAATGCCGACCTGCTGAAACAGGAGGCACTGATAGCCTGCCTTCCCTTTACGGAAGAGAAACTGACTGTCAAGTCAATCATGCGCTATGCTGTAAGTTGCCTCTGTACATATGACTTGTTGTACTGCCTGATGGCTTGCGTAGGCGTTACGTTGCTGACGATGTTCACGCCCTATGTGTGCAAATTGATCTTTTCGGAGGTCGTTCCCTCGGGTGATGCCGGCCAGCTTGTTCCTATCGCCACACTGCTCTTCAGCGCTGCCGCCGGACTGACGATGGTGCAGACAGCCCGCAACCTGGTGGTGGTACGTATCAAGGACAAGGTGGAATATACGCTGCAGACGGCTATCATGTCGCGTCTGCTGCTACTGCCTGCCACGTTTGCCAAGCAGTTTACGCCTGGCGACCTCTCCAACCGCCTGCTGTCGTTGTCGCGTGTCAGTTCCAACCTGACGGCCAACTTCCTATCGACTCTCTTGACCTTCCTGTTCTCTGCCATCATGTTCGTACAGTTCTTCATCTATGGCGGTCCGCTGCTCACCACCGGTGTCATAGTCATCATGATACAATTTGTGGCCATCATGCTGGAGTACTACTATACGGAGAAAGTGCAGTTAAGCGTAAATTCCAGCGGTTCACACCTCGTTGGCACGCTGTTCGCCTTGTTTACAGGCATCCAAAAGATCAGGACCACTGGTGCTGAGTTCCGGGCCTTCCACCAATGGGCAAAGGCATATGCCCCATCAGAGATGTACAGCAGCCGCCAGCCTTTGGCCAGTTTCTACGTGACCGGTGTCAGTTATTGTCTCAAGTTCCTGCCTATGATAGTGACGATGTGGGCGGCTTGGCACTATGGGCTGGCACTCTCCGACTATATCGCCTATTGTGCCGTCTTGGGGCTCGTCTGCAAGGCCGTGTCTCAATTACAAGGCATCACGAAAATGGTGTCACGCCTGTTGCCGGAGATACGGCTCTGCCGTCCTATATTTGCTGCAAAGACAGAGGCAAAGATGGATGCCAATGTGGTCAAGGATATTACGGGTAAATTAGAGATACGCGGCCTGAAGTTCCGCTATGCCGATGACATGCCGTTGCTCTTCGACGGGTTGAACCTGACCATCAACAGCGGCGACTACGTGGCCCTTGTCGGTGGCTCGGGCTGCGGCAAGAGCACGCTGATGCGGCTGATGTTGGGTCTGGAGCACCCGCAGTCAGGAACTGTATTCTACGACCAGTACGACCTGAGTGACATCAACCTGCGCAGTTTGAGACAATACTGTATTGGCATCTGCATGCAGGACGGCCAACTCGTTGAGGGCACCATCCGCGACAACATCATCTTCAACAATCCGCTGCTGACCGACGATGATGCCTGGGAGGCCGCACGCATGGCTGCACTCGACAAGGATATCCAACAGTTCCCCTTAGGCATGGACACGCCCATCAGTGTCGATGGTAAGGGCGTGTCGGGCGGACAGCGCCAGCGCATATTGATTGCACGTGCGTTGGTCAGAAAGCCCAAGGTGCTCTTTCTTGACGAGGCCACATCGGCACTCGACAACATCAGCCAGCACATTGTCGTAGAGAACCTAGCCAAACTGAAATGTACGCGTATCGTCATTGCCCACCGCCTGAGCACCATCCGGCAGTGCAACCGCATCATTGTGCTGAAAGATGGCCGTGTAGCAGCCGACGGCAACTTTGAGGAACTCCAGACTCGCGGCTATTTCCAGGACGCAAATAACTAGAAGGATATGAAGAATAGAATCAATATACGCCTTCTGATAGGCTTGACATTTCTCAGCATGCTACCCCTGAACAGCAGCGGGCAGGAAACGCTTAGTCTTGACCAGGCTATCCGTCAGGCCCAGGACAGTACGATCATTGCTTTCCAAAGCCGTCACGAATATGACTCCTACGCCTTGCATTACGATGCGTTCCTGGCGCTGCGCAAACCCCAACTCAACCTGAGGGTGGCTCCGAACTATTACAGACTTATCAGCGACCTGTCGCGCGACTATGTCTATTTGCGCAACTACGACAACCTGTCGGCCGCTGCCAGTCTCACGCTCTCGCAGAAGATGCTCAACTGGGGTGGCGAGGCCTATGTCGGCTCACAGGCCATCTGGAGCGAATATTTCAGTTCAAAGTCGTCAGAGAACAGACAGTTCATGGCAGCCCCTCTTCTAGTGGGTTACCGGCAGACGCTCTTGGGCTACAATCCCTATCGCTGGGAGAAAGCCGTTGAAGACCAGCGTATGAAGGCTGCCCGTCAGCAGCACCAGTACGATATGAATAGCATTGCCGAGGAGGTGACGCGTCGCTTCTTCCGGTTGGTCTGCGCACAGAGTCAGGCCGAGATGTTCCGGCGTAACCTGCAGACCACCGATACCCTCTATGCCATCGCCCGCGAGAAATCCAGCATTGTCATGGTGACGATGGCCGAACTGCGCTCACTGGAGTTGCAGCGTATCAATGCTGCTAACGCCCTGGCTATGGCCAGCACAGCAGAAGAGGAGGCCCGCACACGACTGGCATCCTACCTGAGACTCGATGGCGACGGTCTGGCATCCATGAACCTGCAATTTCCGCAAGAGCCCAAGGCCGTTTCACTGACGGTTGCCGAGGCCATCGACTTAGCCTTGGCTAATAATCCTGCCTATCAGCACCAGATAGCAGAAATTACCGAGGCGCGCCACCAGGAGCAGAAGGCCCAGAAGGAAAAAGGGATCAATGTGTCGCTCGATGTCAATGTAGGTATGCAGCAGGTGGATCCTGTCCTTGGCCGTGCCTTTCGCGACCAACGGCTCTACGCCCTCGGGGCTGTCACGTTCAGTGTGCCGCTCATGGACCACGGTGCAGCCAAGAATCGCCATGCTGCCACCCAGGCTTGGGTGGATCGCGAGGAGAGTGCGCTTGATGAGGCAGGGCGTCAATTGAGTGAAGATGTCGCTACACCCCTGCACAATATCAATATCTACCGTCAGTTGTTAGAGCAGACCACCCAGGCTGTCACCATGGCTGACGAGGTGTTTGAACTGAACGCAGAGAACTATGCCAATGGCCTCTGCGACATCAATACCTACACGCTGGCACAGAACCGGCGCGACGAGGCTTACAACCAGTATCTTTCGGCTCTCGAAAAGTATTGGACCACCTATTATCATTTACAGACACTGACAGGAACAGAATAATGAAAAGTGAAATGAAATATGAAAAGAGTTAATTCTATTACCCCAATACTTATGGCGCTGGGGCTGGTGCTGACAGCCTGTCATGGTGGACAGAAGAATGAACCTGCAGGTGGTGCTGAAGTTGTCACTGCTACTGAACTGTCTGCCGACTCAGTAACGACTGTTAAGAAAGATGCTGTCCCTGTTGACTTTTTCAGCAAGGGCACTATCGAGTCAGTCTCAGAGGTGGCCGTCACCAGCCGCATCAACGCACAGATTGTCATGATGGGTGTGGAGATGGGACAGCGCGTACAGAAAGGTCAGGTTGTAGCCCGGCTTGACAGGACTGCCACGGAGGATAAGATCGTGAAGGGCCGTGCGGAACTGGAGCGCGCCGAATATCAGTATCAGAACATCCTGATGGGGCAAGGCTATAAGCGCGGAGCCTTTGACCAGGCACCTGAGAACATCCGTGAGATGGCGCGTATCAACAGTGGCTATAACACGGCCAAGGCCGCCCTCCGCCAGTTGGAACATGAGTTGACTTATTGTACCATCCAGGCTCCCATTTCGGGTGTGGTGACCCAACTCAATGCCGTTCTCTATGGGGCTGCCGTGCCTGGCGAGACGCTATTCCGCATTGTAGATACCGAACATCTGAAGGTCTGCTTCGATATACTTGAGAACGAACTGCAGCGATTCGAGAAAGGCACCGAAATCACTGTGGCGCCGGTTTCCTACATCGACGACCGCCATTATGCCCGTATCACTGCCGTCAGTCCCGTGGTGGAAAAGAACGGTGTGGTACACCTGGAAGCCACGCTTACGCCGCATCCTCATCTCATACCTGGTATGTCGGCTATCATTGCGGTAGGAAAAATTGAGTGATGAAAAAGAAAAGTCGCAGTCAGTCGTCAGGGCTTTCTCTATATGCTGCACTTAAGTATTTCCTTAAGGGTAACTTGGTGTTTGCCACCAGCGGCATCCTCATTTACCTATTGGATACACCGACACGCGTATTCCCACCGTTGTTCCAGCAGGTATATACCGATAGCATCATCACGCGCAAGAACCCAGAATGGTTTGTCCCATTGCTGACAGTCTATGTACTGCTGTTCGTGCTTGCCCTGACCATCTGGATCTCACTCTCGGTGGTGCGCCGGACCAGTTATGCAAAGATCACCATTAGCAGGTTGTCGGAATATCTGTGGTGTGTCATTCGCTTGCCGATGACCTTGCTCAGCCAATTCACGCCCGGCGAACTGGTGGCACGCTATACGAGCATCAACAAGGCAGTTAAGTCTATTGACTCTGCACTGCCATCGGTAACCCTTTGCGTCATACCGGTCATTAACTGCTGCCTGGTTACGCTCTTCAACTGGAAGTTTGCTCTGATACAGATGTTCTCTATCATCCTTCTGCTTTATGTGATGCGTGTGACCTCTGGGATACAGAAAAAGATAGCCATGGATATGGAAGTGACGGAGGCGCGTCTGCAGAACGTCACCATGACCGGTATGAACAATCTCGAGACCATCAAATCATTAGGAAGTGAACAGTACTTCTTCGAACAATGGGAGAACGTCTATGCGCAGTCGATGAATGCCCGCATTACGACAACCACCAACACTATCTTCCTCAGTGCTGTTCCGCAACTCATACTACATCTCACCAATGTAGCCACTCTTTGCTTAGGTTCGTGGTACATTCTTCAGGGTGAGTTGACACCTGGCATGGTACTCGCCTCGCAGGGACTCATGAATGAGTCCATTTTTCCCATCAACAAGACTATCGACAGCATTATACTCATACTGAGGGTCCATTCGTCGATTAAGCGCATCAAGGAAGTGACCGACTTTGGTGATGAAGCCCCCAGGCTGAATCTTCCCGCCGCCAGTGATTTGCCTGATGTGGCCAAACTGGCAGGCGAGATAGAACTGCGCGACGTCACCTTCGGCTACGACCGCAGCCTTCCGCCCATCCTCAACCACTTCTCGCTGAAGATCAGGGCCGGTGAGCACATAGCCCTGGTAGGTCCTTCGGGTTGCGGCAAGAGCACGGTACTGAGCCTTGTGTCAGGGTTGTATGAGCCCTGGGAGGGTGAGGTGCTGTTCGACGGCAAGCCGCGGAAGGCCATCGACCGCATGACGTTCGTCAACTCCGTCTCTGTGGTCAACCAGGACGTAACGCTCTTTGAGGGCACTGTTGAAGACAATGTCAAGA
>JAFRMM010000226.1 GCA_017430675.1 Prevotella sp.
CAATTTTGGCTGCAAAGGTACGAAAAAAAAACTAAACCCATTAAATAAGTATGGGAAAATTTGGAAGAGTCAATTACATTTCATATCTTTGCAAAAAATTTGCACATATATGAAGAAATCCATTCTTCCCAAAATAAATAAACATGTTTAGCAAGGAAACTTATATCAGACGCCGTGCCGAACTGAAGGAACTGGTAGGTAACGGCGTGATCATCCTCTTCGGCAACAACGAGTCGCCCGCCAACTACCCAGCCAACGCGTATGCCCCGATGCGGCAGGACTCCTCGTTCCTATATTATTTCGGTCAGCACCGCGACGGACTGGTGGGTGTCATCGACATTGACAACGACGAGGAGATGCTCTTCGGTGACGACATCGACGTGGAGGATATCGTATGGATGGGCTACACACCGTCTGTGGCCGATCTCGCCGCAGAGGTGGGTATCGCCAAGACGGCCCCGATGGAAGATCTCAGTTCCGTATGTTGCCGTGTCACGGCAACAAACAGCACCATCCACTTCCTGCCGCCCTACCGTCACGATACGAAGATCCAGATCATGGATCTGCTTGGCATCCATCCTTCGCAACAGAAGGAGAAGTCGTCGCTATCTCTGATTCAGGCAATTGTGAAGATGCGTTCAACCAAAGAACCGCAGGAAATCGAGGCTATCGAACGGGCCTGTGACGTGGGCTATGCCATGCACACCACGGCACAATTGCTGATACGTCCGGGTGTGACGGAGCGTTTCATCGGCGGACAGGTAGATGGTGTGGCCCGCAGTCTGGCACAGGGTGTCAGTTTTGCCACCATCTTCACCCAGCACGGTGAGATCATGCACGGCAGTCCCTCTGACGCGAAACTGGAGGCTGGCCGTCTGGCTCTCTGCGACGCAGGTTGCGAACTCGACGACTACTGTTCCGACAATACACGTACGATGCCTGTCAACGGCAAGTTCTCACAGCGCCAGTTGGAGATCTACTCCATCGTCGAGGCCTGTCACGACTATGTACTGGAGGTGGCCAAGCCCGGCGTGAAATATGCCGACGTGCATTTCGCCGTCTGCCGTCTGATGACAGAGCGCCTGAAGGAACTCGGACTGATGAAGGGCGACACCGACGAAGCCGTCGCCGCTGGAGCCCATGCCATGTTCCTGCCTCACGGTCTGGGACACATGATGGGTATGGATGTGCATGACATGGAGGGGCTCGGACAGATCTATGTCGGCTTCGACGAGGAGACGCGGCCGAACTTGGAGCAGTTCGGTACAAACTGTCTGCGTATGGGTCGCCGGCTCGAAGAGGGTTTCGTCGTCACCGACGAGCCAGGCATCTACTTCATCCCCGCCCTCATCGACGACTGGAAGACCAGCGGCCATTGCAAGGAGTTCCTGAACTTCGACCTGCTTGAGACCTATAAGGACTTCGGCGGCATCCGCATCGAGGACGACCTGCTGATCACCGCCAACGGCTGTCGCTTCCTCGGTAAACAGCGCATCCCATATCACCCTCAGGAACTCGAGGATTTCATGGCTAGCAATCCTAGGAAATCCTAGAAAATCCTAGGCAATCCTAGAAAATCCTAGGCAATCCTAGGCAATCCTAGAAAGACCTAATTAAAAAAAAAAAATATCATTATGAAGAAATTACTCACTCTCGCACTCATGGCGACGATCGCCCTCAGTGCATCGGCAGCCAAGAAAAAAGAAGCCGCCAAAGACGCCAACAAGCCCGTCTTCACCGTTATCAAGGAGAACCCCATTACCAGCATGAAGGATCAGAACCGTTCAGGTACCTGCTGGGACTACTCCACCCTCTCGTTCTTTGAGGCCGAGATCCTGAAGGCCACGGGCAAGACCTACGACCTCTGCGAGTCGTTCGTCGCCAACAAGACCTACATGGATCGTGCCATCCAGGTGGTGCGCTATCACGGTGACTGCCAGTTCGCCCAGGGCGGCTCTGCCGAGGACGTGCTCCATACCCTGAAGACCTGGGGTATCTGTCCAGAAGGCGCCATGCCCTTCCCCGGCTCGCTCTACGGCGACTCCCTGAACAACTTCAATGAGTTCTTCAGCCTGTTGGAGCCCTACGTGGCCGCCATCTC
>JAFRMM010000028.1 GCA_017430675.1 Prevotella sp.
CTACCATGACTGTCATCATCCGTCCTCTGAACACAGCAACCTATGCTAACATGGTAGCTGCGCTCGACGAGATGCTCATAAGCAATATTGATAAGTATGTCATTGACAATGTTGACACGATGAGTGACGACGATAAGGCACTCATTGAGAAGGCAGGCGTCAAGTAACCCCTAAAATGTAGAATAGACTATGGCAAAAATAGATCTTATAGACAACGGCTGGACTGACCTCGTGTTTGAGGGTAAGAACCAGGCATACGGAGCTTATCAATTGCGCAAGAATACCGGTATACGTAACCTGAAGGCACTGCTCACTATGTTTGCGATCTTTGCACTTATTGCTGCTATCGTCATCGCAAAGGTGTCTATCGATAACTATATCGCATCACGTAATGCCGCCATCGAAACCGACGTAGAGCTCGCCAATCTGGCTGAGAAGAAGGAGGCTAAGGTGGAGAAGAAAGATGAGCCCGAACCCGAGAAGATTGAGATTGAGAAAGTTAAGAGCTCAGTAGCCTTCACCGTTCCTGAAATCAAGAAGGACGAAGAGGTTAAGGAAGAGCAGGAGATCAAGTCCCAGGACGAACTGCAGGAGACCAACACCGCCATCGGTGCCTTCACCGTAGAAGGTAACGATGAGGAAGGTGGTGAGGTGCTCAAGGCTAAGGAAAAGATTGCAGAACCCGAGCCCCCGAAGGTGGAGGAGACCAAGGTCTTCGACGTGGTGGAGGAGATGCCTCAGTTCCCTGGCGGTCCCTCAGCCCTGTTCGAGTATCTGTCGAAGAATATCAAGTATCCGGTAGTAGCCGAGGAGAACGGTGTACAGGGTCGTGTCATCGTGACCTTCGTCGTAGAGCGTGATGGTTCTATCACCGACGTGAAGGTTGTGAAGAGCGTTGACCCCTCACTCGACAAGGAGGCACAGCGCGTGGTGAAGTCCATGCCGCACTGGATTCCTGGTAAGCAGAACGGTTCAGCCGTGCGTGTGAAGTACACCGTGCCTGTGACCTTCAAGCTTCAGTAATCTCTGACCGATTGAAATGAACGCATTCAACAAATTCGTTGGATTAACACTGATATTAGGCTTGTTCCCAGGATGTGGGAACAAGCCTAATCCTGAATTGGAAGAGGCCTATCAGAAAGCCGCCAGCGTGCTGGCAGCAGATGAGAGTTTCTATCCCATCATTGACGAGGAACTTTACTATTTCCAGAATCAGACGCTCGACTCCATCACACCTCTTTATATTAATGAGCAAGATGCTGTGAAAATGCTGATGAAACTGGAGACGTGGCTGGCCTTCACCACCCGCGATTTCACGGAGAAGGAGCGCCAGAACCTCATTGACCGTAAGTACATGCCAAGAGCGGTGCCCGTCGCGTACGACGGTCTGGCAATCATCGTCAATAATGCCAATCCCGACTCGTGCATCACCATCAAGGACTGTGCACGCGTCCTCAAGGGGGAGGTCACCAAGTGGAACGAACTCTATCCACAAAACAAACTTGGCGAAATCGACGTGGTATTCGACAACCCGTTGTCGAGCACCGTGCGCTGGTGCGTAGATTCCATCCTCGGAGGCCAGCAGTTCAGTGCCAAGAACATCGGTGCCGTACAGACCAGTGCCGCCGTCATCGACTATGTCGAGAAGCACGAGAACTCCCTCGGTATCATCGGCAGCAACTGGCTCAACGACAAGCGCGACACTACCAACGTCACCTTTAAGAAGAATATATCCGTGATGGGCGTCAGCAAGATGGACTCCGCCAGGAGTTTCAACAGTTGGAAGCCTTATCAGTACTACCTATACAACGGCAACTATCCCCTTCGCCGTACTATTTACGCCCTGCTCAACGACACCCGCAACGGCGTGCCGTCCAGTTTCTGCCATTTCGTGCAGTTGCCCAAGGGCCAGAAGATCATCCTCCGCTACGGTCTGCTCCCCAGGTCAGCCAACATGAACGTGAGAGATGTTATTGTTAAGAAACAATGATTAAACCTTTCGGGGTTTCAAACGTCATACAAACGAGAGACTAAGAACAGAATGTATAACTTAAAAAGAAGAGAATTATGAAAGCAATCAAATACTTAGTAATGGCTGCCCTGATGCTAGGCTTCAGCGCAACCGCATCCGCACAGGAAGCAGAGCTCAACGCGGCTCTCGATGGGATTAAGTCAAAGGCTCCTAATGCAGCCGAGTTAGCAAAAACCGCTTACAAGAAGAACAAGAAAGACGCCGAGGCTCTCGTGAAGATCGGTCGTGCCTTCTATGAGCAGAAGGACACTGCCAATGCGGCCTTGTTTGCCAACTATGCCAACCAGGCAGGTAAGCCCAAGAATGCCTTTGCACCAGCATTCATGTTACTTGGTGACATTGAGGCCGCATACGGAACAGATGGCGGTAAGGCTGCCAGTTACTACAATCAGGCTATCCATTTCGCCCCCACGAACCCCGAGGGCTATAAGAAGTGGGCCTTGGTTTATCGTAAGATCAGTCCATCCCAGGCTGCCAACAAACTGAAGGAGATGAAAGCCAATTGCCCTAGCGAAGACATCGATGCCGCCATTGCCCACATCTACATGCTGGCAGGTGATGAGAGACAGGCCTACGAGAACTATGCCAAGGCTGACATCAACAAACTCGACAAGGGTAACCTCAATGAGTTCGTGCGTGCCAGTTACTTCACAGGCCATTTCGACGATGCCCTCCGCGCTGCAGAGGCAGGTATCAAGATCGAGCCGCGCAACGCCGTGTTCAACCGTCTGGCCATGTTCGCCAACTACGAGTTGAAGAAGTACGATGCCGCCAAGGCTTACATCAATAAGTACTTCAACGAGACCGACAGCGCCAAGTTCTCTGAGTACGACCACTTCTACACAGCCCTGATCTACCAGGCTCTGGAGGACAAGGCCAACATGTATTCAGAGTATGACAAGGCCCTCTCACTGGTGAACGACTCTTCCATGATCAAGCGTCATGCTATCCTGAAGAGCGTCTCCGACTCTTATCTGAAGGATCTGGCATTCGACAACGCCATTAAGTACTATCAGGATTATCTCGCCTGCAAGCCTGACCTGAACTCTGACGACCAGGAAGGTCTCGCTAAGATCTACTCAAAGTGGGCAGACAACGATGAGGCTCGCAAGTCAGAGTTCATTGGCAAAGCCGTTGAGGCCTATCGCACCATGGGTGAGAAATATCCCATCCAGGCCATCTACGCTGCTTATCAGTGCGCTACGATGAACAACAAACTCGACAAGACTGGTGAAAAGGGACTTGCAAAGCCCGACTATCAGAAGGTTGTATCTCTGCTCGAGAACAAGGCCGATCGTGACAAGAGCGAGAACACCATGCTGAAGTACAGTTACCACTACCTGATGTCCAACGCCTTCCTCTATGGCAAGAACAAGGCTCTGGCTAAGGAGTATGCCGCCAAGATCCTGGCCATCGACCCAGAGTACGCCCCTGCCCAGCAGATCAAGGACCTGAAGTAATATTTCAAATTATCCATACGAGGTGCGAGGATCATAGAATCTTCGCACCTCTTTTTTTGATAAATATGAATAACTGTTTGTGACTTACAAATATTATTCGTACTTTTGAAAACGAACTTAATAATGAAAAATATGGTACAAGCAAAAAACTACAAAAACAAAGAAGAGGTGATTGCTGATTTCAGAAGAGCATTCGCCAGAAAGAGGAAATGGCTTGAAGAAGCCGAGAAAGAATTAATGACACACAAACTTTTATCCGGAATTTTCTGCAAAATTACAGTAAATTCCGAATGAGATATGGAAACTATTTTGTATCTTTGTAGGCAAAACTGGAATATGAGTGACAAATTCGACTATTCAACTGTACCCTCATGGTACACGGTATGCATCAATGCAGCCTGCCCGTTGCGCGAGAACTGCATGCGCTATCTGGCAGGCTCCAACGCCCCTGACAGTGTGGAGAAGGCCTGTTGCGTGATGCCTCGTGTTCTGAAAGACGGCCAGTGCCGTTGGTTCAGCCAGGTTCGCGTGATTACGATGGCAGTAGGGTTCACCCACCTCTATGATCACGTGCTGAAAAAAGACTTCACCCGCTTGCGCAAAAGCATCACCCAGTTCCTGCATGGAGCAAAACAATACTACGAATACATGCGGGGGGAGCGGACTCTGAAGCCTGAGCAACAAAGGGGTATCCAGAGCATTATGGAACAGTGTGGTTATCCTGAGAAAGTCACGTTTAATCTCTATTACGAGTCCTATCTTTTCGAGACGGATCCAAAGAATTGAACGCGGGATAGTACATGAGAAAATTTTCAAGGATTGAAAATTTTGTTTTACCCTCTAGAAAACAGTGTTTTCCCAATTCGAAAACGACTGAAGAAAGCCCTATCACAGTCCATAACAAAAGAGGTGCTCCCTTTCGGAAGCACCTCCTATTCTCTTCTTATGTCCTAAGTGATCAGGGAAGGCTGATAGCCTCAGAAGGACAAACACTTGCACAAGTACCGCACTCTGTGCAGAGATCGGGATCGATAGAATACTTCTCACCCTCAGAAATTGCCTCAACGGGGCACTCACCCTGACATGTACCGCAAGCGATGCAGTCGTCACCAATTACATATGCCATAATTCTTATTAATTAAAGTTGTTAATACTGTTATTACTCACTTTTGATGATGCAAAGATACGACAATTTTCCTAATAATACCAAATTTTAGGTATGTTTTTTTTGCAATTTATACGATGTCGAAATAATCTGAAACATAATATCCGGCCATTTTCTACGTTATTAATTCAATGACGGGAAAGAAACAGATCATCGCCCTGATGATGCTCCTGGTGTCGGCAGTGTCTCTGGCACAGGAGCGGAAGATCCAGCACAAGCCGTACATCGACTTGCGCCCCATGCACTTCGGCATCCTCGTGGGCATGAACATGCAGGACATCGAGTTCCAGAACTTAGGGCCGCAGACCATCACCTATGATGACGGCACCACGGCGGAGAAGACGATCCTCTGCGACGCTGACCGTTGGAACAGCGGCTTCAGCGTGGGCGTGCTGGCAGACATCAGGCTCAGCCAGCACCTGAACGTGCGCTTCACCCCCACCATGCACTTCGGAGCGAAGCACCTGACCTTCCGCAACATGACAGACCTTACCCCTGAGGGAAAACCCACGGAGGTGACGCAGGACATGAAGAACACCTACATCTCGTTCCCCCTTGACCTGAAGTTCTCGGCTGAACGCTTTAACAACTACCGCCCCTACATGATGGCGGGCGTGAATCCGATGATCAACCTGACGAGCAAGAACCAGGAGTATATCCAGTTGAAGCGCTCCGACTTGTTCTTCGAGGTGGGCCTGGGCTGTGATCTGTATCTGCCGTTCTTCAAACTGATTCCTGAACTGAAGTTCTGCTACAGTCTGCGCGACGCCCTCGACCACGACCATGCCAGCGAACTGAAAGATGCCAACCTGCGCCAATACACAAATGCTGTGACCAGTGGCCACAGCAAGATGATTGTGTTGACGTTCTATTTCGAGTGATTACTTCTTCTGCAGATCCAGCACGAGTTTGCCGATGAATACACCGTGCTTGCCGTTCTGATCCACGGGAATCATCTTCCCGTTCTTGTCTGGCGCATACTCCAGCACAGGCATGTAGGTATGGGTATGTCCGCCCAGCACAAGGTCACAGCCCTCCGTCTTGCTCAGGAACTTCTCGTCGCAGTCGCCCTCAATGTTCCAGCCGAGGTGGGAGACGCAGATCACGAGGTCGCACTTCTCCTGTTTCCGCAGGATATCGATATATTTCTGGGCCGTCTCTGCAGGGTCGAGATAGGTGATGCCCTCACAGTTGCCGTCGAAGACCAGTCCCTTCAGGGCAGGTGCCAGTGCGAAGACACCGATCTTCACCCCATTGCGCTTGAGGATGATATAGGGCTTGACGAGATCTTCCAGCACCGTTCCCTTGCAGTCGTAGTTCGAGCAGACGATGGGGAAATTGGCCATGCGGAAGAGTTTGGCCATATTGTCGAGGCCGAAGTCGAACTCGTGGTTGCCAATGGTGGCGCAGTCGTAGCCCATCTGATTCATCAGACCTACTTCCACCTCACCCTTGAAGAGTGTGTAGTAGCCGGAACCCTGCGAGAAATCACCTGAGTCGAAGAGCAACAGGTCAGGATGCTGCGCGCGCTGCTCCTTGATCATGTTGATACGGCGGAGGAATCCGCCACGCCCTGCCAGATCCTTGTTGTCGAGGTTTTCACTCAGGGGCATGATGGTGGAGTGCGTATCATTCGTATGGAGGATCACGAGTTGCTTATGTTTCTTGGCTACAGCCGTCACTCCCGACAGCAGTGCTATAATTATAATAAGGTGTAATCGTTTCATAATTCTCAATCTTCAATTATCAATTTTCAATCTTTATACGTCCTTCTACCTGGGCATCGACGACCTCACCGCGCGACTGCTTGTCCTTGAAGTAGTTCATGATGAGGTAGCGGCTGTTGTTGCTGGCCTCTTGTGGTGCCACGTTATCCTTACCTTCCGTGAAGGCCGTCATGCCGTCGTTGCCCTCCAGCAGATAGTTGATCGTCGTCACACGATACTCAGCCTTGGGATCGATCTCCTGTCCATGGAGTTTTGCAGATACGAGTTGGCCGTCCTTGGTGATGACAAGTTCCGTACCTTTGCTGACGCCCTCCCCTCCCCTTTGGGCCATCTGCTGGAAGAGCCGCATCAGTGACTCACCTGAGAGTGTGGTGAAACAGATCTTATTCTCGAAGGGCGCGATGGAGAGCACATCCTCGTAGGTGACATCGCCCTTGATGAGGTCGGCACGGATGCCGCCCATATTATAGATGGCGAGCACGGGCTGTTCGTTATAGTCCTTGGCGGCCCAGATGAGAATATCAGAGAGGAGGTTGGAGAGATCGCTCTCTGGTCGCTCAGGATGCATGTTATGGGCCACCTTTCCCATAATGGGAGCCATGATACTGTCGTTCACCTTCTTATAAGGGGCAATAAACTGAGCCGCAGCCTCGTCAGGGTTCTGGTCGTAGCGGCTGTCAACGATGATTCGCGTGCGCTCCACACCTGCCAGTTGGTAGTGCTTGGGGGCACACGAAACCAGCATCAGTGTTGCAAAAACGCCATAAACAAGTTGTCTTTTAAGCATAATTTTATATTTTGATGGTGCAAAAGTACAAAAAACATCCGAAATATTTTGTTATTTACTCAAGAATTTGTACCTTTGCACCCGCTTTTCGGCGTAACCGATGGAGGGAAGTCACGAGTTGCCCGTCTATGTTGCGTTGGAACGATACAACAAATTTAAAGATTTACAAGTAAAATGGATCTAATTAAAGTTGCTGAAGAAGCATTTGCAACCGGCAAGAAGTTCCCCAAGTTCAAGGCTGGAGACACGATCACTGTCGCTTACAAAATTATCGAGGGTTCCAAGGAGCGTATCCAGTTATACCGTGGTGTCGTGATTAAGATCTGCGGCCATGGTGAGAAGAAGCGCTTCACTGTTCGTAAGATGTCAGGTACCGTGGGTGTGGAGCGTATCTTCCCCATCGAGTCTCCGAACATCGAGAGCATCGAGATCAACAAGGTAGGTAAGGTTCGTCGCGCTAAGTTGTACTATCTGCGTAAACTCACAGGTAAGGCAGCCCGTATCAAGGAGAAGCGCCGTCCCGTTACCGCTGAATAAAAAAGAGGCTCAAGTCTGAGCCTCTTTTTTATTTGTAGTTCTTGTCGGCACTGGCTTCGCCGTGCAATGCCTCCTGGAACGACTCCCAATCCTGGAAGCCCACGAACAGCGACAGACGGTCGAGGGCTTTCTTGTCAGGTTTGTGGAGCAACTCCTTCTCCACTGCCTCCAACAACTTTTTGAGCGCTTTGCGTTTCTTCTCCATATTTATTATATAAGTTTGGTGCAAAATTACAATTATTTTTTGTAATTTTGCAGCCAGAAACAGAAAAAAATACAATCAGATGAAAGAATTAGCACTCAAGTACGGATGCAATCCGAACCAGAAGCCCTCGCGTATCTTCATGACGGAGGGAGAGTTACCCATCGAAGTGATCAACGGCCGTCCCGGCTACATCAACTTCCTCGACGCCTTCAACGCCTGGCAACTCGTGAAGGAACTGAAGGCTGCTACGGGTCTGCCCGCTGCCGCCTCGTTCAAGCACGTGAGTCCTGCAGGTGCTGCCGTCGGTCTGCCCCTGAGCGACACACTGAAGAAGATCTACTTCGTGGATGACATCGCCGGTCTCGACGAGAGCCCCATTGCCTGTGCCTACGCCAGAGCCCGTGGTGCCGACCGTATGTCGAG
>JAFRMM010000227.1 GCA_017430675.1 Prevotella sp.
GGCATTCACGTCAGGCAGCCGCTGTGCGCGGGCCGCCTCAATCCCTTTCTGAGCAAATTCTACGCTTATCTTCGTTTCCTGAAGAGTCTTGCTGTTGCTTTCCACCAGTTGAAACAAGTCGTCAACTGTCATCCTGCGCTCACTCTGAGCCTTTGCCACCATCACAGTGGCTACAACCAACATGAGCGCTAAAAATCTCATGTTCATATATACCTATTTCTTCAAAATCGGCTGCAAAGGTAATAATTAATTCCATAAGTTGTAACCTTCATATCGTCAATAATTAAGAAACATTAACTTGTGGACAGTCTCTTTTGATGGGTTAAAATAAATTGCAGTCCGATAAAACTTGTGCGCTGATGCTTTGCTTCCCTTCATCTATCCATTTGGACAAAAACTGTAACCAGGCTGGTTACTGACAGTAACTCGGCTGGTTACAGTCAGTAACCAGCTTGGTTACAAAAATGACACATTACCACAAGACACTATGGATTGCCTCCAAGAATCATTCGAAATTCCTGCCTAAAGTCACAAAAGGGGGCTTGCCAAACAGCCAAATCCGTAAATATGGGGAGAAGTACGTTTAGCGGACAGTAATATTAAAAAAACAGAAAAGATAACTATAGAAAGAATAGAAAACCGAAAAATAATTTGTATCTTTGTAGTCGATTCATAAAACAGACTAAGATGAAAAAGATGATGATTGCAACGCTGCTCTGCGCCCTCGCGGCCACGATGACGGCACAGGAGAAAAAGAGTTTGAATTTCGACGCCAATGCGGGCGTAAAGACCTCGATGGAGTTGTACGACGGGACCAAGGTTCCCTATACGGCCTATGAGGGGCTGTTCTACGTGACGAACGTGGAGGACTCGGCCTATCAGACGATGAACGTCTATGTGCCCGACGGGGCGACGCAGCAGACGCCTATCTTTCTGCGTACCTACGTGGGCGGCTACATGGCTTCAAAAGCCGGTCAGCCGCAGGCGGGCGATGCTACTGGCCGTGCGCTGAAGGAGGGCTACGTGGTGGTGATTCCCGGCACTCGCGGACGTAACTCGACGATTACGGCTGACAAGGCGTATGCCAAGTCGCATAAGGGCGTGAAGAAGGGGCAGACCATCTATACGGGTCGTGCGCCGAAGGCCATCCTCGACTTGAAGGCCGCCATCCGCTACCTGCGCCACTTCGACAAGGAGATGGTGGGCGATGCCGAGAAGATTATCACCGACGGCACGAGTGCTGGCGGTGCCATGTCGTCGCTGATGGGAGCCACGGGTAATCATCCCGACTACGAGCCGCTGCTCAAGGCGATGGGTACCGCTCAGGAGCGCGATGACGTGTTTGCCTCGGTGTGCTTCTGCCCCATCACCGACCTCGACCATGCCGACATGGCATACGAGTGGCTGTACAACGGCACCGACTCGCGGCAGCAGGGCAATCAGGACGTGCTCGCCGTGAGCAATGAACTGAAGGCGCAGTTCCCGGCTTACATCAACAGCCTCGGACTGAAGAAGCCCGACGGCACGCCGCTCACTGCCGACAACTATTTGGACTTCATCAAGCGCGAGATTACACGTGCGGCACAGATTGCCAAAAACGCTGGTGCCGACATTCCCGACAGCATCGGCTTCACGTTCAGTCAGGATGCTGGCTTCGGGGCACCTCCTATCAACGGCGGCATGACGGGTGGCATGAAACCACAGGGCGACAGGAAGCCTGAAGGTGGTATGCCTCCGATGATGATGCGTCGTGGCGGCAAGAAGGCCGGCGAATACATCACCGACCTCGACATGCAGAAATACCTGAACTACGTCGTATCGACCCAGCCGCTGAAGACCGCTCCCGCTTTCGACACGAAGAGTGTCTGCGGACAGAATGCCTCTGGCGAGAACGAGGAGTTTGGCGACCAGACGAGCAGTAGCGTAAACTTCACGGAATACGGTGCCGCAAAGACTGGCTCTGTGCTGACCGACGACATCCGTCAGAACGTGCGTCTGCTGAACCCGATGAACTTCATCGGCGACAAAGAGACCGACGTGGCTCCCCATTGGTATATCCGTCATGGAGCCCGCGACCGCGACACCTCATTCCCCATCCCCCTGAATCTCGCCCTTAAGTTACAGAATGCGGGCAAGGACGTAAATTACCTGCTGGCCTGGAACCGCCCGCACAGCGGCGACTACGCCCTCGACGAACTGTTTGAGTGGATTCGTGACATTACGACTCCAAAGAGCAGCGATGCCCAAGCCATCATCGACAACATCATGACACGCACCAGCATCCGCCAGTACACTGACGAGCCCGTCAGTCAGCAGTATGTTGAGACACTGCTGCGTGCAGGCATGGCTGCCCCTACCGCCGTCAACGCCCAGCCCTGGCACTTCGTTGCTATCACCGACAAGGCCAAGTTAAAGGAACTGGCCGCCACCAACCGCCGGGGCAGCATGATAGAACAGGCCGCTCTGGCCATCGTCGTCTGCGGTAATATGGACAAGGCGATGAAGGGTAAAGGTCAGGCCTATTGGATTCAGGACTGTTCAGCAGCCACGGAAAACATCCTTCTTGCTGCCCATGGACTCGGCCTCGGTGCTGTCTGGACAGGACTCTATCCCATGGACGACCGTGTAGCCGCCGTTTCTAAGGTACTCCATCTGCCCCAGACCATCGTCCCCCTCTGTACCATCGTAATCGGACATCCAGCCGAGAATCCAGAGCCAAAGAATAAGTGGAAGTCTGAGAACGTGTCGTATAACGAATATGGCGGAAAGACAAGATAAACCTAACGACTATAGTGTGGTGGATAGTTTTACAGAAGCATTATTAAGCGAAAAGACCGACAGAATACCAGACGAATACGACTGGTTTGCCCCACTTTTAGGCGACTGGGATTGTGATTATTTCGACGAGCCATCTGAAGGTCACAAACGCCATGTCAAGGGAGAATGGCTTTTCCGCAGGATATTAGAAGGCGCAGGCATACAAGACATATTCATTTTCCCGTCGAGAGCCACCAAAGAGACTGAGCCGCAACCCGACGGCGAATATGGATCATCGTTCAGGATGTTCAACAAAGCAGAAGGATATTACGATGTCGTATATACCTGCGACCATTCTATGAAACGGCTGTGTTTCACCAAACAGGGCGACAAACTCGTCGGGAAGGTTCTTTCCGAAGAAAACGCATATTGGATATTCTCAGATATCACCGCCGACAGTTTCCATTGGGAAAATGTAAGACTTTATAATGATGGCGAGAGAAAGTTGGTATGTGAGATATTCGGGAGAAGACAATGACCCTAACCTACATCTTCCATCGTGCCAATACCCGGAATATGCAGATGATTCAGGGATTCGTGGATGGTAATGAAGCAGTCATCAAGCAGGTGAACCAATGAGCCTGGCAGTCTGCCATTGTCCTTATCCTTCTTCTCCTGCTCACTGCCTTCATGATTTGGCTGCTTATATCCTTTGGCAGTTACCTTTATTCCCTTATGATATCCATTGTTTAAAGGCTTCCTTTTTTCTCAGCGTAGGCAATTTATTCTTTTGTTAATTTGTATATTGTCAGTGTGGGCAAGATAACCAATAGCAATAGCGTAATCTCTACTAATACATATGACCTGAAATAGTCAAGCAATGTCTGGAACTACCATTACATATACCTACTTCTTGCTAATCGCGTTTCATTAGAGACACTGCATATTCCGACGGTAAAACACTCAGTTTTGAGTATTGCACCGTCGGGATTTTCGTCGTATCTTTGCACCCAGAAATTTTAGCCATTTAGATAAGATAGAAATGAACGCGACAATTGTAGTTTACGGTTCCTCGACAGGAACGTGCGAGGCTATCGCAGAAAAGATAGCCCAGAAGTTGGGTTGTGAGGCCATCAACGTGCAAGATCTCACAGCCGATGTGGTGAAGAACAACCAGAACCTGATCCTTGGCACCTCGACATGGGGTGCTGGCGAGTTGCAGGATGACTGGTACGACGGTCTGAAGGTGCTGCAGGGTGCCGACCTCTCAGGCAAGACCATCGCCCTTTTCGGCTGTGGCGACTGTGAGAGTTATAGTGACACCTTCGTGGGCGGCATCGGTGAGTTATATAACGGCATCAAGGCCAGTGGTGCCCGTTTCGTGGGAGCCGTAGATACCGACGGCTATACCTTCGATGACTCTGAGGCTGTCGTTGATGGTAAGTTCATCGGCCTGCCCCTCGACGATGTGAATGAGGACGACAAGACCGATACACGTATCGAAACTTGGATTGCCGAGATTTCACCTAATTTATAAATAGTAGCCTTATGAGACAGACCGAGATCATGCCAATGGAGATGAAAGTGCTGATGAATCACATCTACGAACTCCAAAAGGGAGTGCGCCAGATGGTGCTGTTCACCTGTCCGAAGCAATATGAAGCCTGTGCCACCAAACGGCTTTGCAGTCAGAACATGGACTTCGTGTTACAACCTGCAGGTAAGAATAACCTGAACTTCTATATTGGTCGCAAGGAATGTCTCAATGCTATCCGCCTCATTGTCACCCGTCCGCTCAACGAACTGACGCCCGAGGAGGATTTTATCCTCGGCACCATGCTGGGCTATGACCTCTGTGCACAATGTGAACGCTATTGTGAGCGCAAATGCGGCAAATGCAAGAAGGTACAATCATGATAATAAATCATAAAGTATTTGTTTAGTTTAGTTAGCAAGGCTTGCCGTGAGGCAAGTCTTGCCATATAAGGACTTTTAATCATTAGAAATATGGGACTGTTAAAATCGCTTTTTACTAATTGCGCCCACCCGAAGGGACGGATGGGACGCGCTATGTTGAAGTTTATGAACCTCTGTCATGCACCGCTGACGAACTGGGGGCTAGGACTCGTTGATATTCAAGACGGCTGGACAATGCTCGACATCGGCTGTGGTGGCGGGGCAACGCTGAAACGGCTGCTTAAAAGGAGTAGGGACGCCCAAGTCTATGGCATCGACATCTCTGAGGAGAGCGTGGCAAAAGCCCGACAAATCAATGCTGATGTGCTTGACAAGCAGGTGTTCGTTCAACAAGGCTCAGCAGAGAAACTGCCTTACGAGGACGGGAAGTTCGACCTCGTGACGGCTGTAGAAACGGTCTATTTCTGGCCCGACTTACCCAACTGTATGCAGGAGGTACGCAGGGTGTTGAAGCCTGGAGGTCACTTCGCCATCATGGTCGAGGTAGTCGATACAGGCTCGAAATGGACGAGCGTTGTGGAGGGTATGACAGCCTACACGCCTGAGCAACTGAAGACTCTGCTCGACGATGCAGGATTCACACAGACGGAAATCCATCGGAAGAAGCCATCGTATGCTACGATTCTTGGTGTAAAACCATAGAGGATTAATGTTTGCAACCAGGTTGCGACTCACTTATAGTACCTTTGCACCCAGAAATCAAACATAAGAATTAATATGGCAGACAAGATTAAGAAATCGTACAAGTTTAGCAAGAGTTTCTACGATGATGCGATTACGCAGGGTAAATGGTGGAGTAAGTTGTATTTCAAACTGCTCTGGGGCGGTGTCGATGATAACGAGATTGCCCGCAGGGTGCTGAGTTGGATTCCTGATGACTTCTCAGGCAAGTTGCTTGATGTACCTGTAGGCACGGCTGTATTTACTAAGGAGAAGTATCGCCGTATGACCAAGGCTGCGACTGAGCGAGAACAGAGTCAAGCAGGCTTGAATTCTGTCGAGCGTGAGCAGGCTCGACCAGAGGTCAGGGCCGACATTACCTGTCTTGATTACAGTCAGGACATGTTGGAACAGGCAGAAAGCAGATTTCGTGGGGCTGGCATTACTAACATCAAGACGATGCAGGGTGATGTCGGCGCACTGCCTTTCGAGGACGGTACGTTCGACAAAGTGCTCTGCATGAACGGTCTGCACGTGTTCCCCGCCAAGGAAAAGGCATACGCTGAGATTCTACGTACACTAAAGCCTGGCGGTGAACTATTGGCTTGCTTCTATATTGCTGGAGAACAAAAAGTTGCCGACTGGCTCGCCAATACTGTGATGACACGTATGGGTTGGTTCACACCGCCCTTCGATACGGCAAATGACGTGCGCAACAGACTGGAACCATACTATGACATCATCGACTTCCACATAGAAGGTGCCATGCTTTATTTCAGAGCCAAGAAGAGATAATAAGAACAATGAAATATACTTTGACAGACAGGCTGATGTGGTATTTCATGCAAGGCACATGCTATAAAGTCTTACGGACGGAACATCCTGAATGGGATTTTCACCAACTCCGTAAAGCAGCCAAGGAAAGGTTCCGCGATATTCTGACATCGACTCCCTCAATAGGCAGTTACCGTGAAAACAGCCTGAAGAAGAACCTCGTTGGTGGAATGGTGTGGTTTGCGATTTATGAGACGGCCAAAGAGAGATACGGTATCCAGACGGGACATTCATAAGCAAATAGGCATAAGGAAACATCGGCATAGAACACACTGACCATGCTTGACATCCCTGCAGCCGACATACTGACTGCATCTGACATGGTATTATACCTACTTCTTGCTAATCGCGTTTCATTAAAAACTCTGCATATCCCGACGGCAAAAACCTCAGTTTTGAGTATTGTGCCGTCGGGATTTTTGCCGTACCTTTGCAACCGGAAATTTATAGTTATTTAAAGATATGGAAAGAATACAAAAGATTGTGATGCTGTGGCTGCTGACCATCTGTGGTTTTGCCTGCCACTCTATTTGTGACGTGTTGCCTATCTTCTGGGGCAAGAATATGGCTGTTGCTGCCACCGACGGCAACGTGGATTATGGTATGATTGTCTTTATGATGACGCTTTCATTCCTGATTCCTGCCTGTGGTGTGCTTTGCATGCTGGTGAAAGCAAAGGCTGCGAAAGTCATCAATGCCGTGTTGGCTGTATTTATTGCTCTGTTCAACATCGCCCATGTCTGCATGGAATTGCCCTCTGATAATGCTGGGCAGTACATCGTTATGCCCATGATGATTGTCATCGGCATTATACTGGCATGGCATAGTATTAAATATGTCCTTTAAACTGCTACGAAGGGCGACTATACCGTCAACTTCAGAATCCAGAAACCACCCCTGAATCCTTTGCCGTTAAGTGTTACGTGTTACAAGTGTAACAACTAGGACTTGGGCAGTATCTTGCAGAAGTAGAGGCTGATTTTTCTAAAATTAAGTGGCTCCGTAGGAAAATTAAGTGGCGCTTTTTGAAAAATAAGTGGCTCTTATTATAAAATAGGTGGCTCTTATTTGGAAAGAATGTTTACAAATGATAGGACACAGGAATCCGACGCGGACATTGTTACAGTTGTAACATGTAACGTTTTTGATGCTGATCAATCAGAATATGCGCCTAACTTGATAAACTTTTCTAAATATGACTGCAATGATAGCGATAATTCAGTAATTATCACTATCTTTGCCGTTAGTTTTTATAAGAAGAAATATGAAGATAATAGATGACCAACTGATTAGTGGTGTGGTGGAACAGGCAAAGCAGTCGCCTCGACTGCGAATGAACTACAACTTCCATGAGAGCCTGCAGGACAAATGTCACCGTTTCCTCAATGCCTTGGAGCCTGGAACGTTTATTCCTGTGCATCACCATCCAGACAAGGACGAGACTTTTGTAATACTGAAAGGCAAGGTCAGAGTGACAACCTACAATGATAATGGTGAGGTTCTGGCAACTTGTATTATCAGTCAGGAGAGTGGAACCTATGGTGTTGACATTCCCAAAAACGTATGGCATGGATTAGAGTGCATTACACCCGCCGTACTTCTGGAATGTAAGGCAGGTCCCTTCATTGAGCATGAGGTTGACGGCATCTTGGAAATAAAGAAAGGTAAGGACATCTTTCTTGCTGGTGGTTGTTTCTGGGGAACAGAGCACTACTTCAAACAGATTGAGGGCGTTGTGGAAACGTCGGTAGGGTTCGCCAACGGACATACTGCTGATCCATCGTACAAGGAGGTCTATACGGACACGACGGGCTATGCAGAGACGGTACATGTGAGGTACAATCCCGAAGTGGTCAGCCTCGAATTCCTCTTGCAGATGTTCTTCAAGGCCATCGACCCCACAAGTCTCAACAAGCAGGGACATGATGAAGGAACCCGTTATCGTACTGGCATCTATTACACCCATGCAGAAGATTTGCCCGTCATCGAAAAGGCGTTTGCCGAAGAGCAGAGAAACTATCAGCAGCCCTTGGCTGTTGAAAAACTGCCTTTGCAGAATTTCTATTCAGCCGAAGAGTATCACCAGGACTATCTTGACAAAAACCCCACAGGCTACTGCCATCTGCCAGAGTCGTTATTCGAGTTTGCAAGAAAATCTAAAGAAAATAAATGAGCAAACGCTCTGAAAGATGGCCATCGCCGCCTCACAGACATTAGTTGTCGGCGATATGGCCGTTGATATCCTGATGGGAGCCAGAACTGGTTGCAGGACCTGTGGCGTGACATACGGCAATGGAACCCGCAAGGAACTTGAAGAGGCGGGAGCAGACTTTGTCATAGACAACATGAAAGAACTGATTGGAATAGTGAACCAATAAATATGAAAATGACCGTTTAGTATGAGAAAAGCAAGCAGAGCAATGGATGCAGCCTTCGCACTGGAGGTATTGGATAAGGCACCGTATGTCACCGTCAGTTTTACACGGCCAGATGGCACACCATACGGAGTTCCCCTATCGCTGGCTCGCACAGACGAAAAGACGTTCTACTTTCATTGTGCCTTGGAAGGCGATAAACTGGATTGCATAGCGGCTAATCCGACAGTGGCTTTGTCGGCGGTCACTAGATGCACGCCTACCGTTGGCCCCAAAGATGGCAGTTTCACGCTCCAGTACAAATCGGCAATGGCTATTGGCAAGGCTGAGATGGTGACGAACAGAGACGAGAAGATAGAGGCACTGAGGGCTATCTGCCAAAGATTCCTGCCCAAACACATGGATGCCTTGCCCTACGGACGAGCCTGTTCACGCTCGGAAGAGCCGATGCAAGCATCGCTCTCCTCTCACTCAATCACAGCCTTTGACGATGCAATCAGTCGCAGTCTAGAGCGTACTGCCGTTGTGAAGATAACCCTGACAGAGCCGCCAACCGGCAAGCGGAAGCAGTATGACAAGGATGGTGAAGAGATGACGTATGGACGAATGGAGTAACATTCAGGTTTTGGAGGTATCACATTTTTTCATCATCTTTGCAAAAAATCACAAAGACATGACAGAAAGAGAACAACTATTCAGGGAGAAGGCAGAGAAGTACATCCGCCAACTCCTCACTGCCCACGGCATCACCCAGGAGCCCCACTTCGACGGCTACGTCGAGACCTACGTGTGGTGATCTTATTAACTAAAGTTTAAGGAACATGATCTAATACCATTTTCATGCAAAATGTATCAAAAACAAGGATTGGAATGAAGTTTTCCTTAAAATGTTTGTTATATTAAACAATTTTGCTTACTTTTGCACCCAATAAAGTACAATTATGGGAAAGAACACATTTGGCAAGACGATGCCAAGGGCATTGAGCCAGAAACTGACAATCATGGGCGAACAGATTATGCTGGCACGTAAGCGCAGGCATCTGTCTATGCAGGACATAGCAGACAGGGCAACGGTGACTCGCCTGACAGTCTCTAAAGTGGAACATGGTGACCCGACGGTCTCCATGGGCATTTATGCACGCGTACTCTTTGCGCTGAATTTGGAACACGACATCACCCTACTTGCTGCCGACGATGCTCTTGGCAGACAACTTCAGGATGCAGAATTACTGAGGAAATGAAAAGGATAACGGTTTACGCAGATTTCGACTTCCTCTCAACACCTCAAGAGATAGGAGTATTAGGCTACGAACATGTTCGTGGCAAAGACCATTTTGTCTTTGAGTATTCGCGTGAATGGCTCAAGCAATATGGCGGCATTCTGCTGAGCGGTGATCTGATGAACGTTCCTTCATTGCAGCATCCTCGTGGTACTGATCATGTGTTCGGCTTCGTCAAGGATTCCTTCCCCGATCGTTGGGGACGTTTGTTGCTTGATCGCAGAGAGCGACTGACAGCCCAGTCGGAAGGGAGGCCGACACGTATGCTCACAGATTACGACTACCTCATCGGTATTGAGGACTTCACTCGCATGGGTGGCATACGCTATAAAGAGGAAGACAGCGATGACTATATCAACGCAAGTACAAGATACCTTGTTCCTCCCATTGAAAGTCTTCGCGCCCTGTGCGATGCGTGCCATGAGATCGAGTTGGCAGAAGAACGCAACGAGTTGCCGGAACAACGTTGGCTTGACCAGTTGATTGATCCTGGAACCTCACTCGGTGGCGCTCGTCCTAAGGCTAATGTTGTTGATACCGATGGCACACTGTATGTTGCTAAGTTCCCTTCAAAAAATGACTTAGAGAATACGGAACTCATTGAACACTTCTCGCATCAACTTGCGGCCAGTGCTGGCATCCATGTAGCAAAGACACGCACCATCAGAATTTCAAAAGACCGCGATCTGCTGCTCTCCGAACGTTTCGACAGGACAAAGGAACGCCGTCGCATCCATTTTGCTTCCGCTATGTCATTGCTTGGTTTTGATGATGGAGCAGGCAGCAGCACAGGCAATGGTTATCTGGACATCGTAGATTTCATTCTTCACGGTTGCACCGATGTACGGCAGAATCTCAGAGAACTCTATCGCAGGGTGGCGTTCAATGTCATGTTCGGCAACACCGACGACCACTTCCGCAATCATGGTTTCCTGCTGACACCGAAAGGCTGGACACTCTCACCAGCATACGACATCAACCCTGGAGCGAAGTCACATCAATGTCTGCTTATCAACTCATATACGGAACAGTCGGACATTAACGCCCTGCTCTCCGCAAGCGAGAACTACATGCTTGAAAGACAGGAAGCAGCAGAGATTATCGAAGAGGTTCGTGCCGCCATCAAAGACTGGCGCAAAACTGCCACCGAACTGCAAATACCCATCAAACGGCTTGGATCATATTCCATGCGTTGGGATGAACTCTAAATTGTTTTTTGATAATTCATGATGCATCTCGGTTTTGAGTGCAAAGAAAATGCTTTTTTCTCTGCAACACGTGTCGGGCGCAACTTTAATATATTTTTAAATATTTTGGAACGGTTTCTCTGGCGACGGAAAAGTGTTCCAACGTTATTTCAACATTTGGAACACTTTGTTTCAGCCTTTATGATCACATGGGGCCAGACACGCTGTTTGCACTGGAGGTATTGGATAAGGCACCGTATGTCACCGTCAGTTTTACACGGCCAGATGGCACACCATCACCCAAGAGCCCCACTTCGACGGCTACGTCGAGACCTACGTATGACAATAAGACATAACAAGCGGGTGTGCCAATTTCCCGGCACACCCGCTCTTGAATGATCAATAACCTAAAAACCTATGAACTTATATGCGATGAATCCTTATGCGATATCAATCTGACGTGATACCTTCACCTTCTCTTCAACGACCTTGGGGAGTTCGACGGTGAGCACGCCGTGCTCAACCTTGGCAGAAATATCCTCTTTCTTCACGTCGTCAGGCAGGATCAGCGTCTGCTCAAACTTCGAGTAAGAGAACTCACGGCGCAGGTAGCGCGTGTTCTTGTCTTCCTCCTTCTTCTCCTGCTTGCTCTCCATCTTGATGATCAGGTTACCCTCATCATTGATATGTACGTTGAAGTCCTCCTTCTTCATGCCCGGTGCAGCCAACTCTACTGTATAGGCCTTGTCACTTTCTTTCACATTGATAGCGGGAGCCGTGCAGTTTGCCTTCGGCATAAAGTCCGTATCAAACAAATCATTAAACACACTGGGAATCCAACTGTTACTTCTCATTACTGGCATCATAATCGTTACCTCCTAATTCTATTTTTAAATGGTTATACATGTTGTCTTTTTTGGTGATTACCTTTCGGCTCTCACCAGACAATATGCAAGATAAATGCCAGTAGGATTTTTCGTGTCAATCTGTCAGAATTGCGCGACAGATTGTCAGAGCCACCTCGACGGAAGGGATATCTTTGACCACCATCGAACGCTTACCATTAGCCTCACGGAGATTGCAGCGACGCACATTCTGAGTCATATAATTAATGACCTTGCCGAAGGCTTCGCTCTGGTAATAGGGACTATCGGGAATGCTCACGAAGTAGAGGTACATCTTCTGTTGCTTGAGCATGATCTTCTCGATACCCAATTGCTTGCCTATGACACGCAGCGGCACCACATTGATCAGTTCCTCGGCAACGGCAGGAATCTCTCCAAAACGGTCTATCAGGCGTTTGCGATAGGCTTCGAGATCCGCCTCCAGACGATGGCTGTTGGCGAGGTTGTCGAGTTCACGATAGAGCAGCATGCGCTCCGAGTCGCTAGGAACATACTGATCAGGGAAGTACATCTCGATGTCAGACTCGAGGGCGCAGTCATCGACGAAGCCACCATCCCCCACTCGTTGGGTGGGGGTGGCGACTTTATTTTCGTTGCGGAGTTCGGCCATGGCTTGGTTAAGGATCTTCTGGTAGGTCTCGTAGCCAAGATCAGAGATGAAGCCGCTCTGTTCGGAGCCGAGGAGATTACCTGCGCCACGGATGTCAAGGTCCTGCATGGCGATATTGATACCTGAGCCGAGGTCAGAGAAGTTCTCGAGGGCTTCCAGACGGCGGCGCGACTCTGGTGGCAGGGCCGCCAGGGGCGGAGCCAGCAGGTAACAGAAGGCCTTACGGTTACCACGTCCCACACGGCCTCGCATCTGATGGAGGTCGGAGAGGCCGAAGTTGTGGGCACCATTGATGATGATCGTGTTGGCATTGGGGATATCGATGCCATTCTCGACAATGGTCGTGGAAAGCAGCACGTCGTAGTCGTAGTTGGAGAAGTCGAGCACGATCTTCTCAAGTTCCTCAGGTTTCATCTGACCGTGTCCGATGGCGACACGTGCATCAGGCACGTACTTATGGATCATATCCGCAATTTCCTGCAACTGACTGATACGGTTGTTCACGAAGTATATCTGACCATTGCGCGACATCTCGAAGTTGATGGCATCGGCGATGATCTCCACCCCAAAAGTATGTATCTCCGTCTGTATGGGATAGCGGTTAGGCGGCGGTGTCTGGATGACACTGAGGTCACGGGCCCCCACCAAAGAAAACTGAAGGGTTCGCGGAATCGGCGTGGCCGACATCGTGAGGGTATCGACATTCGACTTCATCTGACGGAGTTTCTCCTTCGTGCTGACACCAAACTTCTGTTCCTCGTCGATGATGAGCAGCCCGAGGTCGTGGAACATCACTGTCTTACCGATGAGTTTATGTGTACCTATGATGATATCTATCTTACCATCGGCAAGGTCTTTGAGGAGTTCGGTGGTCTGTTTGGCGGAACGGGCTCGTGTCAGATAATCCACTCGGACGGGCATGTCCTTCAGACGGGAGGAGAACGTGCGGAAGTGCTGATAGGCCAGCACGGTGGTAGGCACCAGTACGGCTACCTGCTTACCATCGGTCGCTGCCTTGAAGGCTGCGCGCACGGCCACCTCCGTCTTGCCAAAACCCACATCGCCACAGACCAGACGATCCATGGGTTTGGCCTGCTCCATATCTGCTTTCACATCCTGCGTGGCCTTCAACTGGTCCGGGGTATCCTCATAGAGGAAACTGGCCTCGAGTTCGTGCTGGAGATAGGTGTCGTGGCTGAAGGCGAAGCCCTTCTCGCGACGACGCTTGGCGTAGAGTTTGATGAGGTCACGGGCGATATCCTTGATATGTTTCTTGGTACGCTCCTTTAAGCGTTCCCACTGACCAGTGCCGAGGGTGGAG
The DNA here is from genome assembly GCA_017430675.1 of Prevotella sp. The sequence goes on from JAFRMM010000227.1 coordinate 13,907, forward strand.
AGCCGTGGGGCTTCGCCATTGTCCTGCGACTTGTATTTCGACACCTTATATAAAGAATGTATCGACACATAGATACTATCGCCATGCTGGTAGAGGATCTTGATCATCTCCTGGTAGGTCTGCTCACCCTGCGTGTTGGTAATCGGCATGCGCACCAGACCGCCAAACTTACCCACACCATGATCGACATGCACTACGAAATCGCCGATCTCGAACTGTTGGATCTCCTTCAGCGTGAGAGCCATCTTACCACTACGGGCCTTATCGCTCTTCAGGTTGTACTTATGGAAACGGTCGAAGATCTGGTGGTCGGTAAAGACACAGATATGCAGGTCGTCGTCCGCAAACCCCTCGTGGAGCGTCTTATCGACAGGAGTGAACTCAGAGAGAACCGTCCCCAGTGAGTTCAGGATTTCCTTCAGACGCTCTGTTTGCTTGGCGCTGTCGGCGAGGATATAGATCTGGTAGCCCTGTGACAAGTAATCCTCGAAGGATTTTGCCAGTAGGTCGAAGTTCTTATGGAAAAGCGGCTGGGCAGTGATGTTGAAATGAAGTGTGGATTTACAAGGTGACGAAGGACGATGGCCGAACTCGATGCGACGGAACTGTTCAGCATCCGACATGAACTGGGTACCAGTAATCAACTGTGACTCCTTTTGCATCTGTCGTTCTATCTCACGCTGTTCCATCTCCGTAGCGCCTTCCATCTGTTCCATCCTGGCCTGAGAGGAGAAACCCTCCTGATAGGCACGGTCGATGGCATCGCGGACATAGAGATAATCCTTCGTGACCAGTACCACCTCCTTCGACACAAACGAGAGGAAGGGCACCTTATCTTCTGAGGTTGCCAGTTCGGGCACAATCTCCACCTTGTCGCGCTGCTCCTTTGACAACTGATCCTCCACCTCAAAGGTGCGGATGGAGTCGATATCATCGCCAAAGAAGTCAATGCGGTAAGGGTACTCGCAACTGAAGGAATAGACATCAAGGATGGAACCACGCAGGGCAAACTGACCCGGTTCATAAACATAATCCACCTCGCGGAAACCGAAACCGCGCAATGTCTTCTCTATCTCAGAGACGCTGATGGTCTGGTTCTTCTCCAACACGAGTGTCCTTGAGTCCAGGTTCTTCTTCGACACCACCATCTCTGCCAATGCCTCGGGATAGGTGACGATGTACCCCCCACCCTGCCCAGAAAGACGGGCCAGCACCTCCGTACGGAGGATCTCACTGGCGGCATCGCGCTGAGCATACTTGATGGCCCGACGATAACTGGAAGGAAAGAAGAGCACATCACGATTGCCCATCAGTTGAGTGAGGTCATGGTAGAAATAGCCAGCCTCTTCAGCATCCTGTAGGATAAAAAGTAACGGAGTTTTGCACTTCTGTAACAGACTACCGAACAGCATCGGAGCCGAAGAACCCAACAGACCCTCGAGGAAAATCGTCTTCACCGAAGATTTTCCCAGTTCTCTTACCAATGCCGATACCTGCGGCAACTTGGCATATTGACTCTCTAATTCCTGTATATTCATTAGAAATTGTGTGCAAAATTACGAAAAAGAAGTGAAATTAGTGCCATTTTCTCTTTTTATTTGTATCTTTATTTGTATCTTTGCACCATCAATCATCAGATGATGTACAAGAGCGACAGTATAGTTATCATTCCGACCTACAACGAGAAGGAGAATATCGAGAAGATTATCAGAGCGGTATTCGCCTTGGAAAGATGTTTCCATATTCTCGTGATCGACGACGGCTCCCCCGACGGGACGGCAGCCATCGTCAGGGGTATGATGGCTACAGAGTTCTGTGACCGTCTCTTTATCATCGAACGGAGCGGGAAACTCGGACTGGGTACGGCCTATATCGCTGGGTTCCGATGGGCATTGGAGCATGACTACGACTACATCTTCGAAATGGATGCCGACTTCAGTCATGATCCCAACGACCTGCCGAGGCTCTATGCCGCCTGTCATGATGAGGGTTACGACGTGTCTATCGGCTCCCGTTACGTCAGCGGCGTGAATGTCGTCAACTGGCCCGTTGGCCGTGTGCTGATGAGTTATTTCGCCTCGAAATACGTGCGGGTCATCACCGGGTTCAAGGTACATGACACCACGGCGGGCTTTGTCTGCTACAAGCGTCGGGTGCTGCAGACCATCGAACTCGATAAGATCCGCTTCAAGGGCTACGGCTTCCAGATTGAGATGAAATACACCGCCCATAAGATCGGCTTCAAGATCAAGGAGGTGAGTGTGATCTTCGTGAATCGTAAGGAGGGCACCAGTAAGATGTCTGGCGGCATCTTCGGAGAGGCATTCTTCGGTGTGATGAGGATGAGATGGGACGGCTTCTTTCGGAAATATCCGACGATAAAAGAATGAAAGGGTGAAAAGGTGAAGTTGTTATTAAAGATACTCTATCTAATCTACCAGATATTTATAGGCTTTCCAGTATTAGTGCTGATGACGATCATCACGGCACTGGAAGTAGGCATCGGTACAACCATCGGCAACGGCCACTTCTGGAGTTACTACCCCGGCCGCTGGTGGGGCAAGATCATCCTCAAGGCTTTTCTGCTGCCTGTCAAGGTGGAAGGACGCGAAAATCTGGAGAAGAACCAGAGTTACGTGTTTGTATCCAATCACCAGGGCATCTTTGACATCTTCGTCATCTACGGCCATTTGGGCCGTAACTTCAAGTGGATGATGAAGTATCAGTTGCGGAAGATCCCCTTCTTGGGCTATGCCTGTGAGAAGTCGCACCAGATCTTCGTCGATAAGCGGGGACCTAAGAAGATCAAAAAGACCTACGATACAGCACGTGAGATTCTGCAGGAGGGCTATAGTGTGACGGTGTTCCCAGAGGGTGCACGTTCCTTTACAGGGCACATGGGGAAGTTCAAGAAAGGTGCCTTCGCCCTGGCCGACGAGTTACAACTGCCTGTAGTACCACTGACCATCAACGGTTCCTTTGATGTCCTGCCACGCACGAAAGGTTTCATCAACCTCATTAACTGGCACCCGCTGACACTGACCATCCACCATGCCATCTACCCTATCGGACAGGGGCCGGAGAACGTGGATGCCACCATGCGTCAGGCCTACGATTCCGTGATGTCGGCCCTCGTTCCTAAATACCAAGGCTTTGTAGAAAACCCTGACCAATGATTGCAAGAGACCTTCCCCTGTTCCTGCTGCTCGTCCTCATACCTTTTATATATTATGACTTGCGCTATTTCCAACGGAAAAAGGCATGGTGGAAGCGAGTGCTTTTATGGATTCCCTGTCTGGCGATGGTGGCATATACCATTTATCTGGCGCAGGAACCAGACTTTATCCCCAGCAACGACCGTATCTTCATCCTGTACGGCTACTTGTTCCTGATAGGTCTGGTCATCGTCCCGATGTGGACCTACGGCATCTGTTCGCTATTGGGCAGAGCATGTCGCAAGATCTTCCACAAACGGAACAACTACGGAAATCTGTTGGGTCTGCTGAGCATCCCTGCCGTATGGTTCGTGCTGTTCTGGGGTACATTTGTTGGCTTCAACAAACTGGAAGTAAACCACACAGAATATGTTTCCGAAGATCTGCCAGAGGCTTTCGACGGCTATAAGATCGTATTGTTCTCAGATGCTCATGTAGGCAGTTATATGAAACACAACAGTTGGGTGCTCCAGCGCGCCATCGACAGCATCAACGCCCAACGGCCTGACCTGATCGTCTATACAGGCGACCTGCAGAATATCCAGCCGCAAGACATCTATCCCCACATGGATGCGCTCAGTTCACTGAAAGCCGAAGACGGGGTGTTCTCCGTCCTCGGCAACCATGATTATGCAGACTACTTAGGCTGTGATGACGCGATGAAGATTGCCAACTGCCGTGAGACTATCAGTCTGGAGCGACAGTTGGGTTGGACACTGCTACAGAATGAGCACCGCACCATCGAGCGCGGCTCTGCCCACATCATCATCGCTGGTATGGAGAACGACGGTGACGGCAAGAGGTTCCCCCAGAACGGCGATGTCACGAAAACCTTAGATGGCGTAACAGACGGTGACTTTATTCTTATGCTTGAGCACGACCCCTCGGCCTGGCAGCGCAAGATCGTCCCCGACAAGCGCGCCCAACTTACCCTCAGCGGCCATACCCATGCCATGCAATTCAACATCTTCGGCTGGTGCCCCATGTCACTTACGGGCAAGGAATTCTGGGGTTGGTACAAAAATGACCGACAGTCACTTTTCGTAACTGCCGGTCTTGGTGGACTCATTCCCTTCCGCTTTGGTGCAACGGGTGAGATTGTTGTCCTCACCCTCAGAAAGAACTGATATTTCCCTGTTTGTTCAGAACTTCGCCATCTTAATGGCTACGACGGCGCACTCATCCCCCTTATTACCATGCTTTCCACCCGCACGATCCTTTGCCTGTTGGAGATCGTTGGTCGTCAGAAGACCATAGATGACAGGTATATTGCTTGTGGCATTCAAACGGGCGATTCCCTCAGTGACACCCTGACAGATATAATCAAAGTGGGGTGTCTCGCCACGGATGACACTGCCAAGAATAATCACGGCATCGTAGCCGTCGTTGAGCGTCATCTGGTGGGCACCATAGATCAACTCAAAACTACCTGGCACGGGCTTCACATGGATATTCTCAGGCAGAGCCCCATGCTTCTCCAAGGTGGAGACGCAGCCCTCAAGCAAGGCTCCCGTGATCTCTGGATTCCATTCAGCCACGACGACACCGAAAATCATGTTCGACGCATCGGGAACTTTCGAGAAGTCGTAATCGCTGAGGTTGTGGAGTGCTGTGGCCATCTTATTTTGCGGAAACGCGCTCGATATACTCGTCGATGCGAGAGTACATCATCGAATTGAAATACTTCTCCTTCACCTGCTGATACAGTTTCAGGGCCTCATCGGCCTTACCCTGGCTCTCGAGGATCTCACCAGCCTGTACGAGGAAGGTGGGTGACAGTGAGTTGTTGTCAGCCTTTTCGGCAGCCTTCTTCAGATGAGAGACGGCCTTGTCAAGTTGATTCAGATGAGCGTAGGCATTGCCAAGGGCACCCTCAGCCACGGGACTGATCATGGCGTCATCGGCACCGTCATACTTCTCCAGATACTTCACAGCCTCATCCCACTTGCCAAGTTGGGCGTTGCAGAGTCCGGCATAGAGATTGGCCAGATTACCGGCAGCGGTGCTGCTGTACTCATCAGCGAGTTTGGCGAAGCCCTTGAAACCAGCGCTGTCACCTGCCAGAGCCTGTTGGAAGAGACCCTGTGCAAAGTAATCCTGTCCCTTGGCGATAGCCGTGCTGGCCTTCTGCTCGTTGGGCTCGGAGATATAAGTCTTGTAAAGTACTGCGCCGGCAATGATGACGATGAGAGCCACCACCACGGCGATAATAGCCTTCTTGTTCTTCAAAAAGAAGGCCTCACTCTTGTTCAGGGTCTCCTCCATTGTAGGAGCAGCCTGCTGTTGATTCTTTGTTGCCATTATATTTTTTGTATTAATTTTCGAAAATCGGGTGCAAAGTTACAATAAAAAAGTGAAAAACAAAAAGAAAAACCAAAAAATATGTACCTTTGGCCTACGGCCGAAGATACTCACGTTCGAGAAAACTCAAAAAACTTTTGGTTTTCTACTCACTTATTCGTATCTTTGCCCCATGATTCTCGAAAAGTTGTCGCTCATTAACTATAAGAACATTCCATCGGCCACGCTGGAACTGTCGCCAAAGATCAATTGTCTCATCGGCCAGAACGGTGTGGGCAAGACGAACGTGCTCGACGCGATCTTCTTCCTCTCGTTCTGTCATTCGGCTGGCAACCCCATCGACTCGCAGGTCATCAGACACGGACAGGACTTCCTGATGATCGAGGGCAACTACTCCGACGACCTGAACATCTACTGCGGCATGAAGCGCGGCACGAAGAAGCACTTCAAGCGCAACAAGAAGGAATACACGCGACTGTCGGAGCATATCGGACTGATACCGCTGGTGATGGTGTCGCCCTCTGACACGCTGCTCATCGAGGGCGGCAGTGAGGAGCGCCGGCGGCTGATGGATCTGGTGATCTCACAGTACGACCGCAACTATATCGACTCCATCAACCGCTACAACAAAGCCCTGCAGCAGCGGAACGTGATGCTGAAACTGGAGGATGAGCCCGACCCAGAGGTGATGAGCCTGTGGGAGGAGCAGATGGCTATCGAGGGGGAACGGATCTATGAGCGGCGCGCAGCCTTCGTCAAGGAACTGGTGCCCATCTTCCAGCATTACTACGAACGGATTTCCGACAACAAGGAACAGGTAGCCATCGAGTACGTGTCGCACTGTCAGCGGGGGCCGTTGCTAGAGGTGATCCAGCGCGACAGGCAGAAGGACAGAATCATGGGTTTCTCATTACACGGTGTGCATCGCGACGACCTGGTCTTTTCGTTAGGCGGACATCCCCTGAAACGGGAGGGCAGTCAGGGACAGCACAAGACATTCGTCATCTCACTGAAGTTAGCACAGTTTGACTTCCTCCGACGCACGAACAACCAGACGACTCCCCTACTACTGCTCGATGACATCTTCGACAAGTTGGATGCCGGACGTGTGGAACAGATTGTCAGACTGGTGGCGGGCGACGAGTTCGGACAGATATTCATTACGGATACCAACCGCGAGCACTTAGACAGTATCCTGAGCCGTTCGTCGCACGACTATAAGATTTTCCACGTCAATAACGGAGAGATCGATGTTTAAGAGAGACGTACAACAGATCAAAGACCTGATCCTGCGAAACCTACGGGCACAGGGATTAGAGACGCCGCTCCTGCAAAAGCGACTCATCGACGCATGGCCGACGGTGATGGGCGAGGTCATCGCAGGATATACCAAGAACCTCCATATCCGTAACCAGACGCTGTTCGTGCATCTGACAAATCCTGCTTTAAGAGCAGACCTCTCCATGCAACGGCAGGAAATTTTGAGAAAGTTGAATGAGAGCGTGGGGAGTCAGGTCATCGCGGATATACGATTCAATTAAAACACTTCATCCACTGGAATATCGAACTCATCCACTGGGACTTCATCAACTTTCTGGAAGTCGAAACAGAGGCCGAGGAGTTTAGGGGGCACACCGAGAGCGCAGAGGAAACGGTCGTAGTAGCCGCGGCCACGGCCGAGGCGATAGCCACGGGCATCGAAGGCGATGCCAGGGATGAGTGCGATGTCGATGGCGGAAAAGTCAGTAAAAAGCGCACCAACAGGTTCCATGATATGAAAAGCACCTTCGCGGAGGTCATGGCGACCCGTATAGCGGCGCAGTTCCATCGTCTCATTGTCAATGACTTTTGGCAGTAGGACAGTCTTACCCTCTGCCACCAGTTCATCGATCAGTTGGTGGGTGCATACCTCATCAGGCAGGGAATAGTAGGCCATGACGGTCTGGGCCTCAGCCAGACGGACCTTTAGCCGGACCATAATAGGAAGCGACAGTTCCTCCAGTTGTGCTGGGGTGAACTGCCGTTTCTGTTTCCTGATTAATTCCCTGAGTTCGTCCTTACGCATGGGCAACACTGGTTTTCGGCATCTGACGACAGCGACTGTCGAAAAGCATTGCCACCTTACCGACAGATCCTTCAACTGGTGCAACATTCTCTGGGAATGCAGCCCCATCACGGAAGAGGCGGAGGGTCTCGATGATGGCAGGATCATCACGGTTCAGGTATTCCGTCCATGCCTGTTCATTGAGGATATTATAGATGATGCGGCTATTGACGAAACGCTCCAGCAACTTGTATGATTTCTGGATCATGAGATTACGGCGCTTCAGCCCGTTCTTGTCGGCAAAGGAGACAAACTTCTCCACCGTGTTCTGACCCTTAAGATAGCGTTCCATCTCCCACACATCAGTAAAACTGCTCAACTTGGTGCGGTTCTCATCCGTGTAGTTATAGGCGAACTGCAGGATCAGACCCGTCATGGATGCCTCCTTGTAATAAGAAGTCATGCCAAGCGTATCCTCTGGGATGAAGATATCAGGTGTGATGCCACCACCGCCATAGACCGTACGGCCATTATTGGTGTGATAGGCGGGACCCGTATGGCGGATGCTGTCCTGGGAGAAGAACTCCCCATGCTGGTAACGGTTCATCCAGTCACCCTCATAGTCCTCACCGTCAGCATACGGCTTCTGAATACAACGGCCAGAGGGGGTATAATAACGGGCGATGGTCAGACGGATCATCGAGTGGTCCGTAAACTCCATGGGCTTCTGTACCAGTCCCTTACCGAAGGAACGACGCCCCACGATAGTACCGCGGTCATTATCCTGAATAGCCCCTGCGAGGATCTCCGAAGCGGAGGCAGACCCTTCATCAACGAGGATCACAAGTGGAATGCGCTGGTAGGAGCCACGCCCGTCGGCACGATACTCCTGACGCGGATAGCGACGCCCCTCCGTATAGACGATCAGTTGTCCTTTGGACAGGAACTCGTTGGCAATCTGCACAGCCGACTCCAGATAACCACCCGTATTGCTGCGCAGGTCGATGACGAGATTAGAAAAGCCCTTCTGGGAGAGTTTCGCCAAAGCGATCAACAGTTCCGGATAGGTATTCTCGCCGAAATTACGGATCTTGATATAGCCGCTCTCGTCGTCGAGCATATAGCAAGACGTCACACTCTTTGTGGGGATCTCCCCACGGGTGACGGTAATGTGCTGCACCTTCTTCTCACCATAACGGAGGATACCCAGTTTCACCTTCGTATCCTTCGGTCCTTTCAGACGATGCATAGCCTCCTCATTGGTTACTTTCTTTCCCACGAAGACGGAGTCATCCACCTCCACGATCTTGTCGCCAGCCAACACCCCTGCACGCTCAGCGGGACCGTTGCTGATCACGCCCTGCACACGGATGGTGTCCTGACGGATGGTAAACTCGATGCCGATGCCAGAGAAGGAGCCACGGAGGTCGTCGTTGGCGATCTCTCCCTCACGGGCCGTGATATAGACTGAATGAGGATCAAGTTCACTCAGGATCTGGGGCATGGCCTTCTCCACAAGGTCGTTGATATTCACCGTGTCCACATACTGATCATCGATAATGTGTAGCAGGTTGTTAAGTTTGTTACCACTGGAGTTAATGATGTTCAGCCGATTGCCAGAGAAGTGGTTGGCATAGAAGGAGCCTATCAGGATACCTATCACGACTGATACAGCCATCCAAAGCGGTGTAAACCTGTGAGTCTTATTGTTATTCATATTGCGATTCTGTGTTTGAATTGACATCCATATAGACAACCTCAATACCAGCACGTGCCAAGAGGTCGATACCGTCAGTGAGGCGATACTTCTCACCATAGACAACCCGCTTGATGCCAGCCTGGATGATCAGTTTGGCACATTCGATACAGGGCGAAGCCGTGATGTAGATGGTAGCACCATCGCTGTTATTGTTCGAGCGGGCGAGTTTCGTGATGGCATTAGCCTCAGCGTGGAGCACGTAGGGTTTGGTGACGTTATTCTCATCCTCGCAGACGTTCTCAAAGCCGCTGGGCGTACCATTGTAGCCGTCGCTGATGATCATCTTGTCCTTCACGACCAGGGCACCCACCTGACGGCGCTGGCAGTAGGAGTTCTCTGCCCAGATGCGTGCCATACGCAGATAGCGCGCATCCAGTTTCTGTTGTTTATCGCTTGATCCCATTTCTCTTCAGTAATGCGTCAATGGTGGGCTCACCACCCTTGAACCGTTTATATAATATCATCGGATTCTCCGTGCCGCCTTTCGACAGGATGTTGTCCCGGAAACGCTGTGCCGTCTCCTGGTTGAAGATGCCATGCTTCTTGAACACGCTGAAGGCATCGGCATCGAGCACCTCTGCCCACTTATAACTGTAGTAGCCAGCCGCATAGCCACCCGCCATGATATGCGAGAACTGTACGGTCATGCAGGTGTCGGGCAACTGTGGCATGACCATCGCCTTCTCCCAGGCCTTCTTCTCAAAGGGGATAATATCATCGTCGAAGGCATCCTTCTTCGTGTAGTAGGCCATGTCGAGCAATCCGAAACTCACCTGTCGCATACAGGCGTAGGCGACGTTGAAGTTACGGCTCCTGACGATACGGTCGATGAGTTCATCGGGCAGGGGCTCACCCGTCTCGTAATGGAAGGCAAAGGTGCGCAGGAACTCCTTCTCGATGGCGAAGTTCTCCATAAACTGTGAGGGCAGTTCGACGAAGTCCCACCAGACGTTGGTGCCTGAAAGGCTCTCGAAACGGGTGTTGGCGAACATGCCGTGCAGGGAGTGGCCGAACTCATGGAGGAAAGTCTCCACCTCACCCAACGTCAGCAGGGCGGGCTTCTCCTCCGTGGGCTTCGTGAGGTTCATCACCACACTGACATGGGGACGCACATTCTTGCTGTTCTCAGGGCCAAAGGGTTTCTTCTTGTCAATGCGCTCCATCCACTGACCCTGGTATTCCGTCATCCACGCCCCACCCTGTTTGCCTTTGCGGGGATGGAAGTCGGCATAGAACACAGCCAGGAAACTGCCATCCTTGTCGAACACCTCGTAGGCCTTGACATCAGGATGATAGACGGGGATGTCCCTGTTCTCCTTGAACGTGATGCCATAGAGACGGTTGGCGAGGCCGAAGACACCCTCGATAACCTTCGAGAGTTCGAAGTAGGGCCTCAGCATCTCAGCATCGATATTGTATTTCTCCAGTTGCAACTTATGGGAATAGAAGGAGAAGTCCCAGGGCTCCAGTCTGAAGTCCTTGCCCTCCAGTTTCTGAGCCATTTTCTCGATGGCCTTCACCTCCTTCTGAGCCGTCGGCTTATAGGCGACTATCAGGTCGTTGAGCAACTTATAAACGTTGCGCACGTTACCTGCCATACGGTGCTTCAGCACATAGTCGGCATAGGTCTTATAACCCAACAACTGAGCCATCTCACGGCGCAGGTTGATGAGACGCTTACAGATCTCCAGGTTGTTCTCCCCGTTATCGTGGATACACTCAGTGTTCTTCGCCATATACATCTGACGGCGCAGTTCGCGCTGGGTGCTGTAGGTCATAAACGGCGAATACAAAGGAAAGTCAAGCGTGAACACCCACCCTTTCTTCTCCTGTTCCTTCGCGGTCAGGGCTGCCGCCTCGCGGGCACTGTCAGGCAGACCGTCGAGTTGGGCCTCATCCGTGATGTGCAGCGTGAAGGCCTTGTTCTCCTTCAGCAGGTTCTGCGAGAACTGGAGTCCGAGGATCGAAGCCTCCTCCGTCAGTTGGCGCAGACGCTCCTTACCCGCAGCATCGAGCAGGGCACCACTGCGCACGAAACCGTCGTAGCAGTTGTCGAGCAGCATCTTCTCCTCTGGCGAGAGTTTGCGATGATGGCGATGCACGTATCTGATGCGCTCAAAGAGCCGCTCATTAAGACGAATATCGTTGGCGTGCTTCGTAAGGATCGGACTCATCTTCTGGGCCAGCGCATCCATATCGTCGTTGGTCTCTGCAGACAACAGATTGAAGAATACGGTGGAAACCCTGCTCAACAGATCGTAATAGCCCTCATTGTCCTTCTCGTCATCCACATTGATAATGGTATTGTCGAAAGTGGGCTTCTCAGGGTTGTTGATAAGTTTCTCTATCTGCTCATCATCACGGCGGATGCCCTCGAGCATAGCCTCCTCGAAGTCCTCCAGACGGATACGGTCGAAGGGGGCTGCGTCGTGGGGGGTGTTATATGGTTCAAAAAACGGATTTACTCTTTGGCTCTCTGTCATAACATCATATCCAATTTTCGGGCAGCAAAATTACAACTTTTTCCTGATACTGTGAAACTTTATCCCAATTTTATCATATTTTCACCTATTTAATAATATAAATGGGCATTTTCCAAATAAGTGGCACTTTTTGAAAATTACTCATTGCTTTAGGAAAATTACTCAATGACTATTTTCCGAAAAGCAATGAGTATTTGGCGAAACTCACCTCCCAATATGGAAACAAAAATGTGATGAAAAGTCATCACATCAGCAGCCGCTCCAGTTGGGGAATATCAATTCTGCCCCTGTGCAGACTGACCAGCCCTTCCTTCTGCAACTGGTTCAGTACGCGTGATACGTTCAGACGGCTGTCGTTCAGTTCCTCTGCCAATTGCTCCATCAGGATATGGAACGTCTTGGGCCCAGCCGGATAGGCACAATGCTGGATCAGGAAACGGATCAGCCGCTCGCGCAGTGTCACAGGACAGCGCCGCCACATCTGGAGACTCTGCTTCTGTATCTGTGTGGCAAACTGGTTGACCGTATTCAGACGGAACACCAGAAAGTCCTCCAACAACCGGAACACCTCTTCCTTGGCGATGGTCAGGAGGTTTACGTCTGTCAGGGCAGTGAAACTGCGGGTATAACACTGATAATAGCCGAAGATGGCCTCCTGTTGCAGGATATAGGGTGCCGACAACTGTTCTGTCACCGCATAACGGTGCTCGTCACCGAAGGTCTCCACCTTCACGGTGCCGTTGATCAGGAAACAGAGTTGGGTACACGGGTCGCCAACCCTCACGATGGACTTTCCTGCAGCCACCTTCACGAAGCCAAAACGGATATGACCCGCTATAATCTCAAGATCGTCGCGACTCATCCCTTGGAAAAGTGGGAACTGGAGCAACTGGTCATATATCCGCAGGGTAGCCATCAGTCTGCGATTTTGCCTTTCAGGGACGGTGAGAACCACACGTCATTTTTCCCCTGTCCGTCATCATAGATGAAATAGACCATCAGTTCCGGATGCTGCTCCAGCACCTTCTTCGCGCGCTCAAGCCCCATCACCATAAAAGAGGTGGCGTAGGCATCGGCGACGGCACAGGTCTTGGCCAGCACCGTGGCAGAGAGGATACTGTGCTGAACAGGATAGCCCGTGGCGGGGTCTATGGTATGGGCATACTTCCTGCCACCTTTATAATAATAGTTACGGTAGTTGCCGCTGGTGGCCATGGCGATGTCCGTGACATTCAGCACGGTCTGCAACTCATGGCCCACGCTCAGGGAATCATCCGTAGGTTTGATGACACCCACCTTCCAGGGCAGTCGATCAGGATTGATGCCACAGGTCACGATCTCCCCGCCAATCTCCACCATGAAGTTCTTCACCCCACGGCTGCGCAGGAAGTTGGCCACCACATCCGTACCATAGCCCTTGGCGATGGCAGAGCAGTCGAGCATCATCCGCGGATCCTGCTTCCGTATCTTCCCATCGACCACGGAGATTTTCTGGTATCCGATGATCTGCCTGAGACTATCCACCTGTTGCGAAGTCGGCATATCCCCGTTCTTGAAGCCGAAGCCCCAGGCATTCACCAACGGGGCCACGGTGATGTCGAAGGCACCGTCTGTCTCTTGCGACACTTCCATCGCCAAGTGATAGACATCCATGAACATATCATCGGGCTTCACGTCTTGATTCTCATTGATGGCCGTGATGACAGACTCCTTATTGAAGGGCGACAGGGAATGATCCACCTTCATCAGTTCTGCCATGATACTGCGGCTCAAGTCAGAGTCACACTGGTAGGTCACTGTAAAGGTTGTTCCAAACACAAAGTCGGAATACTTCTGATAGGGCATGTTCTGCTGCTGACGAATGATCAATATCGTTCCCACGACCAGGATCGTGAGAAAGGGTATCTGCCAAAGCAACCGTTTCCTCTGCTTCCCGTCCATATCCTAAATATCAATGATGACGTTAAACGTCCCTCCCAATTTCGTATCGTCAGAGGTTCCGAAGCCTGGCACATACCAGGTATCTCCGAATTCCGGGTGGGAATGAGCAATACGCCGCTTGTAGCGCACGCTCCAGCCGAGGTGCAGCGGCCCGAAGATCTTCGCATCGATACCGACGACGGCCTCTATCCAATGATAGTTACACGAGGCATCCTTGATGCCATAGCCCGTATCCCACAGCCACACAGGGTCAGGAAAGTCTGGGCGCGAGATATCCACCTTATACGAGGTGAAGCCATACCGCAGACCACCGTAGAGACGGTTGGCGCCATGCTTGTTCTTCAACAGATTCCTGTCGATGCCGATCCTGAAATATGGGGCGGAAGTGCTATAGTGCAGACGGGTCACCTCGTCATCATGATTCGCCTTGCCAAGACCCACCTCCACAATGGGGAACCACTCGTCGTGCAGGTTGACGCGCAGCGCACCCTCATACTGCCCGTAGTCGGAAAAGGCCAGCATACCTGCTCCCACCAGGTCGAATGACACGGAGAAACCACGGAACAAGGGGATAGAGTCTTTCTGCAAGGTGAAAAACTTTATCTGTGCCTGCGTGACGGATGCCGTGAACAGCAACAGCAGACTAATCGCTAACCTTCGGATAGATGTAGAAATGAATGGTCGTCTTGTCATAATCCACTGTCGGATTGTTAATGACTATGGAGTCGATGAAATTGGTCGTATGGCGTATGCCTGTAATCTTATGGAAGAAAGAGGCATTGCAATCGACGGACTCGAAATGGGGGATGTCGTCCTTCTTCACCCAGACAGTATCCCAAACGCTCATCGTGCCGTTATAGACATTGAACACCAGGATATCCTCTGGATGGGAGTAACTGATAGGCAACTGGAACGAGGCCTTGCCCACATTCCTGTTGAGGATCAGCGTATCCGTGCCGTCCTTGCGCACAGACGTGACTGACAGGGTGTCCATCAGTATCAGGGAATCACCATCGGTATTATAGAAGCGATAGCGGGTAGCCACGACGTTATTGACGGGACAGTCTATCGACGAGCATGACACGATAAAGGCCAATCCTATGACAAAGAGCCACTTCCTCATATCGTCTCCTCTATCTGGTAATCGTTACGGCCACTCGACGAACGGCTGATCAGGTCGCCCAGGAATCCCGTGAGGAACAGTTGGGTGCCGATGATCATCATCGTCAGGGCTAAATAGAAATAAGGTGAATCCGTCACCAGGCGCTGGGGGATATGGTTGGCCAGGCACCAGAGTTTGTCGGCACCGATGCAGAAGGCGGCCACAAAACCGATAAAGAACATGATGGTGCCCAGAAAGCCGAACACGTGCATTGGCTTCTTGCCAAAGGTGCTCAGGAACCAGAGCGTCAGCAGGTCGAGATAGCCGTTCACAAAACGGTTCAGACCCATGAACTTCGAGGAGCCGTACTTACGGGCCTGATGCTGCACCACCTTCTCGCCGATCTTGTTGAAGCCTGCATTCTTGGCCAGATAGGGGATATAACGGTGCATCTCACCATACACCTCGATATTCTTCACCACGGCCTTGCGATAGGCCTTCAGACCACAGTTGAAGTCGTGCAGGTTCTTGATGCCGCTGATCTTGCGGGCCGTGGCGTTGAAGAGTTTCGTGGGCAGCGTCTTCGAGATGGGGTCGTAGCGCTTCTGCTTGTAGCCGGAGACAAGGTCATAGCCCTCCTCCTTAATCATCCGATAGAGTTCTGGGATCTCGTCAGGCGAGTCCTGCAGGTCAGCATCCATGGTGATCACCACGTCGCCCTGCGCCTGCTCGAAACCGCAGTACAGGGCCGGACTCTTACCGTAGTTCCTGCGGAACTTGATGCCCTTCACGTGATCCGACTTGCTCTTCAACTCACTGATCACGTCCCACGAACCGTCCGTGGAACCGTCATTCACGAAGATCACCTCATACGAGAAGCCATTCTCCTTCATCACCCGCTCTATCCAGGCATACAACTCTGGCAGCGACTCCGCCTCATTATAAAGAGGTATAACGACTGATATATCCATTGTTTTACTTTTTTCCCTTTTACTTTTTCTCGCGTTGCATCACCAGTCCGATGGGGAAGCCCAGTATAAAGCCCACGATGATGTTCACCGTCAGGATGTTCAGCGCGTAGTCTATCGGACGCAGGGCAGCCATCTCCGTCAGGCTCTCATCCACCGCCTGCGTCATGCCGTACTGCTGTATCAGTTCCCTGCCCTCTGTGGATGACACGATCTTAGAATAGGTGCTCAGCAGATAGCCGTTGTCGAGGTAGGCGAAGTAGATGAACTGGGCCACTGCCAGCAGGACGGCACCGTAGAAGAACACGAAGACCGTATAGGCATAACTGCGCCTGAAGGAGATCACGCCCTCCCTGCCCTCGTCGCGGAATCGGCGCAGACGACCAGCCACGAAGAACGGGGTCATCACCGCCAGCATCACGGCCGCCAGACCCAGCATCCCGTTGGAGATGCCCATGATGTAACAGACGAAACTGGCGATCCACAGCAGGGCCAGGAAGAAACCATCCTGTCGCGCGTAGGCCTTCAGTTGTACATATTCTGGTGCTGTCATTTTAACATTTTTCGTTTTCAAGGTGCAAAATTACGCATTTTCCCGCAGATAACGAGTGCTTAGCCACAAAAAATAGTTAAATTCGCCAAATTTTCAATATTCAATTTTCAATATTCAATTAATTGTCGTACCTTTGCAGCCGCTTTTCAAGCAAAAGCGCTCTTTTAACACATGGGCAGTCCTGTACGGCCAGCTCCCTCGGAATCCCCCAGGGTGGGAACGCAGCAAGGGTACTTGGTTGTAGCGGCGCGATGCAGGTCGCTGCCCACCCGCCTCTTTAGCTCAGTTGGCCAGAGCACGTGATTTGTAATCTCGGGGTCGTTGGTTCGAATCCGACAAGAGGCTCAAAACATAACAAGCCATCACTCTTCGGACGTGAGGGCTTTGTTTTTTATTTAGGCCGTTGGGGAACAGTGATGCAGTATTGCACCAAATCTTGGTTTGAACGTTGAAGCCCCACCGTCAGTTTCACGTCTCCATGCTGCATAATGAGCAATTTCTCAAGATTGAAGTTCACCATGACTTTTCTTGAGAAACAGTGCCAAAAAATATTAATTATTGGTTATTTCGTAGTTTTTTCGTACCTTTGCCACGTCTAATGGATAAATGATCAAATAGACCAAATAAATAACAACCCAATTAAAGATGAAAACGAAACTGATTCTTTTATCAAGTCTGTTCATGGCAGGGACCGCCATGGGACAGACACTTTCCACAGGTATCGATCCTGCGAACATGGACACTTCCGTACGTCCTGGCGATGACTTCTACCAGTATGCCGCTGGCGGATGGATGAGTACACACCCCCTCGATGACGAGCACACCGACAACGGTGCCTTCACCGACCTGTATGACGAGAACCAGAAGCGCATCCAGGACCTGATCCTCCAGTTTGCCAACACTCCTCAGGAGAAGGGCTCGCTCGGACAGAAGATCGGCTCACTCTACAACCTGATGATGGACAGCGTGCGCCTGAACCGTGAGGGCTGGGCTCCGCTGAAGCCGACGCTCGACCGCATCGCCGCCATCAAGGACCGCAAGGAGTACCAACTCGTGACAGCCCAGATCGACCGCATGGGTGAAGGGACGATGATGTACAGCATCGGCGTGGGTGCTGACCAGCGGAATGCCGAGATGAACATCGTCAGCGTAGGTCAGGGCGGACTCGGACTGGGACTGCGCGACTACTATTTCAACGACGATCCACAGACCACCCGTGTGCGTGAGGCCTACAAAACCTATCTGAAGAACCTCTTCATGCTTGTAGGCAATGACTCCACAACGGCCCAGAAGAAGATGGAGGCCGTGATGGCCATCGAGAACCGTATCGCACACGCCAGTTACGGCATGGTGGAACTGAGGGATGTCGATAAGAACTACCACAAGATGTCGTACAACCAACTCGTGTTGGACTTCCCTGGCATCGACTGGGGCAATGTGTTCCTCGCCTCGGGATTCCCCACCTTCAACTATGTGGATGTGGGTCAGCCTGAGCCTATCCACGAGGTGGAGAAGATTCTCGCAGCGGCCGACCTCGAAGACCTGAAGACCTACGCCGAGATCAAGGTGATATCAGGCGCAGCCAGTCAGTTGAGCGACGACTTCCGTGCCGAGGCCTTCAAACTGAACAGCGTGATGAGTGGTGTACAGCAGGACCGTCCCCGTTGGAAGCGTGCTGTATCGCTCGTCAGTGGTGTGATGGGTGAGGCCATCGGCAAACTCTATGTGGAGAAATACTTCCCCGAGTCGAGCAAGCAACGCATGCTGAAACTGGTGGGCAACCTGCAGACAGCCCTGGCACAGCGCATCGACGAGGCCCAGTGGATGGGCGCAGAGACCAAGGAACAGGCCAAGGACAAACTCGCCAACTTCATCGTGAAGATCGGCTATCCCGACAAGTGGAAGGACTACAGCGGACTGCAGGTCAACGACAGCCTGTCGCTCTACGAGAACCTGGGCATCATCTCTGAGTTCAAACTGCTGGATGCGCTGAACCGCAAGGTGAACAAACCCGTGGATAAGAGTGAGTGGCACATGACACCGCAGACGGTGAACGCCTACTATAACCCGACGACCAACGAGA
This sequence comes from Prevotella sp., assembly GCA_017430675.1. Next base: position 32,356 of record JAFRMM010000227.1, read on the forward strand.
TCTGCTTCCCCGCCGCCATCCTGCAGCCACCGTTCTTCGATCCTACAGCCGACGATGCTGCCAACTACGGTGCCATCGGTGGTGTGATTGGCCATGAGATGAGCCACGGCTTCGATGATCAGGGTTCACAGTTCGATAAGACTGGCAACCAGCGTAACTGGTGGACAGAGGCCGACAAGAAGAACTACGAACAGCGCACGAAGGTGCTCGAGGAGTCGTTCAGCAAATTCGAGGCCGTGCCTGGCACGTTCATCAACGGTAAGCAGACGCTGGGTGAGAACATCGGTGACAACGGTGGTCTGAACATCGCCTTCCGCGCCTTCCAGAACGCCATGAAGGAGAATCCTCTGACGACTGCCGACGGTTTTACGCCTGAGCAGCGCTTCTTCCTGAGTTGGGCTCGCGTCTGGGCCAGCAACATGCGTCCGGAGTATATGGCTTATCTGGTGACGGCCGATGTACACTCGCCCAACAAGGCCCGTGTGAATGCAGCCCTGCCCCATATCAACGCCTGGTACGACGCCTTCGGCATCAAGAAGGGCAACAAACTCTTCATTCCGAAGAAACAGCGCGCACAGATCTGGTAAAACAAAATCGCCTCCCAAATCCATCGGGAGGCGATTTCATTTTATTGGTTGTTAATCTTGTAGAGTTTTCCGCCCATCTTCTCCACCGTGCCCTTCTCAGAGAGTTCGTCGAGCACATGCCACACACCATAATGATCAGGGGCGGCCAGGACATATTTCTCTCCTTCTCCAAATTCCCTCGAAAGACTCTTCAGCCAGGCGGAGACATGCGGAGCGTCATTCTCCTCACCTGCCAGGAACACACGCCAGAAGTGGATATCGCGCCCCTCGCCTGAAATGGTGAAACGATAACGTTTCGGCATGTTATCCAACTTACTGAAGTGGTATCCCTCCCCAAGATACTCAGAGGAAGGAGGTGCCGAGACACCATATTCGAACGTCAGGACATTACACGTCCCTGCATGATCAAGTGCCTCCTTCCGTTCCTTCCGCCACTGCTCGATATAGGCCTTGATAGAATGGATATACCATGAGTAAAACAGATGACCGGAAACCAGCATGTATTCATCACCCGTCAACAACTGGCGCCCTGCTCCTAATCCCAAGACCATGTCATGACCAGCGACCTGAACGGAACCGAAAGGCACGGCAATGCCGACGTTATAGAATTCACTGTTATATACCCACGGACAGTCCTGACGGTTTGGTCTGACAGAAATCGTCAGATAGAGCACAGCCACTGCGATACCAGCCCATTTCAGGACAGGCCGACTACGAAGCACCTGTACCAACCATGCCAGTGCCCTGGCACCCGCCATAATGGCAAAGGGTGCACAATACAGGAAATGCTTGGAGGCATTACCCATCTCTGCATAAAAGAGATGCACGGACACGAGGGGGAATACGATCAGGAAAAACTCGCGCCATAGTTTCTTCTTGCCAACGACGTAAAGGCCAAGGGGCAATAAAACAACGTAGGTCAGGGAATAAAAGCCGAAGATGGCCTTCAACGTCTGTCCCGCTGTGATGATATGACTCCACCGTTCATAGCCGTTGAATGTGGAGAGGGCATCGGCTCCGATCAGCCAGAAGAGAGGCAGGGAGATGACGATCACTGCCACACCAAAGATAGCCGAGAGGATGATACTCTGCTTGAACGACTTTCCTTCGTAAAAGAACAACGGCAGAATCACAGGATACACGATGACGGCATCCAAACGGAACAGAAGCGCAACAACCAACAGCAATACGGACTGCCAGTAGCGCTGACGGCCTATCAGCATATAGGCCCATATCAAGAGAGCCGCCGATGGTATGGCCGTATTGGCATAGACGGCAATGGCATACATCTCTGGCAGGAGCATGGCAGCCACCAGGATCACCGTCTTGCTCTCCTTCGTGACATGTTTCGCAAACGAGATACAGCCCAAGAGGAAAGCCAGACTGAAGAGGGCCGTGATGATGCTATAGATCTGCTCACAGGAGAGGAATGGCAACAGGTACTTCAGGCTCACCACCAGGATCGTGGTAAGCGGCTGCATGCGGTATTCGTATGAATAAACTGGCGGAAGCGTCCATCCCTCACGATACAGGATGTCGCAGCCAAGCGTGATTTCCTGTCCATCAGGCTCATAGCACTGAAGGGGAAATACACCGATACACGTCCACAGCACAAACAGTATCAACAGCACTGGGTACGGATGTCTGCGGACAGCATTCCAAACAGTTGAAAGCAGATTGCTCATATTCTATCTATTCTTCAATTATTTCTGATAGTTCTTCAAGCCCTGGTTCAGGAATTCGATATACTGGGAGATGTCCTCATCATAGGCACGGCTGCCACTGAGGGGACGGCCATCATTGTCGAGCAGCACATAGAAGGGCTGGGCATTGGCGCCGAACTTCACCCGCTGCAGGTAACTCCATTTATCGCCGACAGTGCGCAGGGTGCGCGTCTGCCCGTTCTCCATCACCTCCAACGGCTCAGGCAGGGCTGTCTTGTCATCGACATAAAGCGAGATGAGCACGTATTTGTTGTTCAGGATGTCAGCCACCTGGGCATCGCTCCATACGGCAGCCTCCATCTTCCGGCAGTTCACACAACCAAAACCCGTGAAGTCGATGATGACGGGTTTCCCTTCTGCCTTGGCAGCAGCCATACCCAGTTCGTAGTCCTTGTATCTGGCCTCCGTGACGATCTTTTGAAGATTGAAGTCCTGCGTGTTCATGGGTGGCGAGAAAGCACTGATGGCCTTCAGTGGTGCGCCCCACAGTCCAGGAACCATATAGACCGCAAAGGCCAGCGAGACCAGCGCCAGGAAGAACTGCGGCACATTCGTGCGGTGCCCCTCCTCATCGTGGGAGAATTTCAGCCAACCCAGCAGATAGGCACCCAGCAGTCCGAAGATCACGATCCACAGCGACAGGAACACCTCACGGTCAAGGATATGCCAGCCGTAGGCGAGATCGGCCACAGAGAGGAACTTCAGGGCGAAAGCCAGTTCGATGAAGCCCAGCGTCACCTTGATGACATTCATCCAACCGCCTGACTTCGGAGCCTGTTTCAGCAACGAGGGGAACAGGGCGAAAAGCGTGAAGGGTATCGCCAGTGCGATGGCAAAGCCCAACATGCCGATGGTAGGTGCCAGGATACTGCCTTGCGTAGAAACGGCCACCAACAGGAAGCCGATGATAGGACCTGTGCAGGAGAACGACACCAGTGCCAGCGTGAAGGCCATCAGGAAAATGGAGAGCAGTCCGGTGGTATTGCCCGACTTCTCATCTATCTTATTCGACCACGAGGAAGGCAGTGTCATCTCAAATGCGCCAAAGAATGAAGCCGCAAATATAACCAGCAAGAGGCAGAAGAAGATGTTAAATACCGCATTCGTCGCCAAGGCATTCAGCGCACTGGCCCCAAAGAGCAGCGTCACCGCCAGTCCCAAGAGCACATAGATCACCACGATGCTCAGTCCGTAGGTCGTGGCCTCACGGATGGCCTTCGCACGATCCTTGTTTCTTTTCAGGAAGAAACTCACCGTCATGGGGATAATCGGCCACACGCAGGGTGTAAAGAGGGCGATGAAGCCACCCAACAGTCCTTCGAGGAAGATCAGCCACCAAGACATACCCTCCGTACTCCCCTCTTCGCCATGATAGGCCTGTAGTTCCCTGACGACGGGCTGCCAGAGTTGTTGCGTCTCTGATTCGGAAGTCTGGGCACGGTCAACTGTCAAGGAGTCTGCAGGAGCCGCTATTGGCTGTTCTGGCATAACAGGTTCAGAAGGTTTTTCACCTGGATGATCAGGCATCTGAGCATCATCTGGCCTGGGTGGCATCTGACCGTTCATCCCTCCTGGCGGCGGCCCGGGGAAATCGCCATCCATACCCCCTGGAGGCGGGGGCATCCTGCCATCCCTCCCTTCAGGAGCCTTGCCTTTCGCTTTCAGAGGCACCTCCGACGGCGGCAGACAACTCTGGTCGTTACATGCGCCATACTCCAGATAACAGTCGATATCATAGTCGGGTCTGATGAAACGTACCTTCTGCACAAACGTCACGCTCCCCTCAAAGTAGCGCAGGTCCATTTCGAACAACTTGTCATACTGCTTCAACTCCTTGCCACGAGCCTGTAGTTTCCCGACAGTCTCCACACCCTCCATCTTCACGGCGTTAAATGTGGCGGAAGTCGGCCCGTTATTACCTAAACCTGTTGAATACACATGCCAGCCTGGATCGATAGTGGCACTGAAAACGATTTCCCCCTCACCGCCTTTCAACGTCTTTAATTCCGACTTGAAATGCACAGGCGACTGAATCTGTGCCTGAACTACAAGCACAGGCAAAAGCACCCATAAAACAAAAAAGACTCTTTTCATAGGTGCAAAGGTACGAAAAAAAATTAGATTCCAGTCTATTTTCCCAGGAATTTCGTATTCAGGTAGTCGTTGAAGGCCTCCTTATAGTTGTCACCGATGGGCAGGTAGGTGTCGGCATCCATAATGACACGGTTCTTATTCACCTCCTGGACTTGTTTCAGGTTGATAATATACGAACGGTGGATGCGCATGAAGTAAGAAGGCAGGTATTCCTCCATCTTCTTCATGGAGAGGAGGGTGATGACGGGCTTCGGCTGGCTCTTCAGGTGTATTTTCAGATATTCGCTCATGCCCTCGATATAACGGATATCGCTGATGGCGACTTTTAGCACCTTGTAGTCAGTCTTCACGAAGATCGTGTCATCATCGCTGGAAGGATGATCCACTTCCATGTTAGGTGGGGTAGATAGTCTTTCCTGCAGACGGTTTGCAGCACGGCGGAAGTCATCCAGTCCGAAAGGCTTCAGCAGATAATCGACGGCATTCACCTTGAATCCTTCGACAGCATATTCCGAGTAGGCGGTAGTGAATACGACAAGTGGCGGAGCGGCCAGAGACTTCACAAAATCCATGCCGTTGAGGTCGGGCATGTTGATGTCACAGAAAATGGCGTCAACCGTCTCATTGTTAAGGATCTCCTTGGCTTCCAACGCGCTTTGGCATTCTCCTGCCAGTTCGAGGAAAGGAACTTTTCTGATGTATGTGGCGAGTTGCTGGAGTGCCAGAGGCTCGTCATCAATGGCTAATACTTTGATCATAGTGGTATCGTTAGTGTAACTGTATATGTATCAGGTTCGTCCTGAATATTGAGCGAGTACCGTTGCCCGTAGATAAGATCCAGACGCTGCTTTACATTAGTGAGTCCTATCCCACCGTGCTTGTCTTCATCCTTGGGAATACGGCTGTTGGCACAGGTGAAAGTCAGTTTCGCGTCCTCGATACTGATTCTGATGTCAATGAATGAAGCCTGACGGTAGGTCACGCCATGCTTGAAGGCGTTCTCGACGAAGGTAATGAAAATCAGGGGAGGAACCTCCTTGCCGGGCAAAGAACCGGGCACCTCTACGGTAATGAGTACCTTATCGGTATAGCGCAGTTTCATCAGTGTGATATAGTTCTGCAGGAACGCTATCTCCTTATCAAGAGGCACACTGGTCTTGCTACCCTCATAGAGCACGAAACGCATCATCTTGGAGAGTTCAAGGATGGTCTGCTTGGCGTTTTCGGGATCTATATCGACAAGGGCATGGATATTATTCAGCGTGTTCATCAGGAAATGGGGGTTGATCTGGTATTTCAGATACTCCAGTTGCTGCTCAAGGTTCTGTCTCTCTAATTCTGCAAGTTGTTTCTGGTCACTGCGCTGCTTGAAATAGAGTTTCACGCCGAGATTCATGCCAAGCATCAGCACAAGGATGACGAGGGTGATAATATCGTGCTGCCCCATGATCACAGGGGGGTGGTCGTCCTTGGGACCCGGCTTCATTGACTCATCCATTGGACCTGGCTTCATCGGCTCATCCATTGGACCTGGCATCATGTTCTCTCCCATACGACCGGGAGGACCATCACGGAAATCTCGTGGAGGCAGAGGTGGTCTGTTATTGTTGTCGCCTCTCATCTCGTGAAGGGGTTCACCTCCGCGGATAGTCGGACGATGGTTGCATTGATAGACCTGAAAGATCACCATGATGACCAAGGCAAGAGAGAAATATGCTATTTTCCGCTGCTGGTAAATGAGCATCGGTGCCAGCAGATGGTTATGAATGAGGAATACGACAAAGAAGAGGGCGAACTGCTTCCACACAGTGGTAATCTCACTCCAGTCGAAGGCAATACCGGTATTGGCGGTTCGAATGGCGAGACTCAACACGGGGGCCATGAACAACAATGTCCACAGCGCGATGTAGATAATGGTCTCCTGCCTATGTTCTTTCCTGAATGACACTTTCCCCATTGACTAATGATGCGCAAAGGTAAGTAAATGAAAAAAACGGGGCAAATTCATTCAACGAACGCCCCGTTTTAATCTGTAAACGGCTATTTCACGAGAACTTTCTGGGTCTGCCCTGCTCTCCTGATGATATAAATGCCCTTCGACAACTGGCTGTCCGACACCTGACGGCCATGAAGGTCGTAGATGGCATCAGCCTCCGTCGTCGGCACGGAAACGGCACTGATAGCCGTCGTCGCATTCTGCAGGACGTTCGTCAGGTCGTAGTTCTGGGTTCCACCTGTATAAGTGATCGTACCATCGGTCTTGATAGCCTTGTCGCCCACATTGTTAATGGTCAGCGTACCGTCTGTCATGTAAAAGTTGCCTGTGTCCTCATCCTCGTCATCTGAGCCGGCAGTGGGAGTCTCGCCTTTCAGTTCCACCTGAATGCCGTCGTCCTCCACATCGCTGATGTTCACGACACCACTGGTCATACGGAAGTACTGCTGACAGTGGATTCCGTCCTTCTTGGCACCCTTCACGTTGATGGTGCAGTTCTTAAGTTCAACATACTCCTTACTATAGATGGCATGACGGATATTGCTTACCACGTTCAGCGTGCCCTTTCCCACGAACTCGGTATGGCCCTTGACATGGATACAACCCTTCGACTCCGTATCAGTAGTGCCGTCGGCCAACGTGCTTTCCGTCCCGTTCACCATACTGATCTTAATGCGCTTGCCGTCCTTGATATGGATGGCTGTGCTGTCAGGATTAGTCAGTGTCAGACCGTTCAGTTGAATGGTGGCCTTGTAATCACCAACGAAATAGAATTCTCCATTACTACTGGTGCCAGAGAGATTGTAGATGATCTCACCTGGATTATCGGCAGAGGTGGATGACTGCACCAGACTGACGTGAGAGGATGAGCCACTTGAACACGTCACGTAACTACTCACCTCATCAGGAATGGATACCTCAGCAGTGGTGCCGTCATAAACGACGGTCACCACATAACTGGTGGCTGCGCCTGCTGTGATACAACACAGCATGGCAGCCAGCGTCAGTAAGACTTTTCTCATTTCGCACCAATTGCACTCTTAGCCTTGTCTGCAGCAGCGTCGATGGCATCGCTGGTCTTCTCCTTGGCTGCATCCTTGATCTCGTTGGCCTTATCCGTCACTGCATCCTTGGCATCCTCGGCAGCACCAACAACGGCATCCTTGGCAGCCTCGCCGGCATTGCTGATACCCTCAACGGCTGAACTCAGGCCACTGACGATAGCGTCGGCTGGAGCGGCAGTCAAAGCGGTGATAGCAGAGTTAATGGTCTCGTTGTCACCCACGAACTCCTTGATCTTATCGGCATTCTCCTTCAGGAAGTCCTGAACCTTGGCAACATACTCCTTGGCAACCTCAGGATTGGTAGCGAGAATCTCCTTGATCTTCTCCTGTACGGAGGCAAGCACCTCCTGGAACTTGTTGGCATCCTTGGCCTCAATCTGCTCTGTCAGGGCATTGATAGTAGCAGCAGCCTCGTCGTCTGCATTGATAGTTACAACTGAGTCGTTATTCTCAGCGGGAGCCTGGTTCTTGTTACCACATGAAGTGAAACCGATGGCGATCATGGCCATCACTGCAAATAATACCTTTTTCATAATGTTTTCTTTTTAGTTGTTAAACAATTATATCTATCTCTTTTTTATACATATTGATTTTCGGCAACAAAATTACGTTTTTTTTGAATAACAATCTCTTCCTGGCATGGGATTTAAACTTTTTTTAGTAATTTTGCACCGAGTTTTCAAGATAACAAACAACAATGACAACATCTTTAACATTTAAGCCGAAACTGTTCTCGACAGTTCGGAACTATGACCGTCGCCAGTTCACCACCGACCTGTTGGCGGGCATCATCGTAGGCATCGTGGCACTGCCTTTAGCCATTGCCTTTGGTATCGCGTCAGGTGTGACGCCGGAAAAGGGTATCATCACCGCCATCGTGGCAGGACTCATCATCTCCCTCTTAGGAGGTTCAAAAGTACAGATCGGTGGTCCCACGGGCGCGTTCATTATTATTATCTATGGGATTATCCAGCAATATGGTTTCGAGGGACTGACGATAGCCACGCTCATGGCGGGTGTGTTCCTGATTCTCTTCGGCATCCTCCATCTGGGTACGATCATCAAGTATATCCCCTATCCTATCGTCGTGGGCTTTACCTCGGGTATCGCCCTCACCATCTTCACCACGCAGATCAAGGATCTCATGGGACTGACGATGACTTCTGTACCCAGCGATTTCGTTGAGAAATGGATAGCCTATATCGGTGCCTTCCCCACCATTGACGCGTGGAGTGCCGCCGTCGGTATCGGCTCCGTGGCCGTCATTGCCCTGTGGCCGCGCATTTCGCACTACAACAACCTGCTGAAGAAACTGCCAGGCAGTCTGATTGCCATCATCCTGATGACCATTGCTGCCCTGTTGCTCAAACAGTATGCAGGCATCACCACCATTGAGACCATCGGCGACCGTTTCTCCATCTCCAACCAACTGCCTGGAGCACAGATGCCTCAACTGACATGGGAGGTGATCAAGGGACTGGTGTCGCCAGCCATTACCATTGCCATCCTCGGAGCCATCGAGTCACTGCTCTCTGCCACCGTGGCCGATGGTGTCATCGGCGACCGTCACGACTCCAACACAGAACTCATCGCCCAGGGAGTAGCCAACCTGGCGTCACCCATCTTCGGTGGCATACCGGCCACAGGTGCCATCGCCCGCACGATGACCAATATCAACAACGGCGGCCGCACCCCCGTGGCGGGCATCGTCCATGCCGCCGTGCTGTTGCTCATCTTCCTGTTCCTCATGCCACTGGCACAGTATATCCCTATGGCCTGTCTGGCTGGCGTGCTCGTCATCGTGAGTTATAACATGAGCGGCTGGCGGTCGTTCCTCTCCATCATGAAGAACCCGAAGAGCGACGTCATCGTGCTCTGGGTCACCTTCCTGCTGACAGTCGTCTTCGACCTGACCATCGCCATTGAGGTCGGACTGCTCTGCGCCTGTCTGCTCTTTATGCGGCGCATGGCTGAGACCACCGACGTCAAGGTCATCAGCGACGAGATCAACCCCGCTGAGGAAGACAGTGACTTCCAGTTGGGCAACCTCGAGCACCTCACCATTCCAGAGGGTGTGGAGGTCTATGAGATCAACGGTCCCTACTTCTTCGGAGCCGGCAACCGCTTTGAGGAGATCATGGGCGCCCTGCACCACAAGCGTCCCCGTGTGCGGATCATCCGTATGCGAAAGGTGCCGTTCGTGGATTCCACGGGCATCCACAACCTGACGAACCTGTGTCTGATGTCCCAGAAAGAGGGCATTCAGATCGTCCTTTCGGGCGTCAATCCGAAAGTCCAGGCTGTGCTTCATAAGGCGGGCTTCGACACCATGCTCGGCGAGGAGAACATCTGCTCCCATATCAACTTCGCCCTGGAGCGCGCCAAAAAATTGTTGGACTAGACTGCCAAACAATCTGTCAAAAGGGAAAAATAGTGGCTCCGTACGATCATACGGAGCCACCATTTTCTGCTATCGTGCCACTATTTTTTCCTATAGTGGCTCCGTAGCGGAAAACGGAGCCACTATTCTGCGCTACGGTGGCACTATACGGATGAATTTATGCGCGCGTACATGTGCGCGCAGGTATATAGTACCCATACTCACTTTTTATGTGTCCCACCTGTCCCATCTGTCCCTTTTCCGCAAAACGACAGGGACACATGGGACAGATGGGACACTTGTTTTCGAGTTTAACCTACTACCGCGCGTGCGCCTGTCACTTCACGACGACCTTCCTTCCGTTGTGGATATAGAGGCCCTTCTTCGTGGGCTTATCGATGCGCTGGCCACTAATAGTAAACCACTCGTCGTCACGGTTATTGGTTATTGTTTCACGGTTATTGTCCTTGATGCCCGTGGTTTCACCGTCGCCGCCGATGCTGCCGAAGACGACCGGCATGGACTCCGTCTCGAGTTCAGCCAGATGGCAGGTGCTAGGCATTCCTAGATGACCTAGGACATCCGAGGTGTCCTCGCTGCGGGCACGTCCTTCACGCGTGTCATCCAGATGGTGCCCTCGGTCTTGTCGAAGCCCGTGGCAATGAAGGCCTTCAAGTCCTCAAAGCCGCGGAAGTCGAGGTTCTTGTCGCTGCAGAACGTGGTCTTGCCGTTCTTGCCGATGGTGATGTCACAGGTCTCTGCCATTTCCACGATATTGGCGAACTCCTTCCATCCTTCGGCCTGTTCGTACTTCTCCTTTGAGCCGACAGGCACGTAAAGGATGCAGGTCTCGGTATTCACGCCGTCGAAGACGCTGATCACATCCACCTCGGCTTCCTCACCGTCATCACCTCGTGTCTTCACCTTACCAGTCAGGTCAATGGGATCCTCGGCGTAGAGGTAGATCACCTTCAGGTTTGTACAGCCCGCGAAGGCCTTCTCACCGATGGAAGTAACAGACTCCGGGATCGTCACCTTCTCCATCGTCGTGTTATTCTCAAAGGCACCGTCGCCGATGGCCGTCACCTCGTACTTCTCGCCGTCAAGTTCAACGACAGGCTTAATTTCCACCTCCTTGACAGATTCTCCTGAAGAATTCTGGACTGTCACCGTCTTTTCCTCCTCATCGGGGACGTATGCGACCTCATCTTCGATGACGACCTCCCGGATCTCCTTGAAGTCCTTCCAGCCGTCTGCTGCTGCATAAATATCCTTGCAACCTGCTGGCACATGGAGTGTGGCGTTTTCTATATTGGAATAATTAAAGACACTTGCCGACGCTTCAGGTGCATTCTCTGCATAACAATAAACGTCCGTCAGGCTGCTGCAACCACTAAAGGCATCCCATAAGTCAGGCGATGTAGTATTCCTGCCAATAACTGTCACACTCTTGGGAATTGTTATCGAAGTCAGACTGCTGCAGCCATTGAATGTAAAACTCCATATAGTCTTCACGCCTTCTGGAATGACAACCGAGGTCAATCCGCTACATCCCTCGAATGCACTTACGCCTATACTTGCGACCGTGTTAGGAAGAGCCAAGGAGGTCAAGCCTTCACATTTTTTGAAGGCACAATCACCTATGCTTGTCACGCCGTCAGGAATCACCGTATTATTGCAACCAGCAATCAGTTTGTTTGTATTTGTTCCAATAATGGCATTACAGTTGTCACGGCTGTCATACATCGGTGTTACCTTCATCTACCACGATGGAAGTCAGGTTGCTGCAACCAGAGAACGCACCCGTACCAATGGAGGTCACGCTGCTGGGGATGACCAATGAGGTGATGCCGCAATTCTCAAAAGCACCGCCTCCGAAGAATCCACCCCAGTCATAGCAACCGGCAATGGAAGTTATCCCGTCAGGAAGTTTCACAGAAGTCAAATCCCATGAACAATTTGCGAAGGCACTTTCCCCCACTGAAGTTACATCATACTCCACATCCTTATAGGTAACTGTCGGAGGAACAACGATGTCGCCTTTATAACGGTCGGGACTACTTGTCACTTCGGCCTTCTTGGCTTCAGCATCCAGATTGTAGTTGATGCCGTCGATCTCCACGACATCGGCACTTGCCATCAATGGTAGCAATGCCAAAAGGAATAATAATGCTTTCTTCATACGTTTTTAATTATTGACGTTAATAAAATTGTTTCTTCTCATCCCATTAGCAGAAGCGCGGGACTGCCTTACCAGTTCCGAATGAAGGTCGTGAGAATTACCTCAGAAAAGAAATTGGGTGAACAGCCCCACGCATATAGCGTGAAAGTCGTTGTGCCCTCTTGCTTTTCTATCCTGAAAGTTTCTCACGTTTTCATTCGCAATTTGGTCATAACGCTTCTTCTGCCGAGCGGGTCCTTCCCGCTCCGTCGGCAAAGATAAACAAAAATCCCGAAACGTCCAAACAATTCTAAGGAAAAAACAAAAAAATTTCCCATTCTTAATCCATTATTCTCAATTAATTTGTATCTTTGCAGAAAATTTTAAAACTATAAATCTTATGTACGACAAGGAAAGAGGGCTTTACATCGCCCATTGCGCCAACGGCGCACTCAGTATTACAGGTAAGATGGCTAACCGCCATGGTTTGATCGCCGGTGCCACAGGTACGGGTAAGACCGTCACCCTGCAGGTGATGGCCGAGTCGTTCTGTCAGGCAGGTGTCCCCTGCTTCATGGCCGACATGAAGGGCGACCTGAGCGGTATCTCTCAGGTAGGAAAACTCAGTGGCTTCATTGAGAAGCGCATGCCCGAGTTCGGCATCGAGAACCCCGAGTTCCAGGCCTGTCCCGTCAGGTTCTATGATGTCTTCGGCGAACAGGGTCACCCCATGCGCGCCACCATCAGTCAGATGGGACCGATGCTCCTTTCCCGTCTGCTGCAGTTGAACGAGACGCAGGACGGTGTGCTGAACATCGTGTTCCGCATCGCCGACGACCGCGGTCTGCTGCTGCTCGACCTGAAGGACCTGCAGGCCATGCTCGACTGGGTATCCAAGCATGCCAAGGAATACACCACGAAATACGGTAATATCTCCGCCCAGACCATCGGCGCCATCCAGCGCGCCCTGCTCCAGTTGGAGACACAGGGAGCCGACAAGTTCTTCGGCGAGCCCTCCTTCGACATCTACGACCTGATGCAGACAGAGGGTGGCAAGGGTGTGATGAGCGTGCTGGCTGCCGACAAACTGATGATGCAGCCGAAACTCTACTCCACCTTCCTGCTGTGGTTGCTCTCCGAACTCTACTCCACCCTGCCCGAAGTGGGTGACATGGAACTGCCGAAACTCGTGTTCTTCTTCGACGAGGCCCACTTGCTCTTCAC
>JAFRMM010000228.1 GCA_017430675.1 Prevotella sp.
AACTTTCCTTCGTCGAAGCCGAAGATGATGCAGTCAACAGACAGCCAGACTTTGGAATGATCGTTATAGAATGTCATATTCTATGCTTACCAGAAGTAATAATAGAAGCAACTGACGAGACCGACGACAGCCAGTGTGCCGACAATATCCCATACGCCCCAACTCTCACGGATGCTCTTCTTGAACTCAGGGGTAAAGGTGATAGCCTCGACCTGCTCTTTCGAAGGTGCGGGCGTAAAGCAACTTACTGCCACCATCAGGATAATGATGAACACCAGCAGCCAGCACTCGAAGATGAGCCAGTTGGTCTGCCAGAACCAAGAAGTTGCATCCCAGAAGGCACCGTCCATGGCAGCCTTTCCTGAATCGGTGATGACATTGGTGATCAGACGAACCATACCGATAAGGAAACCACCGATAAGACCCCATTCACCAGCCTTCGGGGTGATTTTCTTCGAGAATATACCGAGGGTGAACACAGCCACCATAGCAGGAGCAATCAGCGACTGAATATCCTGCAGGTAAGAATAGAGGTTACCCATGTTCATCATGATAGGCATCCAGGCCAAGCCGAGCAGCACTACCACCACAGTAGCCGTACGGCCAACAAAGACATAGTGAGCCTCGGACATACCCTTCTTCATGGGCTTGTAGAAGTCTTCAGTAAAGAGAGTGGCGCAACTGTTGAAGAATGCGGCCAGCGATGCTACGAGAGCACATACGAAACCGATGGTTACAATACCCTTGATACCAGCAGGCAGGATGTTCTTCACCATCATGGCGAAAGCACCGTCCGTCGATTCGTGGTTGGTGATATCCATCTCAATGCCGCTACCAGTCTTCAGTGAGAGGGCATAGGCAATCATACCTGGGATGAGGAACATAAAGCAGGGGAGGAGTTTGAAGAAACCTGCAGCAATGGTACCACGACGAGCACGGGCCATCACGACCTTATTGTCCTCACCCGGCACCTGACCGAGTACACGTTGCACGATGTGCTGGTCAGTACACCAGTACCAGAAGCCAATGATCGAGGCACCAAGGAACACCACATAACCAGGGAACTGTGGATACATGGGATCACCCGGGTCCGTATGGAACATATGGGTAGTTCCGTAGCCATCGTGTGCAGCATTACAAGCAGCCATCATAGCCGACCATCCCTGAGTGATGCTACCGTCACCAAGGGCGGAGAGACCAAGGAAGAGCACGAGGAACGAACCGATAATCAAAATAGGTGTCTGAATAGATGAGAGCGTCATCACACCCTTCATACCACCGAAGACGGTAAACACAGCGGTGATGGCAATCAGACCGATAGCACCATACCAGAAAGGTATGCCAAGCAGATACTTGAAGAAAATACCGCCCGTGAAGGCTGTCACACTGACCTTTGTCAGCACGTAGGCTACGAGGGTGATGATCGATAGCCACGAACCCGTGCGTTGGGTGTAGCGGAACTTCAGGAAGTCGGGCATGGTGATGATCTTGCCCATCTTGTTGATCAGCAACTGATAGAAAGGTACAAAGAGCCAGCCGAGGATGAGGATCATCCAACCCTGCATCTCCCAATGGGCCATGCCTACACCATCCTTCGCACCAGTACCAGCGAGACCTACGAGGTGCTCAGAACCGATGTTAGCGGCAAAGATGGCCATACCGATTACATACCAAGGCTCACCCTTACCGAAGAGATAAGCCGAAGAGTCTTCGCCCTGCTGGGCTTTCTTGTCTTTCCAGATGGCGTACCATACGGCAGCCACCACTCCTAAAAGGCCGACGATGAGTACTACCCAGTCGAGCCAGATGAATTCATGCGAACTCCAATTCATTGTCTTAATATTTTTATTAATGTGTTAGTAATTATTTCACTGAGAACTTGTAAGCAGCGTGGCTGTAGTATTTCTCACCAGGATTGAGCGTCGGTTGTACCCAATCGGCTTTGTTGGGTGAGTCTGGATATTTCTGACTCTCCAGACAAACGCTGACGTGCTGGGGGTAGGGACCATGCTTATGCTGAATATTAGGCTCATTGCCAACACCCTGGAAGTTGCCGCTATAGACCTGTACGCCTGGCTCGTTGGTGTACATCTCCATAAAGATACCCGTCTTGGGGGAATAGAGACTGGCGCAAACCTGCGTATCGTCGCCCTGACCGTCCTTATAGGTGTTCAGACACCAGTTGTGGTCGTAGCCGCCAGCATTCTGGATCTGATCGAACTCTGACTTGATACTGTCACCAATGGCATGGGGCGTACGGAAGTCCATAGGAGTACCTTCTACAGACTTAATCTCGCCTGTCGGGATATAGAGTTTATCGCTGGGCGTGAAGTTGTCGGCATTTACGTATAACACCATATCATAGCCGGGTTGCGTGAAGTCACCACTCAGGTTGTAATAGTTGTGGTTGGTCTGGTTGATGATGGTCGGCTTATCCGTCTCAGCCTCCCAAGTAATGTCGAGAGTGTTGTCTGCCGTTACCTTATAGGTGGTCACTGCCATCACTTTGCCAGGGAAGCCGTTCTCTCCGTCCTTGGCTACGATGGTGAGTTTGAGAATAGAGTCACCGATCTGCTCGGCATCATATACCTGATGCATCCAACCAGAGTTACCACCACCATGGAGACAGTTAGGACCGTCATTCTTCTTCAGTTGAATTGTGTCCTCACCGAGGATAAACCTTCCATCCTTGATACGATTGGCGTAGCGGCCTACGCTTGAACCGTAGTCTGTGGGGGAGTTGAGAGTGTCGGCATACTGGGCAATGTTGTCAAAGCCAAGAACAACATCCGTCAGTTGTCCGTCTTTGTCAGGAACACACAGGGATACCACACGACCACCGTAATTGGTGATGCAGACCTCCATGCCATTTGCGTTTTTCAGTGTGTAAAGTTTTACGGGCTTCGACTGGATGGTAGTGTCAAACTTGGCTGGGTCAAGACCTGATTCCGTCAACTGCGGGGCCTGTTGGCCGCCAGCACAAGCAGTGAGCATCAGCGCAGCAACGCCGAGGCCGAAAAAAGTACTCTTCAATGCTTTCATTTTTAATTGCTTTAAGTTTGTTATTATGTTATTAATCTCAATTTGGGTGTAAAATTACAATTATTTTTCATAAGTTGCAAGTAATAAGAATAAAAAAAACGTGGTAAAGTGTAATTTTTACACCTTACCACTATTATTTAACCTTTATAAACACTAAAAACGTGTTTATGTCGGTTTAGAGTTAGCAAATCTTACGTGAACCGTCGCCTATAACTACATCATAGACCTTAGGCTCATGACCATACTTTTCATTAAACTTCTTCTTTGCATCAGCAATGAAATTCTTATAGAGATCATTGCGGACGAGGTTGATGGTACAACCGCCGAAACCACCGCCCATGATACGTGAACCTGTTACGCCATTTTCCTTGGCAATGTCGTTCAGGAAATCGAGTTCCTCACATGATACTTCGTAATCTTTCGACAGTCCTTCATGAGTCTGGTACATCAGTTCACCAACCTTCTCGTAGTCACCTTCGTTGAGGGCATCACAGACAGCCAGCACACGGTCTTTCTCGCCCAATACGAACTTGGCGCGCTTGTAGTCTTCTTCACCAACCTCAGCCCGAACCTCGTCAAGTTGCTCCCAAGTGCAGTCGCGCAGGGTCTCAAACTTACCCTCTGGATGCTTGGCAGCAATATGCTTCACTACGTTCTCGCAAGAGTTGCGGCGGTCGTTGTAAGGGGAACCTGCCAACTGGTGTTTCACTACGGAGTCGAGTAATACAAGACGATAGCCGTCGGGCTTGAAAGGGAAGTACTCAAACTCACGGCTGCGGCAGTCAAGACGCATCAGACAGCCAGCCTTGCCAAAGACAGAGGCAAACTGATCCATGATACCGCAGTTCACACCACAGTAGTTATGCTCCGTAGCCTGACCAGCCAACACCATATCCCACTGGGAAACCTTGTTCTCGCCAAAAATATCATTCAGCCCACAGGCGAAGCAACTCTCCATAGCGGCAGACGACGACATACCTGCACCAAGAGGAACATCACCAGCAAAGGCAATATTAAAACCTTTAACTGGAACTCCTAATTTCTTCATTTCCAAAGAAATACCATAAATATATCGGGCCCATGAGGCTCGGGGGCCATTAGGATCGGAGAGTTTGAAATCCACACGATCCTTCAAATCAATGGCGTAAGCCATCACGGTATCCTCAGTACCATTGGCACGCATTTCGGCCATCACTCCTTTGTCAACAGCACCAGGGAACACAAAACCGCCATTATAGTCGGTGTGTTCACCAATGAGATTAATACGTCCTGGTGAAGCATATATGTTACCCGTCTGACCATCAAAATGCTTAATAAAGCGGCTTCTTACAAATTCAATATCCATAATTATATTATTAATAAGGTGTATTAATCAACAGGAATATCTTTGTTTACATTTTTACAACCGATAAGTGCATAGAACAAAATGTAAGCCAACATAGCAATCACAAGCCAATAACTGAAAATTGGGCCGGATACATTAGCGATGGCTTCCTGGATCAGCGGCATAATACCGCCACCAACTACCATTGTCATAAAGATTCCTGATGCTGCTTCAGTATATTTTCCAAGACCTTCAACAGAAAGGTTGAAAATGCCACCCCACATAATGGATGTACAAAGGCCACATGCTGGAATGAGGAATGCCTTGGCAGGAACATCATGACCATTGAACCCAATAGTAACACTCTCGGGCATAAATATAGCGATAATAAGTAATAGTATGGCTACCGAACTAACAGCCGTCAACTGTAGTTTGGTTGATACTTTTCCAGAAATGGCACTTGAACATGCTCTACCAACCATCATCAGAAGCCAGTAGGCAGCAGCAAGTGTTCCTCCAATAGCGGCTGCACCCTCGAAGGGCAGGTCTGTTACATAGAAATTCAATTCCATGGGGATACCTATCTCAATACCCACATAGAAAAAAATAGCAATGACACCTAATACACAATGTCGAAAAGCCAATGGACTGCGCTCGTATTTAGGAGACTCCTTACCAAGCGTTGGCTCGGGAATGCTAACGCGACTGATTATCAGGAAAGAGATGGCGAATACAGCCATACCGATGAAAAGCAAGGGAGCGACGTCACCCATGCTTGTATCCTTGGTAACGGTACCAACAAGAATACCTGCGAGAAGCGGAGTCAGCGTACCAGTCAGCGAATTCAATGTGCCACCGACTTGAATCAACTGGTTTCCCTTATTGCCACCACCACCGAGCAGGTTTAGCATCGGGTTCACAACGGTATTCAGCATACATACACAGAAACCGCAGATGAAGGCACCTAAGAGATAGATAATCAGATTGAGGGCCACGGGAATGCTGTCGTAAGTGAACACATACGTTCCTGCTCCAACAAGACTTGATAAATACTGTAGAGCCAGACCTACGATACCAACGATGAGGGCAATCAGGGCAGTCTTCTTGTAGCCGTACTTCGTCAGCATCTTACCGGCAGGAATACCCATAAAGAGGTAGGCTGCAAAGTTCATCAGGTTACCCCATGCTTTTGCAAAAGGATACTCAAATCCCCAGATGTTGCCGAAAGGCGCGCCCATGTTGGTAACGAAACTGATCATCGCGAAGATGAAACACATCGTGATGATAGCAATTAATTTGCCATTGTTCTTTGTTTCAGTCATATTATTTTTACTTTTGAATCGCTATAGCGCCAGGAAAGCGCTATAGCGAATACGGGTTATTGATTTTAAAATGTCTGTTATTCCACAACACCGAAGCGATAGATGGTCTTGTGCTTATATGTCTGACCTGGGCGCAGTACGACACTGGGGAAGTACGGACGGTTTGGTGTATCCGGGAAGTGCTGGGTCTCAAGACAGAAGGCGGAGCGATAGGGGAATGTGCAGCCGTTGGCACCCTTGTACCCGCTGGCGTAGTTTGCCGTATAGAGTTGCATGCCAGGTTCGGTGGTGTAGCACTCCAGGGTGCGCCCACTCTTGGGCTCGGTGATTCTGGCAGCAAAACTCAGTTCGCCTTCCTCGTGCTTATTGAGCACATAGTTGTGGTCATAGCCCTTACCGAATTTGATCTGCTCATGGTCGGAATTGATATCCTGTCCGAAGGACTTCGGCGTACGGAAATCAAACGGTGTGCCCTCTACTTTGAGGATCTCACCAGTAGGAATGGCCGTTGCATCGGTAGGGAGATAGAAGTCCGCGTTGATTTCGCAAATCTGGTCTTCAATCGTCGGAGTGGGGTCGGCTGTGCCAGCCAGAGAGAAGAAGGCGTGATGCGTCAGGTTCACGATAGTCTTCTTGTTGGTGGTGGCCATGTACTCGATCACCAGTTCGTTGAGATCAGTGAATGTGAACTCTACGGTCACGTCAAGTTCACCCGTATAGCCTTCTTCTCCGTATGAGGAGATACGATGCAGGGCCAGAGAGCGGGGTCCCATCTGACGGGCATCCCACACCTTGGCGTTAAATCCAACGGCACCACCATGCAGGTGGTTAGGACCGTCGTTGAGAGCCAACTGGTAATCCTTACCGTTCAGCGTGAACTGACCTTTGCAGATGCGGTTGCCCCAACGGCCTATCAGGGTAGAAAGGTAGGGCTCTGCACCACTGGTGAGTTGCTTGATGCTACCATGTCCCTGAATGACGTTAGCCACTTTGCCATCCTTGTCGGGAACCATAATAGCACAAATGGCACCGCCATAATTGGAGATTGCCACTTCATAACCCTTACGGTTTCTCAGGATGTACAAGTCTGTCTTTTTCCCATTAATAGTGGTCTGAAAGTCTTCTCTCTTCAGACCACACAGATTCGCAGTTTCAGTTGTGTTCGCCATATTAAATAATGTTTTAAGTTATGGATTCTTGTATTTTCTGCAAAGGAACAGAAAAAAATCCAAACGGACGAATGAAACAACGAAAAAAATGTTTCGGATATATTAAAAAACGCTAAATGCTGTTTTTGAGGAAGTCTGCGACCACGTAACTGCTACCTCCGATGAACACAAAATCTTTCTCTTTGGCAGCATTCTTGGCTGCCTGATAGGCACTGGCGACGTCGGGGTAACTCTCACCTTCAAGACTCAAGCCCTGGGCATAAAGTTTCAGCACTTTCTCAGACAAGGCCCGCTTGCTGTTGGCTTTTGTGAAATAGTAGGTGGCGTTTTTCGGCAGCAAGGCCATCACACCCTCCACATCCTTGTCCTCAACCATGCCGAACACGATATGAAGATGATGACATGCAACCGTCTTGATTTGTTCACTCAGATATTTCCACCCGTCAAGGTTATGGCCTGTGTCACAGATCGTCAGCGGCGATTCCTTAACGGTCTGCCAGCGACCTTGTAATCCTGTCAGTTCACAGACATGCCTGAAGCCTTCTCTGACTTCCCTGTTCTGGCAGATGAAGTCAGGACGACTGCTAACCATGTGCATATAGCCCATCTTCTCCAGTTCCCTGATAACACAGAGGATGGTGTTGGTATTCTTTTCCTGATAGGTACCGGACAATTCACCTTCCAGCACGCCAAAGTTCTCAGTCTTATAGGTCATCCCTTTTTCTGTCATGACGCACGATTTCACCTCAGACAGATCCTCTGCCATGATCAGTGGAGCCTTGACCTCCGCAGCCACCGTTTCAAAGACCATGCGTGTCTCGGGTGTCGTTTCGCCTATGACCACTGGCACAGATTGTTTGATAATACCCGCTTTCTCCATAGCGATCTGTTCCAGGGACGAACCGAGGAACTGGGTATGGTCGAGTCCGATATTCGTGATGACGGATAGGATAGGGGAGATGATATTCGTGCAGTCGAGCCGTCCGCCCATGCCCACCTCGATTACGGCGATATCCACCTTCATATCTGCAAAAAACTTGAACGCCATCGCCGTAACCAACTCAAAGAAAGAGGGTTGTAGTGGTTCGAAGAAGGTACGTTCCTTCTCCACGAAATGCACGACATAGTCCTCAGGGATCGGTGCTCCGTTATAGCGGATACGCTCGCTGAAATCCACCAGATGAGGCGACGTGTATAGGCCGACCTTATAGCCGCACATCTGCAGAATGGCAGACAAGGTGTGGGCACAGGATCCTTTGCCGTTGGTACCTGCCACATGAATGGTGCAGTATTTCTGATGGGGATGCCCGAAGTGGCTGTCGAGTTTCTTGGTGTTCTCCAGCCCCTCTTTATAGCCGCTTGCCCCCTGACGCTCGAACATGGGCATCTGGTTATACAGGTATTCACACGTCTCCTGATATGTCATGCTGAAAGGTGATTTGCAACAGATTAATTGAAATAGTTCTTGAAGCGCTGGAAAATAGAGTCCTTCGTCTGCTTGTCGCCCTTGAAGTTATCGCTGTTTCTGAACTGCTCGACAGCCTGTTTCTCCTCACGGCTGAGGGTCTTCGGCACATAGACACTGATGTTCACCACCAGATCGCCTTTCCCGGAACCATAGCCCTGTACAGCAGGGAGTCCCTTGCCACGAAGACGGATAGTCTTGCCGGGTTGGGTACCATTTTCCATCTTGACCTTTAATTTAGTGCCCTCAATGGTAGGAATCTCCACCTCACCGCCAAGTGTGGCCGTTGGGAAATCCAGCAACAGGTTATAGATAAGGTCGTTGCCGTCGCGGATGAAAGTATCGTGTTCATCTTCCTCTATAAACACTTGGATATCACCATTGATACCATTATGCTTTCCAGCATTTCCTTTACCTGGCACATTGACCACCATACCCTCAGCGACACCAGCAGGAATGTTGATCTCAACCACTTCTTCACCTTTCTTAATGCCCGTTCCACCACACTCCTTACACTTGTTCTTGATCACCTGGCCCTCACCGCCGCAGACTGGGCATACGCTCTGTTGTTGCATCATACCGAAAATGCTTTGTGTAGTATGGGTGATGACTCCTGATCCATGACAGGTTTCGCAGGTTTCTTTTCCACTACCAGCCTCGGCACCACTGCCATGACAATGCTCACAGGAGATATCCTTACGAACCTTAAACTTCTTCGTCACGCCGCTGTTGATCTCCTCCAGCGAGAGTCTCACCTTCAGACGGAGATCACTGCCGCGGTGCTGTTGAGGACGGCGCTGACCTCCTCCGAAACCACCGAAGCCGTGGCCACCGAAGATGTCGCCGAACATCGAGAAGATGTCGTCCATATTCATCGTGGCACCTCCGAAGCCGCCAAAACCTCCGAAGTCGCCCATACCTGGGCCGTCGAAGCCGAACTGGTCGTATTGCTGACGGGTCTTCGGGTCGTGGAGTACATTATAGGCCTCTGCGGCCTCCTTGAATTTCTCCTCGGCCTCCTTGTCGCCGGGGTTACGGTCGGGATGGTACTTGATGGCTATCTTGCGATATGCCTTTTTGATCTCGTCTTCCGAGGCGGTCTTTGCGACTCCAAGCACCTCGTAATAGTCTCTTTTCTGTGCCATTTTATTGTCCTACGGCCACTTTAGCGTGGCGGATTACTTTGTCGTTGAGTTTATATCCGGGCTGCAAACAGTCTATCACCTTGCCCTTCTTGTCGTCACCCATGCCAGGTACCATCGCCACGGCCTCGTGCACATCGGTGTCAAAGTCGGCACCCTCGGTGTCGATCTTTGTCACACCCTGCGACTCCAGCGTCTTCATGAACTTCTGGTGGATCAGCGTCATGCCCTCGCGGAGCACCTCCGGATCCTCAGTCTTCGCACCGTTCTCAATGGCGCGCTCCATGTCATCGAGGATGGGCAGGATAGCCGTGATGAACTTCTCGCCGCCGTTCAGGATTAGTTCAGCGCGCTCCTTCAGCGTGCGTTTGCGGTAGTTGTCAAACTCCGCAACCTTGTAGAGCAACTGGTTCTTCAGTTCGGTGATCTCGGCCTCGGCCTTCTCCAGTGGGTCTATCTCTTCGGTCTCCTCTTCAGAAGCCTCTTCGTCCTTTACTTCTTCTGCCTCTTTGTCAGTCTCTTCTTCGACGGGCTGCTCTTCCTGCAGTTCCTCGTCTTCGATGTTGATATCTTTTTCTGCCATAATTACGTTGTTTAAAGTCCTAAATTATATCATGCAAATACCATGCCATCAGGCGTACAACCTGGCTTTTTGTTCCTTGATGGCCTCGTCATAAATATAGTCGTCGTAGGTCATCAGTTTGTCGATAGTACCCTTCGGCGTCAGTTCGATGATGCGGTCGGCCACGGTGTTAATGAACTCATGGTCATGCGAGGCGAACAGGATATTGCCCTTAAACTGTATCAGGTTGTTGTTGAACGCCTGGATGCTTTCGAGGTCGAGGTGGTTCGTGGGCGTGTCCAGAATCAGGCAGTTGGCATTCTTCAGCTGCATTCGAGCTATCATACAGCGCATTCGCTCGCCGCCACTGAGGACATTCACC
>JAFRMM010000029.1 GCA_017430675.1 Prevotella sp.
GCCCACACCGACGCCAGAGCCGCCCACCGCCATTGACGAGGTGGAGGCTTCTGCCGACAGCCACGCCCAGTGGTACACCATCAACGGCCAGCGGATAGGCCCGCCCACCAGGAAAGGCCTCTATATCAAGGATGGCAAGAAAGTGGTGATCAGATAAAAAGAAGAAATCCCGCCAGTGCTTGGCGGGATTTCTTGTTGATCAGAAGTTATACTTAAAGGCCAGCGTCGGGTTGATGAAGAACGACTTGTCGTTATAGAAGTTATAGATAAAGTTATTGCTGACCTCTATCTCGGAGCCGAAACTGATGTGCGGCGTGATATTATACCAGATCTGAGGCTCTGTGAGGATGACGAGCATGCCATGCCCCTCCTTTCCTGCACGCCAGTTCTCGCCGCGCCAGAAATCGATGAAGCCGGAGAAGGTGCCCTTGCCACCTGCAAAGTTGATACCCCAGACACCTGTCAGTTGCACACTGTTATAGGCCCTGGTGGTGTCGTAACTCTTGAAGAAACGCTTGTAGAGCAACTGCACTGACCAGGTCTTCGAGAAGTCGGCGGTGTGGCCGTTGTAGGCGGCACCGAGCAGGGCAGCCTGCTGGAAACTGCCAGCGGCCTCACTCAAGCCACCGTCATACTCGATATGGGCGGCGATGGGTGACTGCTTGCCGAGGTTGAACTCACGGGAGATCTCGGTGTAGGCACTCTTGAAGAACTTACGACTGAGGTCGAGATCGACAAAATAGTACCAAGAGCCCAGATTGTCGGCCTTGAACTGTTCGACGGTGATGGTGACCTTCTGGCGGCCAGCCTCCTCGTCAGGATAGATGTTACGCCCGAAGTCGTAATGGAACTGGATGTTCTGCGCATCCGCACTGATGGCGGCTACCGCCAACAGCGCAAAGAAAAGAATCCTTTTCATAATGGTCATTTTTTAAAGAGGTATTAATAAATCACGTATTTCAACAGGAAGAAGGCGGACAGGATATACATCACGACGGAGATCTCCCGATACCGGCCTGTCATGGCCTTCACCAGCACGTAGGAGAGCATGCCGAGTACGATACCCTCGGAGATGCTGGCCGTGAAGGGCATCATCACGATGGTGACAAAGCAGGGGACGATCTCGGTGAAGTCGTCGAAGTCGATCTTCGTGATGGTACGCATCATCAGCACGCCCACCAGCACCAGGGCACTGGTTGTTGCTGCCGACGGGATCATCAGGAAGAGCGGTGAGAAGAACAGGGCCATGAGGAAGAGCAGGGCGACGGTCAGCGAGGTGAGGCCCGTACGTCCGCCCTCGGCGATGCCCGTGGTGCTCTCCACGTATGTGGTCACTGTAGAGGTACCGCAGAGGGCACCCACGGTCGTTCCGATGGCATCGGCCATCAGCGCACGGTTCAGTCCGTGGATGCGGCCCGTCTTCGGATCAGCCATGCCCGCACTGGTGGCAGCGCCGATGATAGAGCCTAAGGTGTCGAAGAGGTCCATGAAGAGCAGGACAAGCACCACGATGTAATACTCCACATCAAAGGTGATGAGACAACTGAAATCGAGATGGAAGGCGATGGGCGCCAATGATTGGGGGACACTGATGAGCGAGAATTCCTCCGGTATCTGTGTCACGCCAAATGGGATGCCTATCAATGTCATGGCAATGATGGTGTAGAACAGGGCTCCGCGGACCTTGAGCGCCATCAGGGCTGCACCCACCAGCATACCCACCATCGCCAAGACAGATGTCGCCGTCCAGGGCCCCAGAGCGGTCATGGTGGAACCACTGGCCACGATCACGCCACCGTTCTTCAGACCGACATAGGCGATGAAGAGACCGATACCCACGGAGATGGAGTAGCGCAGGTTGATGGGAATGGCATTGACGATGGCCTCGCGTACCCTGAATATCGTGAGGAGGATGAAGATAACACCCTCGACACAGACGGCAGCCAGCGCCTGCTGCCAGGTATAGCCCATCATGATGACGAGTGTGTAGGCGAAGAAGGCATTCAGTCCCATGCCTGGTGCCAATGCAAACGGCAGTTTGGCATAGAAGGCCATCACCAGCGTAGCGACAACTGCGGAAATCACAGTGGCAGAGAACAGGGCCCCTTTGTCCATGCCCGTCTCACTCAGGATCAGCGGGTTGACGGCGAGGATATAGGATATGGTCAGGAACGTGGTCAGTCCCGCCATCATCTCCACCTTCACGGAGTGTCTGGCCGGATCAAAGCCCTGCAAGGCAAGGAATTTGTTCATACAGGTTGATTATTTAAGAGTTGATACATGATTCTCGCAGCATTGTCGGGCGCGTTCCCGTCACTCAGAATACGCCGCACATCGGCATAGCCATCGAGCATGCGGACACGGTCTGCTCCGTCAAGTATTTTCATCAGTTCCTCTCTGATGTTCCCCACCGTGAAGGTGTCGGCCACCAGTTCCGTCACCACCTCGCGGTTGGCAATGAGGTTTACCAGTGAGATATACTTCACGCTCAGCACTTTCTTACGCAGCCAACCGATCAGTCCGGGCAGCGGTGTCTTGTAGCATACCACCTGCGGCACATCGAAGAGGGCCGTCTCCAGCGTGGCGGTGCCACTGGTGACAAGGGCGGCATGGGCCTTCGCCAGCAGGGCGTAGGTCTGGTTATAGACAATCTGGATGCCAGTGCCTTCGAGGAACTGCGCATAGTAAGCCTCATCGATGCCCGGCGCCCCTGCCACGACAAACTGGTACTGGGGGAAGGCTTTCGCCACCTCGATCATCGCGGGGAGGTTGTCCTTGATCTCCTGTTTCCGCGAGCCCGCCAGCAGGGCGATCGTTTTTCCAGCCTTCCCGCCAGTCGGCGGGAAGGCTGAAAGATAATCGCGCACTTCATTCATCGTGGGATTACCGACGTAGTGGATGGGATAATGGTGCTTCTTCTCGAAGAAATCCACCTCGAAGGGCAGGATGGAGAAGAGTTCATCCACATCGCGCTTGATATTCTTGATGCGGTACTCCTTCCACGCCCAGATCTTCGGAGAGATATAGTAATAGACGGGACAGATGGCCTCGGCCTTCACGTATTTGGCGATGCCGAGGTTGAAACCAGGATAATCCACGAGGATCACCACGTCGGGCTTCCACGAGGCAATATCCTGCTTACACATCCTCATGTTCCGCAGGATGGTGGGCAGGTGCAACAGCACGGGGATGAAGCCCATATAGGCCAGTTCCTTATAATGTCGCACACGGGTGCCGCCCTCGGCCGTCATCAGGTCGCCGCCAAAGAAACGGAACGCCGCCTCTTTGTCAATTCCTTTCAACGACCGCATCAGGCGCGATGCATGGAGGTCGCCCGAGGCTTCACCGACTATAAGATAATACCGCATTAGACAATTAGACCATTAGACAGTTAGACCATTAGACAGTTAGACATTTAGACAATTAGACATTTAGACGGTTAGGTTCCAGGAGTGGATGAGGTCGAGGGCGGAATAGGCGGTGACGTCGATCTGCGTCGGTGTGATGGCCACATAGCCGTGCGTCAAGGCCCAGTTGTCGGTATCTTCCGCCGAAGGCTCGTCGTTGGTATAACTGCCCACCATCCACCAGTAGTCGTAGCCGCGGGGATGATGGCACTTGGTGACTTCGTTGCCCCAGGTGCCCTTGGCCATCCGGCAGACTTTTACGCCGTTATAGGGTTTCCTAGGACTCCTAGGATCTCCTAGGGGATTCCTAGGATTTCCTAGGATTAGGGGGAAATTCACATTCAGGCAGACGCCGAGGGGGAGGCCCTCTTCGAGGACTTTCACGGTAATCTCCCGGATTAGGAGGCGCAGCGGCTCGAAATCCGCATCCTCCCGATGGTCGCAGAGGGAGAAGGCCACGGAGGGGATATACTTCATGCAGCCCTCGATGGTGATGCCCATCGTACCGCTGTAATGGGCATTCACGGAGGCGTTGTCACCGTGGTTGATACCGCCGATAACCATGTCGGGCTTCCGCGGGACGATCTCCGCCAGGGCCATCTTCACACAATCCACGGGCGTGCCGTTGCAGGACCAGATCTCGACAACCCTCTCGTGCTCCCCCTCAGAGGGGGAGGATACAGGAAAGGTGCGCCGCTCCCGTAGTTGGAGGCGGAGGGGGGTGGTGGCAGAGAAAGCACAGGAGAAACCGCTACAGGCTGATTCCGGTGCACAGACGATGATGTCACCGTAGTCGGACAGCATCTCCACCAGACAGTTGATGCCCTTTGCCTGATAGCCGTCATCGTTGGAAATAAGTAGTAATGGTCGTTTAATTTCCATAAAATATGAACTATTTGACTGCAAAAGTACGAAAAAAGGTTTAAATGAACGGATTTCTCGGCGAAAATATGTAACTTTGCGCTCAAATTTCTCATTTATACACAAGATTAGTTAGAAAGAAATGGGTAAGATTATTGCATTGGCAAACCAGAAGGGCGGCGTGGGAAAGACCACGACAACCATCAACCTGGCCGCCTCACTCGCCACCTTGGAAAAGACAGTACTGGTGGTAGATGCTGACCCGCAGGCAAATGCCTCCAGCGGTTTGGGCGTCGATATCACGGAAGTGGAGTGTTCCTTATACGAATGTATCATCAACGGGACAGACGTTCACGAAGCCGTCTATACGACGGACATCGAAGGTCTGGACATCATCCCCAGCCATATCGACCTGGTGGGAGCAGAGATAGAGATGCTGAACCTGGACGACAGGGAGAAGGTTATCAAGAATCTGCTGGAACCTGTCCGTAACGAGTATGACTATATCCTCATCGACTGTTCCCCGTCGCTGGGCCTCATCACGGTGAACGCCCTGACGGCTGCAGACTCCGTGATCATCCCCGTGCAGTGCGAGTACTTCGCCCTCGAGGGCATCAGCAAGTTGCTCAACACCATTAAAATCATCAAGAACAAGTTGAACCAGCGCCTGGAGATCGAAGGGTTCCTGTTGACGATGTTCGACAGCCGTCTGCGTCTGGCCAACCAGATCTACGACGAGGTGAAACGCCACTTCCAAGAACTGGTGTTCAAGACCGTCATCCAGCGTAACGTCAAACTCTCCGAGGCTCCCAGCCACGGTCTGCCTGTCATCCTGTACGACGCCGACTCCACGGGCAGCAAGAACCACCTGGCTCTGGCTAAGGAAATCATACACAGAAACAAATAACCAAAAACTATGGCCGTTAAGAAGAAATATGACCGTAATGTCCTGGGCAGAGGCCTGGACAACATAGGAACCGGTAAAGGACGGGGACTGGATGCACTGATCAACACCAGTGACATCCAGACACAGGGCACGTCGAACCTCAGCGAGATTGCCATCGACCTGATAGAGGCTAATCCCAACCAGCCGCGACGGGAGTTTGATGCGGGAGCCCTCAAGGAACTCGCCGCCAGCATCCATGAGATCGGCATTATCACCCCCATCACCCTCCGTCAGACCGCTGACGGGAAATATCAGATCATCGCCGGCGAGCGCCGTTGGCGGGCTTCGCAGATAGCCGGGCTCAAGACCATTCCCGCCTACATCAGAACTGCTGAGGATGACAATGTCATGGAGATGGCCCTCGTGGAGAATATCCAGCGCGAGGATCTGAACGCCATCGAGATTGCCCTCGCCTACCAGCACCTGTCGGAGACAACTGGCATGACACAGGAGCGAATCTCCTCCCGCGTCGGCAAGAGCCGCACGTCGATTACCAACTATCTCCGTCTGCTGAAGTTGCCGGCTCAGATACAGATGGCCTTGAAAAACAAGGAGATGGACATGGGCCACGCCCGTGCCCTGCTGTCGCTCGACAGTCCTTCGGCCCAACTGAAACTCTTCAAGGAGGTACAGCGCAACGGCTATTCCGTGCGTAAGGTAGAGGAGATGGTGCAGATGCTCAAGAACGGCGAGAATCTGCAGACCGTGAAACGGACCGTGGCTCCCAGTTCCCAGTTGCCGCTGGAATATTCCATCCTGAGAGACCGTTTGTCTGAACTCTTCAAGGTCAGGGTACAGATGACCTGCTCCCCTCAGGGAAAGGGGAAGATTAGCATCCCCTACGCCAACGAGGAAGAACTGGAGCATGTCATGAACATCATTGACAAGATGAAAGGCTAAGCGTTGAGACACGACTTATTGACATCGGCACGGACGTTCCTGATGGGCACCATCCTGTTGGCGGGTATCTGCCAGAGCAGTGCCCAGACGAAGATTGTCGTTGACAGCCTCCTCTCGTCGCTGCACGTGGACAGCACCTTCACGCTGACAGCCGACAGTACCTTCACGCTGACCGTTGACAGTACATTCACGCTGACAGCCGACAGTCTGATGAAGGTGGTTGATCAGAGCCTGTCACACTTCAAGGAAGACTCTGCCTCTGTGGTCATCGACAAGACGGTCAAGAAACTGAAGCCCAGCAGGGACATGGCCACATGGACGCCCAATCCACAGAGAGCCCTGTGGCTGGCACTTGTCATCCCCGGCGGCGGCCAGATCTACAACCGCAAGTACTGGAAACTGCCGCTGGTCTATGGAGGATTCATGGGCTGCATCTATGCAATGAGTTGGAACAACGCCATGTACAAGGACTACTCCCAGGCCTATCTGGACCTGATGGACGATGACCCTGGCACACAGAGTTACAACCAGTTCCTGCACCTCGGCATGCAGATCACCACCGATGCCCAGCGTGAGCGCTATAAGGATATCTTCAAGAAGCGCAAGGACAAATACCGCCGCTGGCGCGACCTGAGTTTCTTCGTCATGCTAGGCGTCTATGCGCTCTCGGTGATCGACGCTTACGTGGATGCAGAACTGTCGGTGTTCGACATCTCCAAGGACCTGAGCCTGAAGGTGGAGCCGACGATCATCAACAACCATTCCTCAGGGAACCCGCTGGACAACTCGTCCGTAGGTCTGCAATGCAGCCTGAACTTTTAATAGAACATCAAATAAACATAAAGAATATGACAAGAATATTAAACATAAGCAAGAAACAGGCGAATTGGCTGGTGAAATGGTTCCTACCCTTTTACCTTTTTGCCTTTTTACCCTTATCCTTGCATGCGCAGGTAGTGATCGATGAGGTGGAAGTCGAAGAAGAAGAAGAGGATGAGATCGATGAGGAAGAGACGGCAGAGGTAAGGGCCGAGGACGAGATTGCCGTCACAGACAAGGACGGCAACGAGGAGGTCATCGAGTTCCCCGAGGCCATGACCTACGACCTCGACAGTCTGCTGAACCTCTATATGTCGAAGACCTATCTCGGTACGCCGGGCGACTGCGAGATGAGCAACGAGAACCCCACCTACCCCAAGGAGGTCTATATCGAGCGTCTGCAGCGCATCCCCTCCGTCATGGAACTGGCCTATAACGACATCGTGCAGCGCTTCATCGACCGCTATGCCGGACGACTGCGCTACTCCGTCAGTTATATGCTGGGCGCGTTCAACTTCTACGTGCCCATCTTCGAGGAGGCCCTGGAGGCCTATCAGATACCGCTGGAACTGAAGTACCTCCCCATCATCGAGTCGGCGCTGAACCCGAAGGCCGTATCGCGTGTGGGAGCCGGGGGCCTCTGGCAGTTCATGCCCGCCACCGCCAAGCAGTACGGGCTGACCATCAACTCACTCGTCGATGAGCGTCGCGACCCCGTGAAGGCGTCATACGCCGCCGCCCATCTGCTGAGCGACCTCTACCGTATCTTCGGCGACTGGAACCTGGTGATCGCCGCCTACAACTGCGGTCCGCAGAATATCAAGAAAGCCATCCAGCGCTATCGCGCAGCCAAAGGGCGCACCGACGAGGACGCCATCACGCCAGAGGACAAGGACTATTGGCAGTTATATCCCTACCTGCCCGCCGAGACCCGCGGCTACGTGCCGGCCTTCATCGCCGCCAACTACATCATGACCTACTACTGCGAGCACAATATCTGTCCGATGACCACGAAACTGCCGTTGCAGACGGATACCGTCGTCGTCAGCAAGAACGTACACCTGGGACAGATCGCCGGTGCCCTCGGCATCGACATCGAGCAGTTGCGCGCCCTGAATCCCGAATACCGCCATGACGTGGTGCCTGGCCTGACCAAGCCGTCGGCCATCAAGATGACCATCAGTGACGTGGGCAACTTCCTCGACCACGAGGACTCCGTCTATAACTACCGTGCCAGTGAGTTCCTGACCAAACGGGCTGTGGTGGATGTGAACGACGACCTGCCGACGTTCTCGCGCAGCCGTCGCAGCGCCTATAACCGCAGGAGCGGGCGCCGCTCCTCCCGGGCGACGAGGAACAGCCGCTCTTCCAAGCGTACCCGTTCATCGGCATCCTCTGGCACGTCGGTGACCATTAAGAAGGGTCAGACCCTCTCGGAGATCGCCAAGCGCAACGGTACGACCGTGGCCAAACTCAAGCAACTGAACGGCATCAAGGGCACCAATATCCAGGCTGGCAAGAAACTGCGGGTGAAGTAGGAGTGTAAGAAATGAAGAGGAGGATATGATATGGACGAGGTAGAGCAGATGACCATTGAAGAGGCTGACGACCAACTGATCAACGAGGCGTTCCAGAAACTGCTGGACGACTACAAGGCCTCGCGCCACCGAAAGAAGGTTGATCTCATCACGAAGGCCTTCAACTTCGCCCGTCAGGCCCACAAAGGTGTGCGCCGTCTGTCGGGAGAGCCCTACATCATGCATCCCATCGCCGTCGCCCAGATCGCCTGTTCGGAGATCGGTCTCGGCTCCACCAGCATCTGCTCTGCCCTGCTCCACGACGTGGTGGAGGATACCGACTATACCGTTGAGGACATCGAGAACATCTTCGGGGCTAAGATTGCACAGATCGTCGATGGTCTGACGAAGATCAGCGGCGGCATCTTCGGTGAGCAGGCCTCCGCCCAGGCGGAGAACTTCAAGAAACTGCTGCTGACGATGAGCGACGATATCCGCGTGATCCTCATCAAGATCTGCGACCGTCTGCATAACATGCGGACGCTGGAGTCCCAGCCCGCCAACAAACAGTACAAGATTGCCGGTGAGACACTCTATATCTACGCGCCACTGGCCAACCGCCTGGGACTGAACAAGATCAAGTCGGAACTGGAGAACCTCAGTTTCAAGTTCGAGCATCCCGACGAGTATGCAGCCATCGAGAAGAAGTTGGAATCGACACGCGCCTCCCGCGACGAACTGTTCACGCAGTTCACCAACCCCATCGAGGACGCCCTGAAGCGCATGGGTATCCAGTACGAGATCAAGGAGCGCGTCAAGAGTCCCTTCTCCATCTGGAACAAGATGCAGAACAAGCACGTCACCTTCGAGGAGATCTACGACATCCTCGCCGTGCGCATCATCTTCACGCCGAAAGTCCGTGAGGAGGAGGTCAACGAGTGCTTCAATATCTACGTCGCCATCTCGAAGATCTACAAGTCGCACCCGGACCGTCTGCGTGACTGGCTCTCCCAGCCGAAGGCCAACGGCTACCAGGCGCTCCACGTGACGCTGATGTCGAAGCAGGGCCGTTGGATAGAGGTACAGATCCGCTCCGACCGTATGGACGAGATCGCCGAGCAGGGCTTCGCCGCCCACTGGAAATACAAGGACGGCGTGGAAGAGGAATACACGGAGGACGAGAACGAACTGAACGACTGGCTGCGCACCATCAAGGAGATCCTCGACGACCCGCAGCCCGACGCCATGGACTTCCTCGACACCATCAAGTTAAACCTCTTCGCCAGCGAGATCTTCGTCTTCACGCCGAAGGGTGAGATCCGCACGATGCCCGCCGGCTGTACAGCCCTCGACTTCGCCTTCACCATCCACACCTTCCTCGGCAGCCACTGCATCGGTGCCAAGGTGAACCACAAACTGGTGCCCCTCTCCCATAAGTTGCAGAGCGGCGACCAGGTGGAGATCCTCACGTCGAAGTCGCAGCATGTCAGTCCCCAGTGGATCAACTTCGTCTCCACGGCCAAGGCCAAGGCGAAGATCCAGGCCATCATCCGCCGTGACAACCGTGAGACCCAGCGGCAGGGAGAAGAGACACTCAACGCCTTCCTCCAGAAGAACGGCTTCGAGCCCAGTCTCGCCCTGACAGACCAGTTGGCGGAGTTCCACGACTACAGCAAGCGCAATGAGTTCTTCCTGGCCATCGGTGAGAAGATCGTCATCTTAGGAGAGAAAGACCTCGACAAACTCAACGGCAAAGACAAGGTCTCCGACAGTCAGGGAGGCTGGCGTAAATACGTGCCGTTTGTCAGCAGGAAGAAGAAGGAAGAGCCGCCGAAACAGGAACTGTTCATCGTGCCGGAGAAGTTCAACCGCAAGAAGCCCGTCTATCTCTCCGAGGAGAACATCAACCAGTACAAGTTCCAAGGCTGCTGCCACCCCATTCCTGGCGATGACGCCCTCGGCTATATCAACAACAAGAACCAGATCGAGATCCACAAGCGCGCCTGTCCCGTAGCCGCCAAACTCAAGTCGAGTTTCGGCAACCGCATCCTTGACATCAAGTGGGACATGCACAAGATTCTCTTCTTCAATGCCACCATCCGTCTGGGCGGCATCGACCGCGTGGGTCTGCTCAACGAGATCACCCAGATTGTCTCCTCACAGATGAACGTCAACATCCACAAGGTTCAGATCACCTGCGAGGACGGCATCTTCGACGGCAGCATCGACCTGCGCGTCCATGACCGCGAGGATGTACAGAAGATCATCAACAACCTGAAGAAGATCTCTGATCTCAAGGAAATATCCCAGATCATGTAATAGAAGAAGCCTCCCGAAGTGGGAGGCTTCTTCATGATGCTATTGCAGATAGTCCAACTGCTTCTTCAGTGCCTGGAGTTCGCTCCGCACATCCATCAGCGACTCTAGCACGTCGGCCTTCTTGTCGGCTCCCTTGCGGTTCTGCGTCAGGATCTTACGTGCTGCCGCCAACTTGAAGCCGCGCACCTTCACGAGATTATGGATCAGCCTGATCTGCTCGATATCCTTCTCCTGATACTGGCGCACCTTGGCGGGGCCTGTCGTCTTGGGTTTCAGGAACGGGAACTCCTGCTCCCAATAGCGTAACGTACTCTCGTTGAGTTCAAACATCTCCGCAACCTCCTTGATGGAGTAGTAGAGTTTCAGGTTCTTGTTCAGATTCAGCGCCATATTCTTTCTGTTATTACAAATTACATAATTCAACTACCTTGTCGATGGCAGCCGAGAGACCGTCGGCATTCTTACCGCCGGCACTGGCGAAGTGGGGCTGTCCGCCACCGCCGCCCTGCATCAGTTTGGCGGCCTCGCGCACCAACTGACCGGCATTCAGGCCGTGGTCCTTCACCATATCGTCGCTCAGCATCACGTTCAGCAGCGGCTTGCCGTCGAAGACGGTACCCACCACACAGAGAAGGTTCTCGGGCACGAGTTCGCGCACCTTGAATACGAGGTCCTTGGCGGCATTCGCCATCATATTGAACTGTCCCGTGATGACCGTCACACCATTGACGGTGCGAGCCTTGCTGACCAGATCCTGCGCCAGAGCCTGCACGCGCTGGGCCTGGAACTGCTCGATATCCTTCTTCATGGAGTCGTGCTCCTCGATATACTTGGCGATCACGCCCTGCAGGTCCTTGGCATTGTTGAAGAACGCCTTCACGACCTTCAGCATGTCCTCGGTCTGATAAAGCAGTTCCTCGCACTCCTTGCCCGTCTTGGCCTCGATACGGCGGATACCGGCGGCCACACTGCTCTCTGAGAGGATCTTGAAGAAGCCGATCCTGCCCGTAGCCTTGGCATGGATACCACCGCAGAACTCACACGACGGTCCGAAGCGCACCACGCGCACCTTGTCGCCGTACTTCTCACCGAAGAGGGCGATGGCACCGAGTTTCTTGGCCTCGTCGAAGGGCATGTCACGGTGCTCGTCGAGGGGGATGTCCTGACGGATCATGTCGTTCACCAGGCGCTCCACGGCACGGATCTGCTCATCACTGACCTTCTCGAAGTGGCTGAAGTCGAAGCGCAGCGTGTCGGCTGAAACGAACGAGCCCTTCTGCTCCACATGGTCGCCCAGCACCTGCTTCAGGGCGTAGTCGAGCAGGTGGGTGGCGGTATGGTTGGCGGCAGAGGCGTCGCGCTTGTCGGTATCGACACAGGCCATGAACGGGGCCGTGGGATCCTTCGGCAACTGCTTCACGATATGCACCGTCTGGTTGTTCTCGCGCTTGGAGTCGATGATCTCGATGGTCTCAGCCTCGTTGCAGAGCACACCGCAGTCACCGACCTGACCGCCCATCTCACCGTAGAACGGCGTATAGTCGAGC
>JAFRMM010000030.1 GCA_017430675.1 Prevotella sp.
ATCGGACAACCCGCCCAGGCTGCAAACACCAACAACTCCAGTTCCGCCTCATAGCGCGAGGTGACCAGCGGCAATAGTCTCAGCGCCTTCAGGTTGTAGAGTCTGAATCCGCTCTGGGTGTCAGGGAGGTTGATGCCCGTCTGCAAACAGAACCAGAAGTTGGAGAACTTGTTGGCAAACGTGTTCTGGCGGGGCATATTCTTCTCCGTGAGATTCCTGCAGCCCACGATGATTGCCTCAGGCTTCTCTTCCATCTTATTTAATAAGATTGGTATATCGTCAGCGAAATGCTGGCCGTCGGCATCAATCGTGATCGCATGGGAAAACCCTAATTCCTTGGCTTTCCTGAAGCCCTTCACCAGTGCATATCCCTTACCTCTGTTCTGAGGGTACGACACCAGCGTGATGGGCATAGGGAGACGATGAAGAATGACAGCAGTCTCATCTGTACTACCATCATTCACCACAATCACATCCTGACAGTAGGCTGTCACATCGGATATGACCTGTGCGATTGTCCCGGCATTATTATACGTCGGTATGATGACACATACCTTATGCATTCAGCACCTTATATTGCAGCGACATCTTAACAGCCTCATCTGCCTCGTCGGAGACGGTAATATCCACAGTCAACATATCCTGATCCAGTACCTCTTTCGTAAAGGTATAGACAGGGGTGTCATTTGGTCCTACGATCTTCTTGAACCGGATGGTCTTCACGACACTCAACTGCAGTTGTTTCCCATATTTCTCTTCTAATATCTCCTCACCTATCTGCATCAGACAGACACCCGGTGTCACAGGGTTGCCTGGGAAATGGGCTTTATAAATGCGGTGCTCGGGATTGAACTTCACCTGGCACTGGTAGTTATCCTCACCCTGTTTTGTGGAAACTACTTCGAATAAATCGTTGATCAGTCTCATTCTTCTATAATTGGAGTAAATGTATATTTTATCTTAAATCGGATGTTTATCAGGTGGATCTCACCATCAGGCGAGAAGGTAATCTGCCTACTGATCTTCCACACATCCTTCTGCTTAGGAAGGTTGGAGAAGAAAAACGACATATCTCCCTGCAGCACCTTACGGATGTACCATTTGTCCAAGAACGGCGGCAGATTCGACAGTTTGGTCTTCTTGCCGTTGTACTCGAAATCAAAGGCTGTCAGTCCGAATTCATTGATCACGGTGCCAATGACCTCTGTTGGCGACGCCATCTTCATCACACAGAGACCCGAGATCTGATGTGGGCCCGCTTCCAGCAACAGATTATACTGTCTGACCTCTGCAGTGTCTGTGACAACGGTGTCAACTTCTACAGAGTCAGTCAGCACGATCTCCTCCTGAGCCAGACAAGGCAACTGGAAGAACAGTAGCAACAGACTAATTAACCTTAAATACGCTCTCATTAATCGTTGTATTCACTTTGGGAGACAGCAGTTTGACAGTAGTGTATTCACCCGACTTCTCTATCATCTTGATGCTCTCCACCATCGTCAGTGTAGGGTTGAAATACACCTCAATGGCAGCATACACCTGCTTCACCTCCTTCTTCTTCGGCAACATCTTGGCGAAATACACATCACCTTGCTTGAATAACGTCACATCGAAGTCGGCCGAGTTCATGATACCACCACCAGTCACGGTATTCAGAATGATTGTCGTGATCTGACGGAAGATCTTGTTACCCTGGATATCGATATTCTTGGTTGACTTAGCCGACTTGATCTGCACCTTGTCGCCGTTCATGATAAACGTATAGTCGTAAGGTGTCGTATATTGCCATCTGATCTTGTCGGGCTTCACAAAATACAGCACACCCTTCGACTGCATCTCCTTACTCAGGAGTTTCATCCGCTTGGACTGCACGAAGTCGCACCGCAGCGTACGCAGCGCATTCGAAGACTTCTCCATCTTTGCCAGCACCTGCTTCTCCTGTTCGCTCGTAAGTTTGGTCTGTCCCATCACTGACAGGGGACACAGACACGTCAATAGTATGACAAACGATCTCAACATATTTCTACATTTAATAATTTCTATTTCGCTATCAACACGCATCCCGACAGAATCAGGAATACGCCGACCCATCTCTCAATCGATATATGCTCATGGAAGAAGATCATCGCCGCAAACATGCCCATCACATAACTCAGACTCACCATCGGATACGCCATGCTTAATGGGAAGTTCTTGATGATATACATCCAGAGCACGGAACCGACGGCAAAGCAGATACCACAGCAGATAAACTGCCAGTTGATCAGCAGTCGGCCGAAGTAGCCCCACGAGAAGGAGAAGTCACCTGCCTTCAGGAGTCCAAACTTCATCAGCACCTGTCCACCTGTCAGGAGCATACACTGCAAGAGCGATATGGGCAATAACTTCAGAATCATATTCCTTTCAAGAGTACTAACGCACAATCGCCATTCATGGTGCAGTTTACAAACAGCATCAAAGGCGTGCCTTGTTTCTTCATCAGATGAGCAGCCGCATACAGTCCTAATGCCGATACGGAAAAGTTCTCACCGAACAGTTGTTTATACTGCAGATGTTCCGCCTGGGGGAAGAACTCATCCAGTACGGACTGATACAGACGGTCGTTCTCCGGATTCCCGTTCACACCCGTCATCACCGTCTGGATGGCCTCCACTTTGACATTGGCTTTCTCTGCCAGCATCTCCAACTGTCGGCGGATGTTCTGGACCGACTTCATACGGAAGACGCTGACACCAGCCAACTCACAGAGGTTTTCAGGTGAGGCCTGCGTATTGAGCATCATCGACATCGAGCTCTCACTACAGGGCACCATCCCTTCAACACCCACATAACCCGTCGTACGAAGCAACTCGTAATACGACGCCATCATCTCTTCATGTCCGCCTACGAGAGCGTTGGATATCTGTCCTAAACAGAACTGCATCCAGGCATCCTTCAAGGCCAGTTCGAAACTGATGCCACCCTCCGAATAGGTGGTGTTATAACTGTGGGTACCTGTGTAGATACTGATCGTCGAACTCACGGTGTTATGCGTCGTCTGCATGAAATAGGTGGGACTCAACGACTCCTCGCCGTTCTCCACCAGATCATCCAGGAACCTTTCCGTGTAGTCCAGACTGCCGATACTCGTTCCTGTGATGATGGCGTCAGGATGCCCAATACCCGTTTCCTTCAGCACCTTCAACGAGGTGACCAGGGCACGCTTCATGATGTTACCCATCCGTCGGGCCTCATTGGGGGCGATATACTCGCGGAACGCAGGGTTCACAGCCTTCACGAAAGGCTCGTGATAGACGATCGGCTCCTCCATCCACGCTTCAGAGAGCGGGTTCTGGATAGAGATCTGTTCTGCTGCTTGGATATATACTTTTCCCATCATTCATTCACTTTAGAGAAGATCAACGAAGAGTCATTGCCACCAAATCCGAACGCATTACTGAGGATATGCTGGATACGGGGATGCGCCACCTCTTCTGTCACAGGCTGAATACCCGCTTCCATCGGCGTCTTCCAGTTGATGTTCTTCGGTAAAAACTGGTGCTCAAGGGCCAGGAGACAGAACACGGCCTCGATACTACCCGATGCACTCGTAGTATGACCCGTAAACGACTTGGTAGAGGATACAGGGGGATAGTGTTCACCAAACACACGCAGGATGGCTTTACTCTCCGACTCGTCGTTGTTGGGTGTACCTGTGCCGTGGGCGTTGATATACTGGATATCCTCAGGTTTCAGACCTGCTGTCGCCAAGGCGGCACTCATCGCCAGATACGCCCCTTCTCCCTCAGGCGAGGAGGCTGTCTGGTGGAACGCGTCACAGGTGTTGGCATAGCCACTCAGCACGAACTTCGGCTTCAGACCGCGCTGCTGGGCCGATGCCGCCGTCTCCATCACCAGATAGGCTGCACCTTCTCCGAGGTTCAAGCCTGCCCGATCTTTGTCGAACGGTCTGCAGGGCTGGTGATCTAAGATCATCAACGCATTAAAGCCATTCAGATGAAACAGCGACAGGCACTCTGCACCGCCTACCACCACGATATCCGCCAGACCACAACGTAACATATTCGCTCCTGTGATGATGGCATTTGTGGCCGACGAACAGGCTGTAGAGAGTGTCGCCATCGAGGCGAAATCACCAAGGCCCTCTGCTATCATCTCCGTACATGCCGCACAGTTATGCGTGGCGATCTCGGCAATCTCCCGTCCGCAACCAGGCTCCTGGGCATGTATCAGTTCTCTCCGATCCATCCCACCAACGGTCGTACCAGAGATAAAATGCACCTCATCCAAGGGCTGTCCTAAGAGCAGGGCTTCCTGCAGGGCTTCCTGCAGGGCGAGTTTTCCAATCAGGGCAGTACGGGTATAGCGCTGACTATCCCCTAACCCGAGTCGCTCAGCCAACTCGTCATTACTCAGTTGAACCTCACCTACAGGCAGGTCAGTATGTGTGGACTTCAGATACCTGATTTCACGGATACCCGACCGTTCGGTCTGAAGCGAAGCCAACGTCTCTGCCTTGCCTATGCCTATCGCTGATACGACACCTGCTCCCGTTATATAAATCGGCTCCAAAACAGTCTTATTTTGTACGGTTAGCCTGAATAAACTCTGCCATCACTCTGACAGACTTAAACACCTTCTTGCCGTCTTTGGGATCCTGCAGTTTGATGCCGTATTTCTTCTCCAGGAGCACGATCAACTCCAGGGCATCAATAGAGTCCAGTCCCAGACCGTCGGCACCGAACAGAGGATCATCGTCCCCCAGATCCTCAGGTGTCATATCTTCCAAGTTAAGTGCTTCAATAATCTCATTCTTAACTTCCAACAGTAAATCTTCCATATCTCTTTTCTTCGTTTTTAATTGTTATTATCCTTCTGCCTCGATATTGGTGGAGGCAAGTTTCATACGGCCCTCTGCAATGACCTCCTCTCCCACTTTGGTACAGACACTTGCCAGTGTCATGTCAAACACATCCATCAGGATATGCACCTCAGTAGTCAGACGTTCATCCTGCAGCGGCTGACGATAAATCTTCAAATTCTTAATCTCTCCAATATAGCCTAACTTGATAGGCCTATTGTGCAATAGGTTCACACAACCCATTCTGGCAGCACACGACTGTGCCATATTCTCCACGATACCTGCCGGCGAGAGTTTAGAATCGTCCAACAGGATATTGTCCTGCCGCACCATCAACTCCGTCACGGCGTCGGTATCATCACAACTCAGGATCT
This sequence comes from Prevotella sp., assembly GCA_017430675.1. The sequence goes on from JAFRMM010000030.1 coordinate 5,236, forward strand.
TGTCCACCATCATGAACGGCGGCCGCTGAGGGATGAGAGAAGCCATTTCAATCTGTTCTAACTCCATGATTATTTCTGTTTCAATTCGGTTTCCAGATAGTCAATAAACTGCGACAGGGTCTTCACTGCCTTCATTTTCTCGATATTCACCTTGACACCAAAGGTTGACAGCACCACTGCCACGATGTCCACATAATCCAGACTGTCAATGCCCATATCCTCCTTCAGTCTGGATTCAGGGAACACCTTGTCTTCGTCGATCTCGAGGTCGTCGATCAGAAACGCCCTCACTTTCTGTTCAATTTCTGTTCTTTCCATTTTATTTGGTCGGTTGTTTATTTTGCTTTCTTCGCCACAATGATGGTATGACCCAGTCCGAGATGATCATACAGTTGCTCAATCTCCAGACCAGCCTCACGGATGCACTTTTCCATATCCTCGGTGTTATACATCTTCGAGTTGCCGTTCGCCATCGCCGTGAAGTAAAGGCTCGTCATCGTGAGACAGAGGGCGGCGGTATCAAACCGCTGACGGTCCCATAGCGTCTCCATGATGAAGATACGGGTGTCGGCAGTCATCGCCGCCTGAGCCCGTTTCAGGATACTCACGATCTGCTCCATACTGAAACAGTCCAGGAACTGACTCATCCAGATGGCATCGAGTCCCTCCTGCTTGGGGAACGCAGCCTGCTCGTCGAGGAAGTTGATCGGGAAGCCCTTGATTCGCTCCGCTCCCTGCTTGCCTGCCGTATTCTCCTGCATCATCTTGATCTGCTGGGGCAGGTCGAGGACGGTCACTTCGGCATCCGTACTATAACCGACGCACTGCAGTGCCCACTTACCCGTATTGCCGCCCACATCGTAGAGCCGCTTCACCTGATACTCATCAAACACGATCTTCAAAGCCTCTTCAAACGACTCGTCGCTGTAGAAATGGTCGAAGTTCAGCCAACTCTCCTTCACCTGCTGGGGGAATTCCGACAAGCCCTCATACAGTGTAGGCCAGTCGCCCAAGGTTTTCAGACCTACGGGACGCCCCTGTTTCAGCGACTCGTCCAGATAGAACATACCCTGATAGTTCACGTCGTGATTCATATCCAGATTCACCCTCGTAGATTGATCGTTCAGGAGGAACCACCCTGCCTTCGTAATACTGAAACGGTCGGTCTCGGGATCCACCACGATGATGCCGATGGAGAGCGATGCTTCCACCAGGCACTTCACGGCATAGTCAGAGAGTCTTGTCTCTTTGCAGATCTCCTCACGAGTGAGTCCGTTGGCCGACTGGTTGATCAACTCCAGGATGCCCCACTTCACCATGATCCTTGCCGTCTGGAAAACCATAGGCCCCCAGGCTATGATCTGTGCATAGCGCTGAGCCTCCCCAGCCGACTGCTGTTCTGCTGTATAAACTTTTTTTAATCCTGCACTTAATTCCATGCTATTGTTATCTTTTTCTACTCATCCTCCCAGATGTTGAAGTAGTTAAACCACTGCAACGGGTAGTCTTCGAGTATCTTTTCTATTTCTGCGGTATAGAGATCCGCCAACTGCTGACGCTGTTCGCGATGAGGCAACGTCTTGTCGTAATCCAGATAGATGATCCTGCCGTCGTACGAGCCGTCCTGCTGTTTCATCGCCAGGACCATATACACCTCGAGACCTCTGTTCACAGCCAGGGAGAATGGACCTCGGGAGAGTTTTACCTTGAAGCCGTGGATCGTCGAATGAAGCACCTTCTTCGGATTCATAAAGCGGTCGGCAAACACACTCAGCGCCTCGCCACGATCCAGACAATCCACAATCTCCATGATGTCCACGCCATCCACTCCCACAGGGATCATCTTGATACCCATGTCAGCAAACTGCTTCTTTCGGTATTCCATCAACTCCTGCTTCTCGCCGCCATACACCAAGACATTACAAGGCTTGGTCTGACTGAGGTTATAGCCCACCATCTCACTACAGCCGACATGGGCATTCAGCAGCATCACAGGCTGGTCTTCGCGCACGTGCGCGTAAAAGTGCTCATGACCTATAGAGTGAACCTCGAAATGATGACCTGCATACATCGCAAACTTATCGATCACCGTCTGTCCGAACAGACAGTGGTTGCGATAGGTGCTCAGAAATGCCTGCCAACGACTCTGTCCTCTCCGTTTACGGAAATACTGGTAGGCGATCCTCGCACCAGGACTGAACACCATCGCCACAGGGATCACGCACACCGCCATAAAACGATAGACATAACGGATGTCCACCCTGCGTAACAGTTTGATCAGCGTACGGTGCATCCAGGCATTACCGAAAGTTTTTCTGTTTTTATTCTCCATCTCAGATCTCACCCCATTGACGACGAATCTCATCCTTGTCCACTTCTTCGATCAAGATCTCTGCCAAGGCTTCCACCACCTCTACGGGCACCGCCAGACGCGGATCGTCGCTGTGCGGATTGATGGCAGGCAGGAAGTGGGGCATCTCGCCCTTATAGACCTCCCTCATCCTGGTACCCTTATTGCCTTCGCCAGTACATGAATACGTGATATTGGCGAGTCGGTCGCAGAGTTTCACGAACGGGGCATACGGGGTCTCACGGATCCCCTGGTAGTATTTCTCCCCTGCCCTTTCAGCCCTGGTGCGCCCCTTGTCGTTAGTCAGGGCATACACGATCTCCGTCGCCAACAGAGCCTGTTCCTCCGTCATCTCAGCCCTCGCCATACGCAACACATCGTTGTACGTCACACGGGCATCCTCGATGCTGTCGTGGAAATAGGCGCCGAAGAACAGCGGCAGCACATCTGCCTCGCACGCGCAAACAAGATAACCGTAATTCCTCACGCCTTCCACCACCATATCGAGGTGGAAACCATATGGAAACATACCTGCATACGTCTGATTCACACTCTGATGAAGGTCGTGTGCAAGTTGGCGGAAATGCTCTATCTGATCGGCATATTTCTCCAGATAAGACTGAAATTCTTCCTTCTGCATGATATAATGTTTATTTTCAGGCTGCAAAATTACAAAAAAAATGCCAAATATGTGCGAATCATTCATAAAAAATTGTATCTTTGCAACCGAAATCATTAAAAAAGACATGAAAACTGTACTTATCACTGGGGCTACGAGTGGAATCGGACTCGGTTGTGCCCGCAAATTTGCCCAGAATGGCGACCGTCTGATTCTGACAGGTCGTAACACCGGAAAATTGTCAGCCATCAGTTCAGAACTGCAGGCGCAAGGCACCGAGGTACTTACCCTCGCCTTCGACGTGCGCGATCGGGAGGCAGCCCGTCAGGCCATTGAGAGTCTGCCCGCCGCCTGGCAACAGATCGATGTGCTAGTAAATAACGCTGGTCTCGCCCTTGGTCTCGAACCCGAATACGAAGGCGACTTAGACGACTGGGAGGCAATGATCGACACCAACATCAAAGGCCTGCTCACCATGACGCGTCTGATTGTACCAAAAATGATTACACGCAATAGCGGACATATCATTAACATCGGTTCCGTGGCTGGCGATGCCGCCTATGCAGGAGGCAATGTATATTGTGCCACGAAGGCTGCTGTGAAAGCCCTCTCCGACGGTCTCCGTATCGATGTGGCCGACACCGCCGTACGGGTCACCAACCTCAAGCCAGGTCTCGTGGAAACCAACTTCAGTAATATCCGTTTCAAGGGCGATACCGATCGCGCCAGCAAACTCTATCAGGGCATCAAACCATTGACGGGCGACGACATCGCCGATGTAGCCGTCTATGCAGCCAATGCCCCCGCCCACGTCCAGATTGCCGAGGTGCTCATCCTCGCCACCCATCAGGCCAGTGGCAGTGTCATCGTCAGAAAACAATAACCCCATAAAAAAACCAACAAAATGAAGAAACTAATTTTAGCATGCTGCCTGACAGCCTTCTGTACATGCAACGCCATGGCACAGGAAACCGTTGATTCAACAATGGTCGATTCAACGGCTATTGAAGCATTACCGCTCGACAACCCAGTGACCCAGGCCATCATGGCCCGCCGTTCTATCCGTAAGTATCTCGATAAGCCTGTAGAGCACGAGAAACTCGCCTATCTGGTCGAGTGTGGCATCAACGCCCCCAGTGGCAGTAACCGTCAGCCTTGGGTTCTGCGCGTGGTAGAGAATCAGGAGTTGCTCGCTCAAGTGAACGATGTGTTTAAGCAACAAAACGCCAAGCAAGTAGCCCGCGACAAGGGCTTCAAAAACCTGTTCCGCAATGCGCCTAATATTATATTGGTATGCACGCCTGCGAAAGGCGGTGGTGAGATTGATGCCGGTATGCTGGGTCAGAACATTATGCTGGCAGCCCAGTCGATAGGTCTCGGCACCTGCTGTCTCGGCGGTATCGTCCGTTTTATCCAGAGCGATCCCAAGTCCGAGTTCTTCCGTGAAGCATTGGGTATCCCCATTGACTATAAGATCAACTACATCCTGGCAGTCGGCTATCCCGATGAGACACCCGAGGCTAAACCACGCGATTCCAGCAAGGTAATGTTTATCGAGTAGTATCGGGTTACAAGTTCAGCCTCTAATCACTTACTTTACAATACAAGAATCGCACAGAGCAATCCTCTGTGCGATTCTTATTTACTAGGGACAGGCCCCAACGCGACTTGTCGGGTACTTGTCGGGTTTCATCTATTCCCTGGCGAGCCCCCACCCTCTTAGCATCGCAAAGTAATCCAAGGAATCAGTGCCATTCTCTTGAATCGCCATAGCAACCCCAACCATCATCCAACGCTTTTACCATAAGGACTGTCCCTCGCACTAAAACTCTAAAAAACAAAAGACATTTGGTTATTTCAGATATTTGGAGTACCTTTGCAGTCGATAAATAATTGTCGCACTTAAAAATAAGACTATGGACGAATTACAAAACATTCAGAATCTCATTTATGAGATAAGAGGTGTAAAGGTCATGCTTGACAAAGACCTTGCAGATCTCTATCATGTCACAACTGGTAATCTCAACAAAGCCGTAAAGAGAAATCAAAAAAGGTTTCCTCTGGACTTCATGTTTCAACTCAATCAAGAAGAGTTTCAAAAACTAAAAGAAAACTTGATATTCCAAAATGGAATTTCAAATTGGGGAGGCACCCGAAAGTTGCCTTATGCATTCACCGAACAAGGATTAGCTATGCTTTCTGGCCTTCTCAATAGCGATACAACTCCGAATAGACATGGACGAGACTTTACGTGATCAGAACGACATAAACGAGAGCACCCGGACTCAACTCGATGCTATCAGCACAGCCCTTGCAGAACTGCAAGCCAAGCCATCTGAGACGAAGACACGTAAGCCCATCGGCTTCATACAACCAGAGAACAGCGACGAAGAGATATAATCATAGTTTTAGTTTTTTCCTTCGTGAGATGGTAAAGTTTTCATATTATTACGATTAAAGTTTAACAATTCGCTGGCTCAGCGGAGCCCATTTTTATATCATTCATACCGCTGCGAGCCTTATTATATTTCAAGCGGATTATGTCGCTCCGGCGGGTGGAATATAGCCAAATCTGCCAAACTAACAGATTAAATTAAATTTACACCTTATGAATTCTCAGAATGTTAATGTCCAAAGTGAATAAGTTATAACTGGAATAACCTCGGTTGAAAAAAAGTTCAAACCAAAGTAAAAATAATCGCTTATAAATTTGCATAATTGAAGAAAAATTCGTACCTTTGTGAAGTTGCTAGACAATAGACATAAGGCAATAAAATTTGCGGCATAACTATAGAAAAAATATTTCTAAGTGTAC
>JAFRMM010000031.1 GCA_017430675.1 Prevotella sp.
CAACTGATATTCATCGAAGCGGGTCATTCGCTTCGTCAGTTGGAAGTCCTCTCGGAGGGAATCTACAGAGTCAATCTGCTCCACCTGGCTTTTGAACCTGCGGTTATATTCATCCACACTACGATTACTGCCAGCATAATAGGTATCCTTCGGCATGCCGAACTGATCCTGCGCCTCCTCTACCACTGCCGACTTTTTCTTTTTCGACACGAAATAGAGGTCATCATCCTGAGCCATCATTGCCAACGGCATGGCTCCGACAAGCATGGAAATTAATAACAGTTTTTTCATCTTCTTCGTCGTTTTAATGATTCACGTTGCAAAAATACAACGAATTTTAGTGCAAAATTAGGGAAAAACCCTAACTTATGAGAGGAAATTCCCTATTTTTTGTAATTTTGCGCTAAAAATTAACATCTTATGAAGTATTTCGAAGTAGATTTTACCATTTCGCCCTATTCTGTCGATGCAAGTGACGTGCTTGCCGCAATGGCAGGAGAAGTAGGATTCGAGACTTTTGAAGAAACGGTAACTGGCCTGAAGGGCTATGTCCAACAAAGTCTTTTTGACGTATCAGTACTCAAGACAGCCTTAGAGGATTTCCCCTTTGAGGATACCACCATCAGTTATGATATTCGGGAGGCAGAGGATCGCGATTGGAATGAGCAGTGGGAACAAGAAGGCTTTGAACCGATTGTTATCTCTGATAACCTGATTATCCATGATGGGCGTCATCTGCCTGACAGCATACCAGACATTTCTATTGAGATCGATGCGAAGTTAGCCTTCGGCACGGGTACTCACGAAACTACAAGGATGATCTGTTCTACCCTTTTGGAACTGCAACCAAAAGGCAGAGTTCTCGATTGTGGTACAGGTACGGGTATCCTTTCCATCTGTGCCCTCAAACTGGGTGCACAGGAGGCTGTCGGCTATGATATCGATGAGTGGTCGGTAGATAATGCACGCCACAATGCCGTCATCAACCAGGTAGATAACCGCTTCACATCTCTCTTGGGCGATGCCTCTATATTAAATAAGGTGGAAGGCACCTTCGATTTGGTGATGGCAAATATCAACCGTAACATTCTGTTGAACGATATGCCTCAGTTTGTATCGAAGATGAATGCTGATGCTACGCTAATCCTGAGCGGTTTCTATACCGACGATTGTCAGATCTTGATAGAAAAAGCCCAGACGTTAGGACTCACCCTGCAACAGCAGAAAGAGGATCAGCAGTGGGCTTGTCTTGTTTTGACGCGTTAGCCGAAGACAAAACGCAGACAACCCACCAACTGTACTGCAAAGAGGTAGAACACCAGTAGCGGTGCTCCCTTGGCGATACCAAAGGACAATGCCTGCAGGATATCCGACAGGTTCCGCATCACACCAGCCATCAGTCCGAAGGCCACACTGAAAATACAGATGCCAAAGGCAGTGATAGGTACCAGACTACGACTGAACGCTGATGGGAAGAGATGACCCGTGGCAGAAAGCAGGATGGCATGCGGCATCAACGTCAACAGGAGGATGATGACAACATAGATCAGCAGGAACGCCAATGCCACATATAGCGCCAGACGATCGCGGAAGTTAATGCTTTTCTTCCCGCCGAAGATGGTAGTCACCCTACTCTTCTGCAGACAGCCTAAAGCACACATCAACACCAGCAGCCACACTAACACCGGAGAGGCTATCAGGTCGTTAAACGAACTAAAGAACCACCTGATACCTTCTGAGGAGAGCAACGAGCGCACCCCTTCCACCCGCATGGCAGACAACAGCCACGAGAGAATCACCAGCAATGTCTCAGCAATCACTGTCACCAGACAGAGCCAGCCCAGTCGTTGATGGTACTTACTCGTCATCAGGTTCGAGGTTGTCAATATCCAGTACGCGCAATTCCAAGGCTCTTACCACCAGTCGCGTAGCATTCACACCTGTCGTTCCTTCTGGGAAAAGTTTCTGGATGAGTTCGTTCTGACGTTTCTCCAGACTTTTCACGCCGAAAGGCATACCTCTCAGATTGGTGATCTGCTCTTTGGTATAGCCCAAGGCCAGATGTCTCAGGAAACGTTCATCATACTCATCGATCTCATAGTTCACAAGCGCCTCCTGCTTCACCAGTTGTCCACTGACGGCAGCCTTGAAACGCTCCACAATCTTCTCGAGGATAGGCTCATTGAACACCAATTGTTTTCCATCCATTACGGCTGACACATCTCTTCTCGTAAGAAGTTCTCCTGTCTTCAGGATGATACCATCAGCCCCGGCATCGAGCACATCCACCCAGAGTTTCTCATTCAGGATCTCACCCGTGAAGATCAGTACCTTCACATCAGGATGCGACTCCTTGGTATGTCGGCACAGTTCCACACCGACGGTGGTAGAGCCACCCAAACCTAAGTCGAGCAACACGAGGTCAGGAATCTGCTGCTTCAGTAGTCGCCAGTAACTCTGTTCGTTGTCTGCCGTACCGATGATCTCAGCCTCGGGGATGTCGTTACGGATAATACCCTGTGTCCCTTTCAACTCCAGGGGCACGTCTTCCACTATGATTACTTTGAAATTCTCCATACGCTTGGTAATGTTATGATCATATTTGTTATTCCTTCTATTAAGGTGGCATAGATACCACAGCCTCTTCTGTTGGTAGCCTCGCCATGATCCCTGATAATCTGCCTACAGAGCAGATACGGCAGATGATCCTTTGAGGGGGTGAAGAGTTCATGAGCCTGTTCCTCTGTGAGTTTCAATTGAGGCATGGGGATATGGATCTCCACATAGGGACCGTCCTGTGGTAAATACTGGATATCGGGATGTTTTTCTCCCGACTGCTTCTTCAAGATCTCAAAGAGGTAACGCACGAGGTTCTCGTCTCCGAGGATCCCATGCTGCAGAGGTTTCAGATGAAGTTTTATCGGTGCCACCTGATGCATCGCCTGTGCACTGAGAATACCATAGAGTTCACGATAATAGGTGGCCACCTCTGCCAATGACGCCATATCACCTGCATCCAACAACTGACAAATACGGCTGGGATAATACATCGTCTCGTGTTTCAGGGTCGAGAGACAGTTATCGAGTACGGCATTCGTCACGTGCAGGTTATTGTCTTCCAACTCCATACGACGGATCTCATCATCCAACATCTCAAACTCTGTCTCACGTTGTTGATCCTTCATAAAACGGTCATAGAGACGATGACGATAATAGAGCAGATACCAGGCTGGTACGATGGATACCAACAACAGCACCAGCAGGATGACACCCACCGTCTTGTTGGTCTGTGACTGTTGCATAGCCCTACAGTATTCACCCAACGAGTTATCTGCCGACATCTCCTTGAAGAGTTGGGTGTAGATACGGTTGTTATAATTATAAAGATGCCACTGGTGGAGGGCCAACGCTGCTACTGCACTCTCGTTTCGGATATCGAGAATCACAGTGTAGTTGGTCTTCACACTATCATGGAACCATCTGATCTCAGGATACGTCAAGGAGGCATCACCCTCTGCCAGCATCAGGTCACGCCCCTTCGGATTCAAGGACTTATAATGGACATTCAAGTAATAGCGACAGGAGTCGGCAAACTGCATCGTGCGTTCAAACGTACCATTAATATTCGAGAAATAGGCAGAATCTGCAAAGGCATTGGCTTTCTCCAAAGGCGTAAGCCCTTGTGCCTGTGCCGTCAGACAACCAAACGACAACAGCACCAGGATCAGGCGCAGCACACCTTTCGGCAGTCGGAAGAAGAGACGGGTTCCCTTTCCCAACTGACTGGTAGCGGCGATGCTGCAGACAGAGAAGATCTGACTGATCTTACGGTACTTCTCGATGATACCCTTGCAGTTCAGCAAGCCGAAGCCATGACCCTCCACAATCTTATGATCAAAGAGATGAGCCAGTTGTTCTTCAGTCATACCGTTACCGGTATCTTCCACCGCTATCTCCACATATTGCTCTCCCTCCGTGGCAGACACCTTCACCTCTCCGCCTTTCTCGGTAAACTTCCGGGCATTGTCGGCAAGGG
>JAFRMM010000032.1 GCA_017430675.1 Prevotella sp.
GGTGGTAACCCCACGCCAGTAGAGACCCAACATGAACGGAGCCAGGAAGGCACCAGCCAGGGCACCCCATGAGATACCCATCAACTGGGCGATGAACGTCGGCGGATTCAGGGCGATCAACAGGGAGATGGCGATGAAGAACATGATGAGCACACGCATCACCACGACCTTACGACGCTCCACCTTCTCTGACACAATATCATCGATGGCACCCTCTTCCACCTCACCAGGCAGTGACTTCTTGTCGCGGTAGATGAGGTCGAGGGTCATCGTAGAACTGGAGGTGAGCACCAGTGAGGCGAGGGTTGACATCGAGGCCGAGAGCACCAGCAGCACCACGAGGGCGATGAGCACATCGGGCAGGGTGACCAGCATCGCAGGCACGATCGAGTCGAAGGCGATCTTACCAGTGGCAGGATTGATCACTGGGTCGTAGAGACGACCGAAACCGCCGAGGAAGTAGCAACCGCCAGCCACGATGAAGGCGAAGATGGTGGAGATGACGGTACCGCGCTTGATGGCACTCTCATCGGTAATCGAATAGAACTTACCCACCATCTGGGGCAGTCCCATCGTACCTAACGAGGTGAGGACGACCACACCCAAGAGCCCCCACGGGTCAGGACCGAACCAGGTGGCAAAGCCGCCATTCACAGAAGGATCGGCATCAGAGGGGATTAGGGCCAGTTTATCGACGGCAGCCACGAGTCCACCCTGCGCATTCAGCACAGCGAGGATCACTGCCACAATACCGAAGAGCATGATGATACCCTGGATGAAGTCGTTCATCGCCGTGGCTTTATAACCGCCGAGGATCACATACACTGCCGTGAGGATCGACATGATCACCACACAATACTCATAAGGGATGTTGAAACCCATCTCAAACAGACGGGAGATACCGCTATACACACCTGCCGTATAAGGGATCAGGAACACGAAGGCGATGACGGAGGCGGTGACGCGCAGACCCTGATCGGCAAAACGGGTGCCGAAGAAGTCAGGCATCGTACGCGACTCGATATGCTGGGTCATCAGTTTGGTACGACGACCTAAGATCAGCCATGCCAAGAGAGAGCCGATGACTGCATTACCAATACCAATCCACGCAGATGGCAGGCCATACTTCCATCCGAACTGTCCGGCGTAGCCCACAAAGACCACGGCAGAGAAATAAGAGGTTCCGAAGGCGAAGGCTGTGAGCCAGGGACCCACGGCACGACCACCCAACACAAAACCGTCAACACTGCTGGCCTGCTTGCGCGAATAGATTCCCACGCCTACCATCACGACCAGGAAAATGATGGTCAGAAGAACTTTTATAATCATTTTTAATTATCAATTTTCAATTTTCAATTCTCAATTAGAACGCCACTTGCACCTGTGCCTGCAGCCAGTCATAATCCTTCGAACTGATGTTCTCGCCACAGAGGCAACGGGTGTATTGCAGTTGCACACGGCACTTCTTATAGAACCAGTACTGCAGACCCAGCGTCAGGTTCGTCTGATCCCAGCCATCCACCTTCGTATTACGGTCGAAGGTCTCACCACTGGCCACGATGTCAAGGGCATCCACCACAGGGATGGAAGTGGTCACATAACCACCACGACTGCCTACCTCCCCATCCTTACCGCCGAGCCACTCTGCTCTCACGCTCAACGGACGGGCTTCCTTATATTTCGCAGGTGAATAAGGTGCCGACTTATACTCTGCACCCACACTGTAACGGTTTCGCTTGTAATTGTCGCCAACCTGGATATCAGGGTTCCAGGCAGCAGTACCCACGGCACAGCCAGTGCCCAGATAACCAGAGGCCACAAAACGGAGCCCTGGCATCGGACGTACTTCAAGTTTGGCGATAAAGTCCTTTTGGTTGTTCTGGTCCTTACGGTTGATGCCCTGTCCACTCATCAGGGCGAGTTCATAGTGGAACAATCCCTTCGCCAGGTCACCATAGATCTCCAGACCCATGTCACGGCCATAGTTCACACCATTCAGGGGATCTGGTCCCTCACCAGCCAGATAGAGCACTGCCTGTGAATAGACATCGATCAGTTCGAGTTGCGTGGGAGAAAGCGGATTCTCCATCGAATAGGAATGCTTGAACTGTCCCAGACGGACGGTCAGGGCATTGTCGTTGGAGATCCTGTAGTCGGTGTAGTATTCCTGAACCACGCTGGAGAAATCGTGCATAAACATAAACGACCAGCGGTCAGTGATGCGTGCTTTTGCCCATAGCAGGGTGCGTTTAAGGTTGTAGGCGTTTTGGGCTTTCCCGTTGGGATTCTGATACGACCAGCCTCCCTGTGCATAGCCATTAAGAGTGATTCTACTTGTGAAATCCTTCAACCAGTCGGTTTCACCATTTTTCTTTTGTTGCCCCATGGCTGCAACACTACTGAACACTGCCAGCATCACTGCCAGTGTTCTCACTTTGCAAGTTTTAAGTTTCATTTTGTCATGTTTTAAAAAGAAAATTTGATTCTTGCGTCGGCAAAAGTACAACAATTCTTGCAAACAGACAAAACAATCGGCAGAAAACTTACGTTATTGATTGATTTTCTTAGTTTCGATGCGTTTGGCCTTGGTTTCAGAGGCCTCTGACAGTTTTCCCTTCAGGTATTGTTCGATGACAAGTCCTGCCATCGGCGCAGCCAGATCGGCACCAAACCCACCATGTTCCACATACACGGCAATAGCGATCTTGGGATCGTTCATGGGGGCAAAGGCGATAAAGGCGGAATGATCCTCACCAGGATTCTCAATGGTGCCCGTCTTACCACAGATGGGATAAGTGGTCTTGACACAGGTAGCCGTTCCCTTTTCCACCGCGAGGCGCATGCCCTCGATAACAGGCGCATAGGCTTCCTTTACCACCTTTGTCTGGCGCTTGGTGAGATAGCGCTGATTCTTTGTATCCTTATGGATATGGGGCACGTAGTACCACCCGCGATTGGCAATGGTCACAGCCAGATTACAGAGTTGCAAGGGAGTACAGGTGACATCACCCTGTCCCATGCCTGCCCACCAGATGGTCTTACCGTCCCAGCCGTCCTTATAGCGGCGGTTCAGGTAATCAGCACCAGCCAGTAGGCCACCCTGTTCACCTTGTATATCAATATGCATGGGACCACCCAATCCCATCGACTGCATATACGAGCGCCAAGTGGTGATTGCTTCATCCTTCGACTCGTACATAAAATCGTCGTTTACCATCGAGGCGAAGGTCATCAGGAACCACGTGTTACAACTCTGGGCGATGGCATCCTTCAGGGCCAGTGGCGAACGGTGCTTATGGCATCCCACCTTAATATTGCCGTCCGTAATCCCGTTATTGCATTCGACAGTGGTCTCTGGGGTAATGATACCCTCTGAGAGCAGCGTCAGTGCCTGAGCCGTCTTGAACGTAGAACCTGGCGCATTCGGCTTACCGATAGCCTGACGCACGTCACTACCATTGGGCGTGTTCGTGGCTATACAAAGGATCTCACCATTGGCAGGGTTGATGGCCACAATGGCGCCAGTCTTCCCCTTCAGCAATCGCTCTCCAAGTTGCTGTAGTATAGGCCGTATGGTTAAGGGACCATCCGTTGGCAACCCTTGAGCCCATGTCGTCAGACTGACCAACGAAAGGATGATAAATATCAGACGTCCCTTCATATTTACACATTACTAACAGAGATCATCTGATGATTCATAAGACGCTGTTCAGCCAACTGGGCATATTTGGTATCAGGACGCCCATAGTTAGCATAGGGATAGATGGAGATGCCACCACGGGGCGTGAAGAGACCGATGACCTCAATGTACTTAGGATCCATCAGTTTTACCAGGTCCTTCATGATGGTATTCACACAGTCCTCGTGGAAATCACCATGGTTACGGAAACTGAACAGGTATAGTTTCAGACTCTTACTCTCCACCATCCGTTCACCTGGGATATAGAGAATCTTGATCTCTGCGAAATCAGGCTGTCCTGTAATCGGACAGAGGGAGGTGAACTCAGGGCAGTTGAACTGCACCCAATAGTCATTGTCAGGATGTTTGTTCACAAACGTCTCCAGCACTTCCGGCTCATAGTCCATGCGATACTCCGTCTTTCTGCCAAGGGCTTTCAGGTTGTCATCTTCTCTCATAGATCCTTTACTTTAAATATGTTATAAGCGATATCCCTGTCATATACATCCTCATGATCATGAGCCTTGGTAAACTTCACCACCCGGATGGTTATCGGTAAGGCGATCACCTCATAGAAACTCTTCAATAACACCTGTGTAATGACCAGCGAAGGCATCTCTTCCCAAGGCAACACGAAACTGAAGGCTAAGGGGAAGAAAATGATAGAGTCAGTAAGTTCGCCAAACACTGTACTGAGTATGGCACGAGCCGAGAAATTCTTCCCAGCAGACGACAGTTTCATTCGGCTCATGACATAGGCATTGATAAACGAGCCCGCGAGGAAAGCCACAAAAGAGGCAGCAGCAATGCGCGGAGCCAGACCGAAGATCGCATGGAAGGCCTCATTGCGATCCCAATAGGATGCCCCAGGGATCCAGTCAGCCAGAGCACCCATGATCACAAAGAAGAAGTTCATGGCAAAGCCCAGCCAGATGAGGAGCCGTGTACGACGATAGCCCCACACCTCACAGACCACGTCATTGATAATGTAACTGACAGGGAACACCAATAGTCCGCCTGTGAAATTGGCGGGTCCCCACGAAATCTGCTTTGTCTCAAGTACGTTTGCCGTAATCAGACAGACGCAAAACAAGATGCTGTACAACATGAACAGCACGCTGATCTTTTGTTCTTTTCTATTTTCCATTTTCTTGTTTTGTTAAAGGGGGTTGAGCAAGTACCCCTGTGTTTTTACTATAACAGATAGAGCAGCCAGGCCATATAGCCCAGGAAGCCCAGGATAAGCAACGTTCCCTCCCTACGCGAGACCGAATATTTGGTGTAGGCGAAGAGCCAGAGAATACCGACACTCACCAGCATCATCATCAGATCGACAATGGTAATACCCATGATTCGCATGGGATGAACAACCGATGTCAAGCCTAGAACCAAAAGGATATTAAAGACATTGGATCCCAACACATTACCAATGGCAATGGCAGATCGCCCTTTATATGCAGCCACCACACTCGTAGCCAACTCTGGCAATGAGGTTCCCCCTGCCACAATGGTCAGGCCAACGACACTCTGACGAACCCCATAGCGATAGGCTACATACGAGGCAGCATCCACAAAAAGACGACTACCAATGATCAGACAGGCCAGTCCCAAGACGATGAAAGACAAATCACGCCAGAGATGGGAGAAATCATTGGGCAGTTCACTGTTCTCATCGAGTTCCTCTTCTGTAGGCATCAACCCTTCTTTCTTAGCACTACGGAAGGTGTAGATCATGAAAATCATGAAACCTGTCAGGAGGATAACTCCGTCGGAACGACTAATCTCATTTCCCCAGAGGTGAGGAGAATCCATATCGTCGAAACATAGTATGAACAACAGGAAGGAGGCCGCCACTGCAAAAGGTATATCTTTTTTCACCGTAGAATGGGAAACAGCCATCGGTGCCACGACAGCAGAGCAGCCAACAATCAGCATCGTGTTAAATATATTCGAGCCGAGGACATTACCCACGGCCAGATCTGAGGTACCCTTGAAAGCAGACACCATACTGACGAATAATTCTGGCGCAGAAGTACCGGCAGCCACGATAGTCAAACCGATGACAATCTCTGGCACATGCATACCACGCGCCAGGCAAGAGGCTCCTTCCGTCAGTCTGTCTGCTCCCCACAACACGAGGGCCACACCTACAATGATATAAACGATATTGATCAACATAGTCTTTATTCCATTTCGTTAATAAACGCATCCATGGCACGCCTGTCTTTCTTCGTAGGTCGTCCTGTTCCACGAGCCCTATCCACGAAACCGCTGATACGGTTCATCTCCAGCAGTTCATACTGGTCAGGCGTCGTCATATTCTCGTAAATCTCTGGCAGAAGTTTCGCTCCTACCCTTTGTTCGATAGTCTTCAGGATCTTAAATGAATATGTCACTGGTGGTTTCCGCACAGCGACCACCTCACCTACTTTCACCATGTGAGAAGGTTTGACGTTTATGCCCTGAATGGTCACCCGACCATTCTTACAGGCATCGACAGCGATGGAGCGTGTCTTGAAGATACGCGCCGCCCACAGCCATTTATCGATACGAGCAACCTCACCCATCACTTTTCACCTCTCTCTTTTTTCCCAACTTGTTATACTGGTTCATCGTGATGTCAATCCCCGCCAGCACAAAACTCCTGATGATCTCCACACCAAGGTCGATGCTGGGCTGAAGCACCTTGAGATCCTCCTCATCATACTTCCCCAGCACCCAATCGACCTGCATGCCCTGGGGAAAATCATTGCCAATACCCATGCGCAGCCTGGCATAGTCCTGACCAATCAATTGCTGGATATGCCCCAGCCCATTATGGCCGCCATTGGATCCTCCCGCCTTCAGACGGAACGACCCTAAGGGAAGCGCCACATCATCACTGATTACCAGTAAACGACTCTGCTCTATATTCTCCTTATTCAGCCAATAGCGCACGGCATTACCGCTAAGATTCATAAACGTAGAGGGTTTGAGCAAGAATACCTTCCGGCCTTTGAGTGACGTCTCCGCCACAAAGCCATAGCGCCGGTCTTCAAAATGAATATTGGACGCCTTTGCAAAGGCATCCAATACCATAAAACCTGTATTGTGGCGGGTCAGTTCGTATTCATCACCGACATTCCCCAAGCCAACAATCAAATACTTGTCCATTCCCTATCGTTTAGGAATTACTCAGCAGCCTCATCTTCACCTGCTGCAGCAGCAGAACGAGAAGCACGCGTAGCCTTCACTGAGCAAACAACGACCTGAGCGGGAGTTGCGATCTGCAGACCCTCGAAGTTCAGTTCAGCCACCTTGATGGCCTTACCCAACTTCAGTTCCGTCACATCAATCTCCAGCACCTCAGGAATCTGCTTATAGGGAGCCGTTACGTTCAGCAGACGTACAGCCTGATTCAGACGACCACCATCACGTACACCCTGAGCATGACCAACCAGTTTCACGGGGATACCAATCGTGATAGGCTTGGTCTCATTGACCTCGTAGAAATCGATATGGAGCACTGCATCTGTTGTCGGGTGGAACTGGATCTCTCTCATCACAGCCTTATGGGGCTCGCCATCGATTGTCAGATTCACGACATACACGTCGGGAGAATAGACCACCTTGCGGAGTTGGGCTGCGGGGATAGCAAACGACAGAGCCTCGGGGAGACCCTTCTCGTCTTTCTTCTCACCATAAAGGTTACATGGAACAAGGCCCTCCTTGCGGATTTCCTTTGCGGCTTTCTTGCCTGTAGTGGCACGCTTCTGGCCACTAACGCTCATTTCTTTCATAACTGTGTTACTCTAAATTAAGTTAATTACCAATGCTTAATTCACCATCACACGAAAAATCGTAGTGCTTTGAGAAAAAGCGGTGCAAAGGTACAACAAAAAAGTGAAAAGCATGAAGAGAGAAGTGAAATTTTTCAATTTTAACGTATTTTTCCTGCTTTTTCTTGCAGAATCATGGAAAAATAGTTACCTTTGCACTTCAGAAATAATAAAACAATAGAACATCATTCATTAATTTAAGCATCAAGTGAGATGATCAATAGGGAAATTATCAGAATCAAGATTGTTCAGTTAACCTATGCTTACTATCAAAACGGTAACAAGAACATCGACTCGGCTGAAAAGGAACTTTTCTTCAGTCTGTCAAAGGCATATGACCTTTACAACTATCTGTTGGCGCTCGTCGTGGCCATCACGAAGGAGGCCGGACGCAGACTGGAAGTAGCACAGGCCCGTGCCAAGCGTGAAGGGACACCAGAGCCCTCGCAGAAATTCGTATTCAACCGCTTTGCCCTGCAACTGGGAGAGAATAAGGCGCTCCAGGAGTTCTTGAGCACCCAGAAGTTCTCATGGGAAGACTCCGCCGTCTTCCTGGGACAGATTCTTGAGACCATTGAAAGCAGTGAGATATACCAGAACTATATGAACAATGAGGAGGACTCCTACGACGCCGACCGCGAACTGTGGCGGAAACTCTATAAGACCTTCATTATGGACAATGCAGACTTGGATGCCATCCTCGAGGATCAGAGCCTTTATTGGAACGACGACAAGGAAATCGTCGATACCTTTGTACTGAAGACTATCAAGCGATTCAAGGAGCATAACGGTGCTAAGGAGGAACTCCTGCCTGAATGGGATAGCGAGGAAGAGAAAGACTTCGCCCGTAAGTTGTTCCGTGCCGCCATTCTCAATGCCGACCAGTATCAGCGCTATATGAGTGAGGCATCACGCAACTGGGACTTCTCCCGTCTGGCCTATATGGACGTGATCCTCATGCAGATCGCCATCGCAGAGATGATGACTTTCCCCAATGTGCCCATCAGCGTGAGCATCAATGAATACGTGGATATCGCCAAACTATACTCCACCAGGAAGAGCGGCGGATATATCAACGGTATGCTCGATGCCATCGCCCGTAACCTGATACAGACAGGACGGCTGATGAAATACATGGAGCCCAAGGAGACCAAAGGAACGAAAGGAAATAAGGAGAAAGGTGTCGTCCGTGTGGAGCAGGTAACCTCAGATGGTCGTCCCAAGAAGATGAGACCCCGTATCAAGAAGAACGAAGGTCCCAAGACTGATTCAGAAGAAAAAAATAACACAAATAGATTATGACAAGCATTATATTAGTTGCCCAGGCAGCACAAGGCAGCGGCATGAGTATGATTATCATGATGGTGGCTATCTTCGCCATTATGTATTTCTTCATGATCAAGCCCCAGCAGAAGAAGCAGAAAGAGATCCAGAAGTTCCAGAACGAGTTGACGGAAGGTACGGAAGTGGTGACTGGAGGAGGCATCCACGGTACGGTAAAGAGCATCGACCTCGCCAAGAACACGGTCGATGTGAAGATTGCCCGTGACGTGGTGGTCACCGTCGAGAAGACCTCCGTCTTCAGAGACATGTCCAGCGTCCCTGTTCAGAAATAAGGAACTCACGCGATGGGCATGCGCAGACTATGGCAGTACATCAGGAACTTCCTGTTCAGTAAAATCAACAAGGAACTCCTGATTTTCCTGTTCTTTCTCGGACTCTCGGGAATCTTCTGGCTGTCGTTGACACTGAACGACACCTATGAGCAGGAGTTCTCCATTCCAGTGTCCATCGTTGATGTGCCAAAGAATGCCGTGCTCACCTCAGAGGAGACGGACACGGTGAGGATGACCATCCGCGATAAAGGCATCGTCCTGGCCGCCTATCGCTATGGCGACTATCTGAAGCACATCAATATCAATTTCAGGGACTACACTAAGAACAACGGTACAGGCAGCATCTCTGCACAGGATCTGCAGAAAATCGTCTATCAGCGTCTGCTGAGTGGATCAAAGATCATCAGTACCAAGCCCGACAAACTGGAGTTCTACTATAACTACGGCACAAAAAAGCAAGTGCCCGTCAGATGGAGCGGACGCGTCATCCCTGAAGAACTGTATTTCATCTCACGCGTGGAATACTCGCCCGACAGCGTGACCATCTATGCCTCCGACGAGAAACTCGACAGTATCAATATGGTCTATACGGAACCGCTCAACTACGCCAACTTCCGCGACACGCTGGAAGTGAACTGCCAACTCAGCAAGATCAGAGGCGTGAAGATGGTGCCAGACCATATCAAGATCAGTTTCCTGACCGATGTACTCACAGAAGAGCGCATTGAGGGCATTCCCGTCAAAGGCATCAACATGCCTGAAGGAAAGTTACTGAGGACATTCCCCGCCAAGGTGGCCGTCAGTTTCGTGACGGGTGTCAGCGTCTATCGCAACCTCCGTCCTGAGGACTTCCTCGTGGTGGCTGACTATCAGGAAATCAAGCAGAACCCCTCGGAGAAATGCCGTATCTACTTGAAGAACGTTCCTGCCGGCATCTCCAGGACCAAACTGGAGACCACCCTGGTGGATTATCTCATAGAATCGCAGGAAGAATAATGAAGACAGGTATCACCGGGGGGATAGGCAGCGGGAAGAGTTACGTATGCCAACGGCTCAAGAATCGGGGCTATGAGGTCTATGACTGTGATAGTGCCGCCAAACGGCTGATACGCACCTCACCCGAGATCCGCGAACAACTCACCCGTCTTATCGGTCCTGATACCTACAGAGCAGACGGACTGTTGAACAAGGCTGCCGTATCACAATTCCTCTTGGCTTCTGCCGACAACCAGAAAGCCATCAACGACATCGTGCACCCCGCCGTGTTCCGCGACTTCGAGTCCAGCGGCATGGAGTGGATGGAGAGCGCCATCATCTACGAGTCAGGCATCTACAAACTGGTGGATCGCGTCATCGTGGTGACCGCCCCCAAGGAGGTACGCATCCGACGCGTCATGAGGCGCGATCATATCTCCAGGGAGAAAGTCCTGGAATGGATGGACAGGCAACTGCCACAGGAAGAGGTCGTCAGGCGTGCAGACTTCGAACTCATCAATGACGGCAAGACAAATATCGAACAACAATTAAACTTATTCATAGAACAATGCAACAGACCATTTTAGCAATTTCCGGCAAGCCCGGACTTTACAAACTCGTATCCAGAGGCAAAAGCAATCTCATCGTGGAGGCCCTTGACAGCACCCATAGGCGTATGCCAGCCTTCGCCACCGACCGTATCACATCACTGGGCGACATCGCCATGTTCACAGAGACTGACGACGTCCCCCTGATGGACGTACTGGAGAACATGAAGCAGTTGGAAGGCGGCAAGAAAGCCAGCATCGACGAGAAGAAAGCCTCAGGCCAGGAACTGCGCGATTACTTCACAAAGGTACTGCCCGAGTGGGATCAGGAACGCGTGCAGAACAGCCACATCAAGAAACTCATCACCTGGTACAACATCCTCGTCGAAGCGGGCATCACCGACTTCAAGGATCCTGAGGAAGAGACCACAGAAAAGGCTTCGGAGTAATTCCGAAGCCTTTATTCTTTCTTAGAACCTGCGCGGGCCGCCAAAGCCGCCACCGCCACGGGGGCCACCGCCACCAAAGCCGCCACGACCACCAGGGCCTCCGGGACCACCGCCGAAGCCACCACGACCACCACGACCGCCGCCGAAGGCAGCACTGCCTCCAAAGAGGTTCAGACGGTAGATCACGTGGAGCATACCATAACTGGTAATGGCGTTGTACTCGGTTTCTGTCTGCATCGAGGCAGAGAGTATGCTGCTGATGGTTGACTGCTGATGGAGGATATCATAGAGTTGCAGGGAGACCGTCAGCGCATTACCCTTCAGGAAACTCTGCGATAACTGTGCATTCCAGATCAGTTCGTTGGTGTTCATCGATGCATCGCTGTATCCGCGACGACTCTGCATGTTCAGGTTTGTCGTCAACGAGGTACCCCAAGGAGCCGTAATACCGATCATTCCTCCGTAGGTGAACTGCCAGGTGTCAAGGTTATTGCTCGTCTGCAACTCACTGCGGTTGTGCTGATAGTTCAGAGAACCGTTCAACTCAATCTCCAGCCAGTCGTTACGATAACTACCTGCCAGACGCTCACCAATACCCAAAGATGTCGTGACAGACTTCTGAGAATCGGAATTCAAATCCACGCTCACATAACCTACGTTGTGTGCATAACTCAGGTTGGTGAAGGTATTGACATTGAAGAAGGCTGCCGAGTCGAGAGCGGTATTGAACATAAAGCCCAAATTACCGTTCCAGTTACCATTGATATTCTCCGGCTGCGTGATACGTCCGCCATTCTCCGTAAGTGTTGTCTTATTAGAAATTGAATTGCTTGTGGTCGAGAAGTTCACGAAGGTCATCACCGCACGCTGATGTTTCTGGAAATAGTCGTTATAGAACAAGTTGAAGTTCTGACGGAACGAGGGCTTCAGTCCCGGATTACCCTTCGAGATGTTCAGGGGGTCGCTGTCATCCGTGATGTCAAGCAGGTCACTCATAGAGGGCTGACTGGTATTGGCACGATAGGTAAAGCGCAACTGACCCGTGGCTGATTTCTTCCAGCGGAAATCCATCGTAGGTGCGAAGTTCGTCACCGTACGGGTGGTATCAGAGTGAATGTTCTGATAGTCCTGGATGAAGTGCGACTTCTGCGGCACCATCTGCACACCCACGTTGAAGGTATAGGCCTTGCGGACGATGCGCAGCATCACCTCAGCCGTATGGATGTAGTTCATGTATTCCGAGAAACGGCTCAGGTCGTTGTCCTTATAGGTGTGCATGGTATTCTCATTGAGGCCGAACTGTCCCAGATAACTGTCCCAGGAGCGATAGCCGCCACCCCACAGACCACTCGACACCAGGTCACTGAAGTCGTACGTGCCACGGTCACTCTTCTGATATCTGTATTCATACTGGTAACTGAACTGCAGGTAAGTCTTCGGGAAGATGGGCTCACTATAGGTGAGGCGGGCCCTATAGTTCCAGTTCTTCGTCGGCGTTACCGAATAACGGTTGATGGGATCGCCTACAACAATACCGTTCTGATAATACTGGATCAGGCTGTTCGAGATCGACTTGCTCTCACCGTCACTCCAGCCTGCATTCAACTGCAAGGTCAGGTTACGTCCGGAGTTGTTCAGTCGGCGGTTAATCTGCAACATACCGTTCAGGTTCTTCGAATCACTGTACGAGACGTTATCCTGCGTACGGTCATTCTGAACAACACCCTTATCTACCAGTTTCTTCAGTTCAGCCAACGGCGAATCCACATAATCATAAGGATTGTCGGTGAACGTAGCCTGATTGCTGGCATTGTCACCGTCATTGGAGTTATAGCGGAAGTTCGGACGGAACATGATGTTCGTCATGGAGTCAGGCGTCCACTCCAGTCGCATCTGAGCATTCCAGCCGTTGGAACGGGAGAAGTTCTGTGAAAGGGTATTGCTGTACTGTGTCACCGTCTCACTGAAGAACGACTTCGAATTCTGCTTCGAGAGAGCATCGCCATCACTGTGGTTCCAGCGCACACTACCGTCGAGTTTCAGCAGGTCGGTCTTCTCATAGTTGAAGTTCAGGCCAGCCATCTTCGTGGCAGTCAGGCCCTGGCGCCCGCCGCCAAATTGCCCGCCACCGCCGCCACCGGGAAATCCCTGGTCATTGGTGTTGTTGGCATTCGTCATCAGGAACACCTTCATGTCGTCTTTCATCACGCCACCGAAGATACGTCCGGCATAGCGCTGCTTCGTACCTGCGGCCAGGTCGGCGTTCATCATCACACCCTTGTTCATGCCCTGCTTGATGCCGAAGTCGAGCACCGTCTCCTCCTCACCGTCCTCGATACCCGACACACGGGCCAGGTCACTCTGCTGGTCGTAGGCCTTGATACGGTCGATGATGTTCGTAGGCAGGTTCTTCATGGCGGTCTTCGTGTCGCCCGTCATAAACTCCTTGCCATCCACAAGGATCTTCTTCACCTCCTTACCGTTGATCTTGATCGTACCGTCGTCGCTGACCTCTGCACCGGGCAGACGCTTCACGAGTTCCTCCACCACGGAGCCCTCAGGCGTACGGAAGGCACTGGCATTATATATAAAGGTGTCGGCCTTCAGCGTCACCTTCGAGGCATGGGCCGTCACCGTGGCACCCTTCAGCATGATGGCATCAGGTTCCAGGGTGATCGTTCCGGCGCGGTAGTCCTTGCCGTCCTTGAGGGAGATCTTCTTGGAATAGGTCTTGAAACCGACATAGGTTATTCTCAGGGTGTAGTTGCCCTCAGGGGCCTTGATGGTGAATCCACCATTCATGTCCGTCACTGCGTTGGCAACAACTTTCTCACCACTCAGCAGGGCTGCAGTAGCCTGAATCACGGCTTCCTGCGTATCCTGCTCTACAACTTTTCCCGATACCGTCCGTTGGGCAAATGTCGTGACTGCCATCACCAGGGCAGTCACCAAGAGTACAATCTTTCTCATTTATTTATGTTTGATTTCTTACATTAAGACGCGCTAAAAGGAGAAAAGTTTAATAAGATTAGCATTTTTTTTACAATTCATGCCGTCATTTCGAATATTAGTCGTATCTTTGCACACAGAATCAACTAAGGTAGGACTTTAACCCATCAGAATGAATCGACAGAAAGTCGTCATAGCCGAAGATCTTGAGCAGTCTCTTCAGGGAGCCATCGCCCAGTGCGAGCACGATCGCGTGTTCCTGCTGGCCGACGAGACCACGGAACGGTATTGTCTGCCGGTTGTTGAGGGGTTTGCCGCCCTCAAGGATGCCAAGCGTATCATCATCGGAGCCACCGACACCCATAAAACGCTCGAATCACTCGTCCATGTATGGGAAGAACTGGGCCAGAGAGGGGCCACCCGCCACACCTTATTAATAAATATAGGGGGCGGCATGGTGACAGACCTCGGGGGCTTCGCTGCCTCCACCTTCAAGCGGGGCATCAACTACATCAACATCCCCACCACCCTGCTCGCCATGGTCGATGCCAGCGTCGGCGGGAAGACGGGCATCAACTTCAACGGACTGAAAAACGAGATCGGCGTGTTCAACAATGCCAGCACCGTGATCCTTGACACGCAGTTCCTGAAGACACTCGACACGGAAAACATCCGTTCCGGCTACGCAGAGATGCTCAAGCACGGACTGATCTCCGAGGATAAGATGTGGGCGGAACTGCTGAACTACGACCTGGAGAGCCCTGACCTGCAGAAACTGAGCCAGATGGTGGCCGACAGTGTCGCCGTCAAGGAGCGCATCGTCACAGAAGACCTCACGGAACAGGGCATCCGCAAGGCCCTGAACCTCGGACATACCGTAGGCCACGCCTTCGAGTCGCTGGCACTCCAGCGGAAACCTGTATTACACGGCTACGCCGTCGCCTGGGGACTCATCTGCGAACTCTACCTGAGTTGCATCAAGACAGGCTTCCCCACTGACAAGATGCGCCAGACCGTCAGTTTCATCAAGGAGCACTACGGCAAAATGACCGTCACCTGCGACGACTACCCCACCCTGCTCGAACTGATGACCCACGACAAGAAAAACGTGGCCGATACCATCAACTTCACCCTCTTGGGCGACATCGGCGACATCCGCATCAACCAAAATGCCACTAAAGAAGAAATATATGAGGCTCTCGACTTCTACAGGGAGGGCTGACACCATAAAGAGTAACCAATCAACTTAATAGACCTAATCATATTACTAACTAATCGCAGATAGGGCCGCTCGTGAGAGTAGTCCTATCTCTTTTTTTGCATTTGAGGGTGTCAGGGTGTACAAATGCCGATAAATACAGGGGATGCACCCTCTTTTTGAGGGTGTCAAGGGTGACAGGAGGGTGACAGGTATTTTTGTATTTCAATTCTCTCGAGAATTTGACCGCCAGGAGGCTCCTGACGATGCAAAAGCACTGCTTTTCGCTTCAATTCTCGAGAGAATTCAGCGAAAAGTCAATGCTTCTCAAGCGCAGGACCTTGCATGGCAAGTCTAAAGTGCTATACGCAGGCACATCATCGTCAAGTCATCGTTGGGCTCGGCACCGTTGCGGTGCTGCTCCACCTCGGCTTGGAGGGATTCGATGACCTGACGGGCATTGTCGAAATGGGTGTTGCGCAGGATGTCAAGCAGACGGTCGTCGCCGAACTGCTCCTGCTGACGGTTCTCGGCCTCGTTCAGTCCGTCGGTATAGATAAAGAGCGGACGGCCCTTGATGCTCTCTATCTCTTCTCCTTCGTATTCCAGTCCAGGCCAGAGACCGATAGGCGCATTGGGCTGCATCTCAAGGAAATCGCCGTGATTCTCACCGCCTCCGATGACTGGCGGATTATGACCTGCGTTGCAGAAGTCGAGATGGCCCGTAGTGAGATCGACGAGTCCGAGGAAGAAAGTCACGAACATGCCGCTCTCGTTATCGTTACCGCTCAGGGCGTCGTTCATGCGGGTACAGATCTCGGCTGGCATCATGCCCTGCTTCGCCAGTGTCATGAAGAGGCGCGTGGCCTGTGCCATGAACAGCGAGGCGGGCACGCCCTTACCGCTGACGTCGCCTAAGGCGAAGTAGAGTTTGTCATCCTCCAGCACGTAGCCGTACAAGTCGCCGCCCACCTCCTTGGCGGGGGTCATCGAGGCGTACATGTCGAGGCCCTCACGCTCCGGGAACGTGCTGGGTACCATCGACATCTGGATGTCACGGGCAATCTTCAGTTCGTTCTCTATGCGCTCCTGTGCAGCCCGTACCTCGGCCAGTCGCTTGGCAGCACGGCGGCGCACCAACGTGTAGATAATGAAGAACAGCGTCAGCAATATGATGGCGATGACGAGACCCACGACGCGCTGCTGCGACAGTTCAGCCTGCTGACGGGCTATCTGCGCCTCCTTCTCCTGTGTCTCGTAGATAGTGGCCAGTTCGGCGGCAGCATCGTTCTTCTGAGCGGTGACGGCTGAGTCAATCACTTGGGATATATATACTGCTATAGCCAGTGCCGAGTCCTTACGGCCTGCCAGATAGTTACAAGTGAACTTCTGGAACAGAAAGTCCTTGATGACATCGAGATTAGGCTTCAAATCCTTTTCGGCAGCTATGCGGTCAAAGTCCTGATAGATATCGGCGGCTTCGGCATAGCGGCCTGCATGATACAGATAATCGCACATGTTGGTGCGACCTTCGTCGGTCTTTGAATAAATCGTCTTCAGAACTTGCTCATAGACCTTGGCGGCTTCCGCCTTCTGTCCTTGGTTAAGCAGAAACTCTGCCTGGATCAAGCCTATCCTTCCATCCTGACGGTCCACGAAAGATGAGTCCGCATCGGGCTGAATCCTGTACCAGGCCAACAGCGAGTCGCAACGGTCAAGCCACTTTTGCTGTCCCTGTGACTTTTGTGTCACGTAGTCGGAAAACATATTCGCCACAGCAGCGATACAATTCTCGAAGGATTCAAGGATTTCGCACTCTTTTTGATATTGTAGAATGTATTGGTAGGCCTGTTCGTAACTTTTATCACCCTCTGCCTTTCGGTTCAGTTCCATTTGGCAACCACCGATAGTAGAGAGTAATTGCCCTTTCAGGTTCGCGGAAACATCGGGGTCTGGTCCAAGCCTGTTAATGGCAGGCAGGGCTACGCGCAGAGCCTCCTCATTTTTTTCATACGCAGCATAATAACTGGATAGGGAGATGGCAGCATTGTTATAGATTCGCTTCTCTTCGACCGTCTTGGCATTGGTCTGTTCGAAAGCCTCGATGATTTTTTTCTGACACTCGATATAGTTATCTATATCCCACTTGTTGGCGTAAGCCAAGGCTCTGTAGGCATCAGCCCGGATGGGTGTCAGGAGGCGCAGATCCATGAAACTGTCTATCAACTCCTCTGTGCGCTCTATGTCGCCCGTCACAGCCACCGAGCGGATTGTTTCATCCGCTGCCATGTTCAGCGAATCTGTCCCGTCGTTGTTACTGTTGAGTGGTCCGCCGTTCTGGCAAGCCACGATGTTCAGTAGCAGTACGGCCAGTACCGTCACAATGGCGGCAGAGGTCATCTGGTTAAGGTGTTTCATTGCAATGATCCTATTTTTGTGGCAAAGTTACAAAAAAGTTTTGGTAACTTGGTACCCTTGCCCCACTTTTTTTATATATTGAGACGAAAGCGGGCGGGCTTGCCTGTCTCCGTGAGGGGGATATGGTCGAGATGGATGTAGGCGCGGGGCTGATGGTATTTGGGAAGGACGCGCTGGCAGACTTCACGGGCCTCATCGACGGAGCCCTCCGTCAGCAGGACGACAATCTCACCGAATTTCGCATCAGGGCGCTTACTGATCAGATAAGGTGCGCGTAGGTGGGGACGGAGTTGACGCTCAAGTTGCTCGGCCTGGATCTTCAGGCCGCCAGAGCAAATAATGTTGTCTTTTCTTCCCAAAATTTTAAATTTTTGGGAAGAAAGTTCGGCGACATCGTTGGTGACGAGAGGTTCCGGACAGACCTCGGGGGCATCGATAATAAGACAGTCCTCGTCGGAAAGGCTGAGACGAACCCCGGGGAAAGGGGTATAAAACTCGGAGGCCTCGGGGCCGCTGAGACGACGGAGGGCGATATGGGAAAGCGTCTCCGTCATGCCGTAGGTGCTCCACACCGCGTGGGGGAAGGTCTTCAGTTCTGCCGCCATGGCATCGTCGATGGCACCACCGCCGATGATTAAATTCTTAATCTGCCTGAGGCGCTCGCGCTCCTCGGGCACCTGAAGGGAGTTATACACCTGCATCGGCACCATAGCGGCGAAGTCAATGGAGGAGGACACAGAGGGGACAGTCCCTGATGTGCTCCGCAGGCTTCGCACACGAGGGACAGTCCCCCTGTGTCCCCAGTGTCCCCACTGTGCCCCCCCTAACGGATGCCCGCTTGGTTCTTGAACAATCAGCCTTAGTCCCCGCTCTATAGACCGCACCACCATCATCTTCCCTGCGATATAGTCGAGCGACATGCAGAGCAGGGCCGTGTCGCTCTCGCGCAGTCCGAGGAAGTCACAGGTGATACGGGCAGAATTGAGCATCCGGCGCTTCTCCACCAGCAGGGGTTTCGGAGCGCCCGTCGAACCGCTCGTCTGCACACGGACGTATGGTGAAGGGTTATTCCACTCTTCGAGGAACTCCTCTAACGACATCGCCATAACTGGTCACAACGTATTTCGAGGGGCATGGGGATATTATCGGTGAAGAGTTGGCCTGTGCCAAGGCCCTGTGGCATACGGATATCATCGCCATAGATATCTGAGGCGAACTGGGCGATGGCATTCAGACCGATGTTACTTTCCAAAGCCGAAGTGATCCACGAGCCGATGCCCTGTTCCTTGGCGGTCTGGATCCACTCGCGACACCCCATCATACCCCCGTGCAACGAGGGTTTCAGGATGATATAGCGGGGTTTGATGATATTCAGCATGTGGGTCTTCATCTCCGGATCGTTCACACCGATAAGTTCCTCGTCGAGGGCGATGGGCAGCGGCGACTCACGGCAGAGTTCCGCCATATAAGCCCACTGACCTGCTTTTATCGGCTGCTCGATAGAATGGATATTGTATTGCGACAGCAGTTCGAGTTTATAAAGGGCCTCCTCGTAAGGGAAGGCACCGTTGGCATCCACTCTCAGTTCTACCTCATGAAAACTGAAACGCTCGCGGATGCGTTTGACCAGATCAAGTTCCTGCTCGAAGTCGATGGCACCGATCTTCAGTTTCACGCAGCGGAAGCCCTGTTCCAGTTTAGACTCCATGCGCTGGAGCATCTCGTCGTAGTTGCCCATCCATACGAGACCGTTGATGGGGATGCCAATCTCACCACGACTGAAAGCGGTGTCGAAGAGACAATCGCCATGCAGGAGATTCAAGAGGGCTGTCTCGAGGCCGAAGAGCATCGAGGGATAAGGGCGGAGGGACTCACAGAGGGGACAGTCCCTGATGTGCTCCGCAGGCTTCGCACACGAGGGACAGTCCCCCTGCGAGTCCTGCCAGCGGCAGAAATCTGCACAGAAAAGTTCCAAGAGTTCGACATAATCGGGGCGGGCATCACAACTGAGGTCAGGCAGGGGCGCACACTCCCCCACGCCAGTCCTTTCCCCATCCGACAGATAGACTAACCAGATCTTGCGGGAGGTATAGACCCCACGCGATGTGCCTGCCGGCTGCTTGAAATGCAGCGTGCGCTCCTCGATGTGATAGGTCATGGCAGTTTGGGATATTTCTTGAAGTCAGGCTTGCGCTTCTCAAGGAAGGCCTTGCCACCCTCCTGCGCTTCATCAAGGAAATAATAGAGCATGGTGCAGTCGCCAGCGAGTTCCTGAATACCAGCCTGACCGTCGAGTTCGGCATTGAGTCCTGCCTTGATCATCCTTAATGCCAACGGCGAGCGCTGCATCATGATCTCCGCCCACTCCACGCACTCGTCTTCGAGGCGTTCGATAGGCACCACCTTATTCACCATGCCCATCTCCTCAGCCTCCTTGGCACTGTACTGACGGCAGAGGAACCAGATCTCACGCGCCTTCTTCTGACCAACGATACGGGCGAGATACGACGAGCCGAAACCAGCATCAAACGATCCCACCTTGGGTCCCGTCTGCCCGAAGATGGCGTTCTCGCTGGCAATCGTCAGGTCGCAGACGAGGTGTAGCACATGACCGCCACCGATGGCATAGCCGTTCACCATGGCAATGACGGGCTTCGGCAGACGACGGATCTGCATCTGCACATCGAGCACACTCAGTCGGGGCACGCCCTCTTCATCGACATAGCCGCCACGCCCCTTCACGTGCATGTCGCCACCGCTGCAGAAGGCATGTTTCACATCTACGAGGGTCTTGCCCTCAGGCACCTCGGACATGGCACCCGTCAGCAGCACCACACTGATGTCCTGCATCTCACGACACAGGGCAAAGGCCTGACTCAGTTCGTACGTCGTCTTGGGCGTAAAGGCATTACGGTATCGCGGACGATTGATAGTGATCTTAGCAATACCATTGTATGCCTCGAACAGTATTTCCTTAAACTCACGGATTTGTTTCCACTCTCTCATATTCTCAACATTTGATAATAGTCTTTCATGACGCGCTCGTCCTCATTGGCATCGGTAAACACCTCTAATAACACGGGACGCTCGCTCTCTATATATAATAAGGTGTCGATGGCCTGATGGAGATCATGGGGACCATCGGCACGGAGATAGACGATATCGTTCTGTCGGCAGATGCCCTCGGCGGAGGTGTGGTGCTCCGCGGCTACGATACGATCACGGGCAGGACTCTGCTCCAAACCCGGCAACATGTTAAAGATACCCCCACGGCCGTTGTTCAACAGCAGGATGCGGAAATTTTGCCTGAGGTTCTGGTTCCACAAGGCATTCTGGTCATAGAAGAAACTCAAGTCTCCGATGACACAGAAAACCCGCTCGTCGGAGACTACGGAGAATCCCGCAGCCGTCGATAGCGAGCCATCGATGCCGTTCACCCCACGGTTGCACCACACGGGATGCTGTGCAAAACTATTCGCCAGACGGATAGCACTGCTATTAGCGTAATGGATGGCGGCCTCACCCACGTTGGCCTTGAAATACTTTACGGCAGCCATCTGGGAGTAGCCCGGCTCGTAGGCAGACACCTGCTGGCGGATACTTGCCAGCAGCGCGTCCCACTGCTGTACGAAGGGATGGGGCTCCATCACGAGCATATAACGGATATGATCAGCCACAGCATCCCCATCACCCTGGATGACGTGCGTCAGGTTCATGAAGGTATCGGTCACCTCTCCCGTCTCATTGACCACCCACGTCTCCTTGGCCTTCCGCAGAAAGCGCTTCACTCGTTTACTGACAATGGAACCGCCGACATATAGCACGAAGTCTGGGATATAGCGCTCATCATCACCGACCAGACAGACAGCCTCATCCAACAGTGGGTTCATGGGCTGTCCGCTGATGAGCATCGGACGCTTGGCCTGCAGGAACATCCGAGCGACATGACTCAATGTTGTTGCCGAGATATCGGCAGGGATATACTCTATCTTCCGTTCGACAGGGAGTTCTGGCACAGAGAAATCAAACAACGGCTCAGTGATGGGGACGTTGATATGTACAGGGGCGTTCCTGACAACCAAAGCCTCATTAATCAGGCGGTTACAGTACCAGCGCTGCTCATCATCCTGAGGTTCTGGCAGGGATACCGCCTTCTTGACGAAACGTCCCAAGGCATCTGGCTGCGGAAGGGTCTGCCCGTCCAACTGGTCTATCCACTGCGGGGGACGGTCTGCAGAGATCACCACCAAGGGGATATGCTGATAATAAGCCTCAGCGACAGCGGGGGTGAGATTCAACAGGGCCGTACCACTGGTGACACAGACAACGACAGGCTGTTTCAGGGCCAGCGACATGCCTAAGGCATAGAAACCCGCAGAGCGCTCATCCGTCACAGGGTGACACGTCATATCCGGACACTCGTTCAGGTTGTGCGTGATGGGCGCATTCCTGCTGCCAGGACAGACCACGGCATGTCGGATGCCATGCGCCACGAGCAGAGCCGTCAGTATATTGACATTCTCCTTATTACTATACATAAATC
This sequence comes from Prevotella sp., assembly GCA_017430675.1. The sequence continues at coordinate 22,194 of JAFRMM010000032.1, forward strand.
CTTTTCAACTTCCTCTTAACAACAATCGCATGGTTTCAAGTTTTGCCTCCGTCTCCAGCCATTCCTGTTCCTCCGTACTGTCCTTCAGCAGTCCGCCTCCCGCATAGAGATGGTAGCGGTTGCCCTCGATGTTCATACAGCGGAGCGAGACATAGAGGTGTGTCTGATCCTCAGGATCGAGCATTCCCATAAAACCGCTATAATAGCGGCGTGGGGTATATTCGTTGCGGATAATAAACTGAAAGGCCTCCCGCTTAGGCAGACCACAGACGGCTGGTGTGGGATGCAGTGCCTGCAGCAGATCGCCGATATGGGCTGTATCAGGCAGGGAGAACGTAAAGTCACTCCGCAGATGCACAAGGTTCGCAGCCCGCACGGTATAGGGACCTTCCTCGCGGAAGTCGCGGGTGAACTGCTCCAGACATTCTGCGACATAAGTAGCCACGAAGCGCTGTTCCTGGATATTCTTCGTACTCCAACTGAGGGTCTCGCCCTCACCCTGCAACTGCTCCCCCTCCAGTGTCATCGTACCTGCCAGGGCGATGGTGCGCCATTGGCCGTCTCTCCCACCCTCCAGAAGGATCTCAGGAGTGGCCGTCAGCCAACAGCCGCTCTTGGGGGTGCTGACCAGTGAGATGAACATACGGGGGTAGAGCATACAAGCCCTGTGGAAGAGTTCCATAGGTGATATCGTCTCTTTGGTCTCTTCGTCGGCACATCGTGCCAGCACGATCTTACGGAAGGTGTCCAGTTCCAACTGGGAATGCTCATTGGCAAAGTCGATGGAATAATGCATCCTGTGACCTCCTATGATACCTGAGGCACCAGCCATCGCGCCTGGTAACTGCATGGAAGGAACAACCTCCACAGGTATCGTCTCCACCTTGTCAGGATGTATGAGCAGGATCGGCTGATCCTGCGTCACCTCAAAGGGTGCCACGGCAAAACCATTCTTTCCGTTCAGTTCCGTACAGGTGAACAGTTCCTCAGGTTCCCCTTCCGTCTGCTGTATCAGCGTCACATGGTCTTCATGCGGCAAACGACAGACGGCAAGGGCTACAGGGAGTGATTCTGGCATTATTTCCTGGGGGTAATGACGTAATTGGTGACTCTGACATTGGAGATCAGTTCATCCGATGTGTCCCTGATATCCACATTCCACACATGAAGGGTGGTACCCTTGTGCAACAGACGGGCGTAGGCCGTCACCGTATCACCTTCCGCCACCGCCTTCACATGACTGCCGCTGACCTCTATGCCCACCCAGGCACAGCCTGGACAGAGCGAGGAGGATCCTACACCCGCCACGTTCTCGGCCAAGGCCAGGGAGGCGCCGCCACTGAGGAAGCCGAAGGGCTGACGGTTTCGCTCATCCACCTTCATGCGGGCCATACAAGTATCGTCCTCGGGGGTGGAGAGGAACTCCATTCCGAGGGCGGTACTCAGGTTAGGCTTATCGTTGATGATATCCCTGATCTTATCTACGTTCATCCTACTTAAACAAAGAATATTCGGGTACGCTCCAGGCGAGGGCACTGGCACCCAGCACATCACGCTCACGGTCGTCGAGTTTCGACAGCAGGATCCTCACCTTACCCCTCAGATTACCGAACACGTGGGACTCGAATGACTCATAGCAAGGATCGACGATCCACTTGCCTGCATGCGAGATACCACCCGTCAGGATGATAGCCTCAGGATCAATGACGGACGCATAGTTAGCCAGTCCGAGACCCAGCATATAACCCGTACGACGGAACACCTCAATAGCCATCTCGTCGCCCTTGTCGCAACACTCAGCAATGGTACGCGGAGAGAGTTTCTCAAGATCACGCATCAGCGTTGGTGCCTCCGACTCCGCCATCAGTTCCTTGGCGGTACGCACGATACCCACAGCACCGACGTATGCCTCCAGACACCCCTGATGGCCACAGCCGCACACACGGCCACCATCATCCACGCAGGTATGGCCGAACTCACCCGCATAGCCCAGATGTCCCTGATGCTCATGTCCCGCGGAGAAGAAACAACTGCCTACACCCACGCCCAGACTGACGATGACGAAATTCTGCATACCATGGGCACTGCCGAACGTGTATTCACCCAAGGCAGAGATATGTGCATCGTTGGAGAGGCCCACGGCCAGTCCCAGACGGTCCCTGAGCATCGCAGCCAAAGGCACCATACCCTTCCAGGGGAGGTTGGCGGCATTCTCGATGCAGCCGGACACAGAACTGGCACTCGGACAACTGACACCTATAGAACGGATGGTCTCGTAGCCTCCGTTCGCTTCCACAAGCATCACGATCTTTTCACTCAGAGTTGTCACGAAATTATTGACATCAGGATAGTCTGAGGTCTCGAAAGAATCTTCTGCCAGAATATTACCACGGATATCCACGATAGCATACGTGGTACTCTCTGTGCTGATATCAACCCCGACAACTTTTGTTTTAAGATTATACTCCTCCATAGGTTTGTTATTATTTGAATAATGAATACTCCTTGACATCCCACGCCAGGGCACTGGCACCCAGTACATCGCGCTCACCCTCCTTCAGGATCGACACGAGGATGCGGGTCTTATGCTTGATATTATGGAACACATGCTCCTCGAAGGCGGCACGCATCGGCTTGAGCAGCCACTTGCCGGCCGTCGTCATGTCACCCGTCAGGATGATGGCCTCAGGATTCAGCACGGAGACATAGTTGGCCAGACCGAGACCCAGCATCTCGCCTGTGCGGCGGAACGCCTCGATGGCCAGGGCATCACCTTTATGGCAGCAGTCGGCAATCGACTGTATCGACAACTCCTTGAAATCAGAGAGCATCGTCGGCTCCTTACTCTCTGCCATCAGTTCCCTGGCAGTTTTCACCAAACCGGTCTTCGAACAGTATGTCTCCAGACAACCTCTGTTGCCGCAGCCACACTCACGGCCATTGATCTCCACACAGGTATGGCCCACCTCTCCGGCAAAACCGTCATAGCCCAGATGGGGCTGACCGTTGGAGAAGAAGCAACTGCCCAGACCGCCGTGACTGATCGACACCACCACGAAGTCCTTCATGCCATGCGCACTGCCGTAGGCCTTTTCACTGAGTGCCGTGATATGCGCATCGTTGGCCACGGCGACAGCCAGTCCCAACCTGTCGCGCAGCATGGCCGACAGTGGGATAACGCCCTTCCATGGCAGGTTGGCGGCATGTTCGATATTACCCGTGACGGAACTGGCACTCGGGGCACTGACACCCACGGAGCGGATGGTCTCATACCCTCCATTCTCCTCTACGAGCATCAGGACTCTCTCGCTCAGTGCTGTCACATAATCGTTGATATCCGGATAGTCTGTCGTCTCAAAAAAATCCTGAGCCAGGATATCGCCCCTGACATCCACGATGGCGAATGTCGTCTTTTCCAGACGGATGTCAATACCTACTACACGCGTTTTAATCTTATCAACGGTCTCTACTGAACCCAAATTTTCCATTTTTCACAGATTTTTTATTTAAACAAAGAATATTCTCTCACTTCCCAAGCCAGCACACTGGCACCCAGCACTTCGGTCAGTCCACTTTCAAGATCTGAAGTCAGGAACTTCACCTTGCCCTGGATATTATGGAACACATGTCTCTCAAATGACTCCCTGGCGGGCTCCAGCAACCACTTGCCGGCCTTGGAGACGCCCCCCATAAAGATGAAGGCCTCCGGATCAACACAGGAGGCATAGTTCGCCAGTCCGTAACCCAGCATCTCACCTGTACGGCGATAGACCTCGATGGCCAGTTCGTCACCCTGCTCGCAGAACTCAGTGATCATCTTCGGTGTCAGTTTTTCTGCCTGACGCATCAGCGACGGCTTGTCCGACTCCGCCAGCAGTTCCTTGGCCGTCTGTATGACACCCTTGGCGGCGGTATAGGTCTCCAGGCATCCCCTGTTGCCACAACTGCACTGTCGTCCGTGATTGACGGCACAGGTATGCCCGATCTCTCCTGCAAAACCGTCCATGCCCTTATGGATCAGACCGTTCGAGAAGAAGCAACTTCCCATGCCAGAGCCCAGTGTCACCACTACGAAGTCGCGCATACCATGCGCACAGCCGAAGGCATGCTCACCCAAGGCCATCACCGTGGCATCGTTGGCCACGGCCACAGCCAGTCCCAGACGTTCCTGAAGCATGACGGACAGGGGTATCACGCCCTTCCACGGCATATTGGGGGCATTCTCAATGCTACCCGTCATGAAGTTGGCACTGGGCGCACTGACACCTACGGAGCGGATGGTCTCATATCCTCCATGCGCCCCCACAAATCTGATGATCCGCTCACTGAGCGTAGCCACATAATCATTGATATCCGGGTAATCCTGTGTAGGGAAACTATCTTTCGCGATAATCTCCCCCTTTACGTTCACAATGGCATAAGTGGTCTTCTCCGTGCTGATCTCAACACCAACGACCCGTTTCCTTACTGATGATTCTTCCATTGTCACAAAGTTACTTTAGATGTGGCAAATATAAACATTTTTCCTAAACTGTGCAAATCTTTACGCTTTTTTTTGCAAATATTTACCCTATCCTTGCTTTTTTCGGGATATTTTCGTAACTTTGCACCCATAAAAGGAACAAGATCAAAAAAAGAGATGAACGTTTTAGAACTTAGTGAACAGGAAATCGGCAGGCGCCAGAGCCTCCAGGAACTGCGCGCGATGGGTATCAATCCGTATCCCGCAGCCGAGTTCCCCGTAACAGCATGGAGCACAGACATCATTAACGACTTCGAGGACCTGCCCGTCATCGGTAAGGATGAGGCGGGCAACGATGTGCGTGAGACGGCCACGCCGGAGAACAGCCGTATGGTGAGCATCGCCGGACGTATCATGAGCAAGAGCATCATGGGAAAGGCTGCCTTTGCGAAGTTGCAGGACTCCAAGGGCCGCATCCAGGTCTATGTACAGCGCGACTCCATCTGTCCCGACGAGAACAAGGACTTATATAATATCGTATTTAAGAAACTCCTCGACCTCGGAGACTTCATCGGCGTGAAGGGATATGTCTTCCGTACGAAGACGGGCGAGATCAGCGTCCACGTGATGGAGATGACGGTATTGAGCAAGAGCCTGAAGCCACTGCCCGTGGTTAAGACGGATGCCGACGGCAAGGTTTATGATGCCTTCGACGACCCCGAACTGCGCTATCGTCAGCGCTATGTCGATCTCGTGGTGAACGCAGGCGTCAAAGAGACATTCCTCAAGCGCGCCACCATCATCCGCACCCTGCGCCGTATTCTCGATGATGCCGGCTATACCGAGGTAGATACCCCCATCCTGCAGAATATTGCTGGTGGTGCTTCTGCACGTCCGTTTATCACCCACTTCAATGCGCTCAATCAGGACATGTACATGCGTATTGCCACCGAACTCTATCTCAAGCGCCTCATCGTGGGCGGCTTCGAGGGTGTCTATGAGATGGGTAAGAACTTCCGCAACGAGGGTATGGACAAGACCCATAACCCCGAGTTCACCTGCATGGAACTCTACGTCAGTTATAAGGACCTGCTGTGGGGCATGACCTTCACGGAGAACATGCTGGAGCAGATCTGCACGGCCGTCAACGGCCAACCAGAGGTTGAGATCGATGGTAACATCATCTCGTTCAGGGCGCCCTTCCGTCGTCTGCCCATCCTCGATGCCATCAAGGAGAAGACAGGCTTCGACTGCGACGGCAAGACGGAGGAGGACATCCGTGCGTTCTGTCTCTCCAAGGGCATGGATGTCGATGAGACCATGGGCAAGGGCAAACTGATCGACGAACTCTTCGGCGAGTTCTGCGAGGGCACGTTTATCCAGCCCACCTTCATCACCGACTACCCCGTGGAGATGTCGCCCCTTACCAAGATGCACCGCTCCAAGCCCGGTCTTACCGAGCGTTTCGAACTGATGGTCAATGGTAAGGAACTGGCCAATGCCTATTCAGAGTTGAACGATCCCATCGATCAGGAGGAGCGCTTCATCGAACAGATGAAACTGGCAGACAAGGGCGACGACGAGGCGATGATCATCGACCAGGACTTCCTCCGTGCCCTGCAGTATGGCATGCCTCCCACATTCGGTATAGGTATTGGCATCGACCGTCTGGTGATGCTGCTCACGGGCAAGTTCGCCATTGGCGAGGTGATGCTGTTCCCCCAGATGAAGCCCGAGAAGAAGATTCCCCAGAGCACACCCGCCGAGTGGGCAGAGATCGGCGTCCCCGAAGAGTGGGTACCCGTACTCCGCAAGGCTGGCTTCAACCTGACTCAGAACATTGCTGACGAAAAGGCCCAGGGCCTCCAGCAGAAGATCGGCGACATCGTCAAGAAGTACAAGTTGGATCTTCAGAAGCCCACCGTGGATGAAGTCGCCTCATGGATCGACAAGGCCCAACCCTAACGGTCAGTCTAAATGTCCAATAGTCTAAATGTCTAATAGTCTAAATGTCTAATAGTCTAAATGTTTGACTGTGGTAGGATAGCGATCATCGGTGGTGGCAGTTGGGCGACTGCGATTGCCAAGATTGTGGTGGGACATACGCACCACATCGGCTGGTATATGCGCCGCGACGACCGTATCGAGGAGTTCCGCCGTCTGGGCCATAACCCCGCCTACCTCACCAGCGTCCATTTCGACACCAATGAGATCCACTTCGACAACGACCTGAACCGCATCGCCCAGCAGTACGACACGCTGGTCTTCGTCACGCCGTCGCCCTACCTGAAGAGCCACCTGAAGAAACTTAAGACGCGCATCCGCGACAAGTTCATCATCACGGCCATCAAGGGTATCGTACCCGACGAGAACCTTGTCTGTTCCGAGTATTTCCATCAGGTCTATGACGTGCCCTACGAGAACCTCGCCTGTATCGGCGGTCCCTCCCATGCCGAGGAGGTGGCGCTTGAAAGACTGAGTTATCTGACGGTGGGCTGCGCCAACCGTGACAAGGCCCAGGCTTTCTGTGACGTACTCACCAGCGAGTATATCAAGACCAAGACCTCTACCGACGTGGTAGGCATCGAATATTCCTCCGTCCTGAAGAATGTCTATGCCATCGCCGCGGGCATCTGTTCAGGTTTGAAATATGGTGACAATTTCCAGGCCGTTCTCATGGCCAATGCCGTCCAGGAGATGAACCGTTTCCTGACGGCCGTCCACCCCCAGGAGCGCAATGCCTATGACAGTGTCTATCTGGGCGACCTGCTTGTGACAGGCTATTCCAACTTCTCGCGCAACCGTACCTTTGGCACGATGATCGGCAAGGGCTACAGCGTCAAGTCCGCCCAGATCGAGATGGAGATGATCGCCGAGGGTTACTTCGGCACGAAATGCATGAAAGAAATCAACAGACACTGCCACGTGAACATGCCCATCCTCGATGCCGTCTATAACATCCTCTACGAGCGCATCAGTCCCCAGATCGAGATCAAACTCCTCACCGACTCATTCAGATAGACACGATGCCTGAGTCATCAGGGGTATCAAATGAAAATTACTCAATGCTTTAGGAAAATTACTCAATGACTTTTTTGCAATAGTCATTGAGTATTTCCCGAAAGTCACTGCCGCTTGACTGCCCCCCAAGGTATTCTGACTCCCCTCCTGAGACAGGAGGGGTGCCCGTCAGGGCGGGGTGGTCTGCACCACCTGCTGAATTTAGGTTTATCCTGACTCCGGGATTTTCGGCAAACGTATTGTTTTATTTTGTATCTTTGCCGCGCAAATACAATTAGGTATGGAAAGAACGAAGATCATCAGACGGCGTCTCATTGGACAGTGGACAGTAATGGACAGTCATTTTCTCAAAAGCCTCACGGGTACTGCGCGCGCATGCAGTACGCGTGATAAGTTTCATGATTTTACTGTCCATTACTGTCCACTGTCCAAAACCCAATACAGATGGGTGTGGGTGGGTGGAGGATGTTTCCAAGATCCTTCACGCGTACCGCGTGCGCGCAGTACGCATGAAGAGTTTATATTTTATCCTACACCCACACCCCTATACTCAACAGTTCGAACTTAGTTATGAACAAGATGAAGTTTGATTCTGATATGATCCCGAAATCAAAAATAATTCCTGAAATACTTGGTCGTTTCGGGATTTTTACTTATATTTGCACCTGCAAAAAGCGACGAATCATTTAAATGTCTTACCAATATGAAGAAATTGTACTTATCATTAGCATTCCTGCTGCCCATGTTCGTCAGTGCAGCAGAAGTTGAGATTGATGGCATCTACTACAATCTCGTAAGCAAAGCAAAGGTGGCCGAAGTGATGGCTAGAACAAACAAATACACAGGAGACATCGTGATTCCTGCAACGGTAAAGTATGAGGATACTGAGTATCATGTGACAACCATTCAGGACAGTGCCTTTGAGGGTTGTGGCGACCTGACCTCCGTGACCATCAACAACAGTATCACCTCCATTGGTGCAAAAGCCTTCTATCGCTGCAGCGGCCTGACATCAGTCACTATAGGAACCGGCGTGACGGACATTGGCAACAACGCTTTCTTCGAATGTACAGGTCTGACCACCATGGTTATCCCTGATAACGTAAAGACCATAGGATCCTATACTTTTGCAGGATGCGAAGCCCTGACTTCTATTACACTCCCCAAGGATCTGACAGTTATCGATGACTATCTCTTCCATAATTGCAAAGAACTGACCGACATCACCATCCCGCAAACCGTCACAAGGATTGGGAATTTCACCTTCCGTGGCTGTAAGGCACTGGCCTCCCTCACCATTCCCGACGGTATGACGGAGATCGGCAATTCCGCCTTCTATGAGTGCGAGGGTCTGATATCGATGACGATTCCAAGCAGCGTGACCACGGCTGGCAACGGCTTGTTCCATGCATGTACCAACCTGGTTGCCGTGAGTCTGCCTAACGAATGGACAACCATCCCGGAAAGCACTTTCAGGAATTGTACCGCCCTTCTCTTCTTGACCATCCCCGACTCTGTTACCGTGATTAAGGAGTCTGCCTTCTATGGTTGTACAGGCCTGACTACCATGACCATTCCCGGCCATGTTAAGACTATTGAGAGTACGGTTTTCAACGAGTGTACAGGTCTGACTTCCGTCACACTGGAGGAAGGTGTGGAGTCCATCGGCGGCGACGCATTCAGGAAGTGCACCAGTCTGGCGGAACTGACTCTCCCGGGTAGTCTGACCACCATCAGTAACGAAGCCTTTTTGGATTGTAGCAGCCTGACCTCCGTGGCTATTCCCGACAAAGTGAAGGAAATAGACACTTACGCATTCAAGGATTGCATCAGTCTGGCCACTGTGACCATTGGCAGCAGTGTCGCCACTATCGACAATTTCGCTTTCGAGGGGTGCAGCGCCCTGACATCAGTGGCTATTCCCGCTAGCGTAACCGAGATTTCCAGTTCCGCATTCCGCAACTGTACGGCCCTGGCATCCCTGACGCTTTCCGAAGGACTGAAGACGATCGGCAACAGTGCCTTCCAGGCGTGCAGTCATTTGGACAAAGTGACGATTCCCAATAGTGTCTCTACCATTAACGCCTCTGCCTTCATGGAATGCGAGATGCTGGACACCCTCACCCTTGGATCAGGTGTTAAGACCGTCAGTTCATGGGCTTTCCGCTCTTGCGAGAATCTGAAAGACATCTTTATCTATGCCGAGAAAGTTCCATACACCTCAGAGGACGCTTTCAGCCTTTCCTATCCTGAATGGATCACGTTGCACGTGCCGGAAGGCAGTCTGGATGCGTATAAGGCCAATGCGACTTGGGGGGTGATGACCATCACGCCGATGACCGTCACGAAATATACGCTGACCTATCAGGTGGATGGCGAGGATTACAAGACCTACGATCTGCTTGAGGGAGAGGCCATTACGCCAGAGGAAGAGCCGACGAAGGAAGGTTATGTATTCTCCGGCTGGAGTGATATTCCCGAGACGATGCCGGCAGAGGATGTGACCATCACGGGAACATTCTCACTCGCCCCTGAGATGGATACCATCAAGATCAAGACCACGGGCAAGGGCACATGGTGCAGTGAGTACGACCTCGACTTCACGGATGTGAAGGACATCAAGGCCTACACGGCAACGGGCTATGACGACGACTCAAATACAGTGTGGCTGTCACGCGTCTATAGGGTTCCTGCAGGTACTGGTATCATGGTGAAGGGAGAACCGAATGAATATAAGATTCCCCGTACCAAGGTAAAGGCCACCTATGCCAACTTCTTCGTAGGCAATTATGGGGAAGCGATCACCATTGAGGAGACTGACGGTGACATGACGAACTACTACATGAAGGATGGCACGTTTGTCAAGGTCAATAGCACAGCAAACATTGGTACCAACAGATGCTACCTCCAGTTGCCCACCAGTGTCTTCGCGGGCACCCGTACAATCGGCATCGTCTATGATGACGAAGACGACGGCACGACAGGCATCAAGTCTGTGGATCAGGGACAACGGACCATGGGTAAAGCCGCCGACGGGTGGTACAACCTCCAGGGTCAGCGCGTGGAGAATCCCACCAAGGGCATTTACATCAAGAATGGCAAAAAGGTCATCGTGCGCTAAGAATAATAAACCATATCATCAAACAGACAAAACAATGAGTAATATCAAACTTGACATCACAAAAGCCGCCTGTTTCCTAAAGGCTGGCGCAGTAGAGGCCTTTGAGCCTCAGGTTAAAGCCGCACAAAAGGCACTGGAAGAGGGGACATGCCCTGGTAACGACTTCTTAGGATGGCTCCATCTGCCATCAAGCATCACGCCCGCATTTATCGATGAACTGCAGGCTTGCGCTGATACGCTGCGTGCTAACTGCGAGGCCATCGTCGTAGCAGGTATCGGAGGCTCGTATCTGGGTGCCCGTGCCGTCATCGAGGCCCTGAGCAACTCGTTTGCCTGGCTCGTGGGCGACAAGAAGAATCCGACCATCCTCTTTGCGGGTAACAACATCGGCGAGGACTATCTCTTCGAATTGACCACCTATCTGAAGGACAAGAAATTCGGTGTGATCAATATCTCCAAGAGCGGTACGACCACAGAGACCGCCCTGACCTTCCGTCTGCTGAAGAAGCAGTGCGAGGAGCAGCGCGGCAAGGCCGAGGCCAAGAAGGTGATCGTGGCCATCACCGATGCCAAGCGCGGTGCCGCCCGTACCTGTGCTGACAAGGAGGGCTACAAGAGTTTCATCATCCCCGACAACGTGGGCGGCCGATTCTCCGTGCTCACCCCGGTAGGTCTGCTGCCCATCGCCTGTGCTGGTTTCGATATCAAGGAACTGGTTGCTGGCGCCCAGGATATGGAGAAGGCTTGTGCGCCTGACGTACCCTTCGCCGAGAATCCCGCTGCCCAGTATGCCGCCGTGCGTAACGGTCTCTACCAGAACGGCAAGAAGATCGAGATCATGGTGAACTTCCAGCCGAAACTCCACTTCATGAGCGAGTGGTGGAAGCAACTCTACGGCGAGAGTGAGGGTAAGGACAAGAAGGGCATCTTCCCCGCCAGTGTGGATTTCACGACCGACCTGCACTCCATGGGACAGTGGATCCAGGACGGTGAGCGCACCATCTTCGAGACGGTGATCAGCGTGGAGGAGCCAGAGAAGAAACTGCTCTTCCCCAGCGACGAGGAGAATCTCGACGGTCTGAACTTCCTGGCCGGCAAGCGCGTCGATGAAGTCAATAAGATGGCAGAACTCGGCACCCGTCTGGCCCATGTCGATGGTGGCGTGCCCAACATCCGCATCACCATGCCGCGCCTGAACGAGCGCTACCTTGGACAACTCATCTACTTCTTCGAGATCGGCTGCGGCATCAGCGGTAACGTACTCGGTGTGAACCCGTTCAACCAGCCTGGTGTGGAGGCCTATAAGAAGAATATGTTCGCCCTGCTCGACAAACCCGGCTACGAGGCTGACTCAAAGGCCATCAAGGAGCGACTGGCCAAGGAATCCTAGAAACTCCTAGGCAATCCTAGGAAAACCTAGGTAATCCTAGGCAATCCTAGACAATCCTAGGAAATCCTAGACCACCCTAGAATGTACACACTAGCGATAAAAAAATACTTAGAAGAACACGGCTTTGAGGCCCTGCGCCCCAAAGCCGTGCTCTTTGATATGGACGGCGTGCTCTACGACTCCATGCCTAACCATGCCATTGCCTGGCAGGAGAGCATGGCGCAGCAGGGACTTCAGATGACCGCTGATGATGCCTACGCCACAGAGGGAGCCCGTGGGGTGGATACCATCCGACAGATGGTGAAGCGACAATGGGGACGCAGCATTGACGAGGCTGAGGCCCAACGGATGTACGACGTGAAGAGCCGTATCTTCCACTCATTGCCAGAGGCTCCCGTGATGCCAGGTGTTTTGGAACTGATGCAGAAGATCAAGGCAAGCGGTCTGCAGGCTGGCGTGGTCACTGGCAGCGGTCAGCGTCCACTGATCCATCGTATTCTCAAGGACTTCGGCGACTATGTTGATGAAGCCCATATCACCACGGCCTACGACGTGGTGCATGGCAAACCCAACCCCGATCCTTACCTGATGGGCTTACAGAAAGCCGGGAACCTCGCGCCCAATGAGGCTATCGTCGTAGAGAATGCCCCCTTGGGTATTCGGGCCGGCTACGCTGCCCGTATCTTCACCGTAGCCGTCAACACCGGACCCTTGCCTGACGAAGAGTTGCTGATGGCAGGCGCCAATCTCATCTTCCCCACCATGCAGGAGTTCTGCGACCACTGGCATGGTCTGGTACCCTTAGACTTCTTCTAATACAAGACGGGAGTCGCCTCAGACACCCTCCTCTTCCTCTTTTTCCACAGCGCTGGTGTCCATCTGGTCATCACGCTTGATGGATACGTCGCCAAAGTTACTGACGGTGATCACAAGGGGGATGTATTCGTCGGTCTGTGGATGGCTCACGCTTCCTGCAAAGATCAGGTTGTTACCATCGACCTGGTCGAAGACGATCCCTTCCAGGATACCTGTCTGGCGATAGTCGTCATCGAGGTGGGCGTCGAAGGCTCCCTTGGTAAAGGAGCGGCTGAAGAACACACTGCCGTCGGCACGGATGACACGAAGGCTAATACGGTTATCCACAAACTGCTGACCCGTCTCATCCTTCACCATACGGAGACTGTCGTCGGCGACACGATTGATAGCCACCTGATAGTTCTTGCCAAGCCACTCGATATCCTTCGTCTGGTCGTAAGGCTGCATGCGGATTGGCCCTTGCGGTTTCGGAGTCTCTGTCTTGGTAACGATGATATCGTCGGTCTGTTTCTTCTTTGCACAACTGACAACCACCAGTGCCGTCAGAAGGACGATCATGAGTCGGATCTGTTTCATTTGCTTTACGATTTGAGTGCAAAGATACGATTAAGTGCGTAAAAAACCAAATGATTTCCCGTGAAAAGTGACAGAAACGATTAAAAAAACGGGCGAACATACATCTTACTGACATTTTTTTACTATCTTTGCCAACAAATTATCAGCAAACGGGAAAAATAGTCTGTAAGATGAAGAAATACGTGATATTCACCATCGTGATACTCCTGGCATTAGGGTTGTTCTTCTGCCACGGCCGGATAGAGCACGAGGACGGTGAGGCCCCCGATCCGGCCCCCATGGCGCAGGGCATCGACACGGTGCCCATGCTCGTCACACAAGTGCAGAAATGTGCCAAACTCTACACGGCGGAGTACCACGTACACAAAATAGTGACCCACGACGACGTGTTACGCCTGAAAGGAACGGTGCTGCAGCGCAGTTTCAACATCAAGGTGCCGCTCGGCGACCGCAAGATCGCCATTCCGATGGATGCGAAACTGAAAGCCTACATCGACTTCAGCCACTTCTCGGAACAGAACATCGAACGACAGGGCGACAGGATCACCATCTTGCTGCCCGACCCGAAGGTGACGATGACGAGTTCGAAGATCGACCAGAAGAATGTCAGGCAGTACGTGGCACTGACGCGTGCCAACTTCAGCGACGCAGAACTGGCGGAATACCAGCAGCAGGGTCGTGCCGCCATCATCGCCGACATCCCCAAGATGGGCATCTTGGAGACGGCCCAGGAGAACGCGGCGAAGGTGCTTGTGCCGATGCTGACAGAGATGGGCTATCATGAGGGGAACATCACCATCGCCTTCCGTAAGCAATACGGATCCGACGATATTATGAACCTGTTGAAAATTGAAAATTAGGGATGAAGATTCTTACTTATATTAAAATAGGTATAGGCGTGGTGGTCGTGGTGCTGCTCGTGGCGGGATTCTTCTGGTTGCGGGGACTGACCAAAGATGATGACATAGATTTTGGGACAGACACGGCCATCGGCATCACACCCACACAGATCCAAAGCATCAAGGCCATCGGCGAGTGGGAATTCCTCGCCGTCAGTGCCGAGGAGTTGGTGGATACCGTGCGGAAGGGACTCTTGATGAACGATGAACTGGCACGCATCTACTATGGCACCCTGAGGTTAGGCATCAACATGCACCAGGTGAAACCCGGATGGATGGAGGTGCGAGGCGACTCCGTGACGATGGTCCTCCCCGCCATCGGACTGTTGGACAAAGACTTCATCGACGAGGCACGCACGAAATCGTTCTACGAAAGCGGTTCATGGAAGTCCGCCGACCGCGAGGCTCTCTACAAGAAAGCCTACCGGATGATGAGGCGACACTGCATGACCAACGAGAACCTGCGGGCAGCAGAGGCCAACGGCGAAGAACAATTCCGCAACATGCTGCGGTCGATGGGCTACAAGCATGTGAGGATTACCTTTGAACATTGAACATTGAATATTGATATGGAATGGCTGAATGACTTTCTGACTGAGTTGAGCGGTTTCCTCTGGGGATGGCCGATGATTATCCTGCTATTAGGCACGCATTTGTTTCTGACCATTCGCCTGCGGTTTCCGCAACGGCATATCTTCAAGGCCATCCGCCTGTCGGTGAAGAGAGACCCGGACGCCACGGGCGACGTGTCGCAGTTCGGTTCACTCGCCACGGCCCTGGCAGCCACCATCGGTACAGGTAACATCATCGGTGTGGCCACGGCCATCGCCCTCGGCGGTCCCGGGGCCGTCCTGTGGTGCTGGCTGACGGGCGTCTTCGGCATCTCCACGAAATATGCCGAGGGACTGCTCGCCATCAAGTACCGCGTGCAGACGGAAGACGGTAAGATGCTCGGCGGGCCGATGTATGCCCTGGAGCGTGGCTTAGGGTGGAAATGGCTGGCCGTGCTCTTCGCCATCTTCACCGCCCTGGCAGCCTTCGGTATCGGCAACACGGTACAGGCCAACGCCATCGCCACCGTTGCCTACGAATCATACGGCATCTCACCTTATATCTCCGGGGCGTTTATCTGTGTGCTGACCTGTGCCGTTGTGCTGGGAGGTGTGAAGAGCATCGCCCGGGTATGCAGTATGCTGGTGCCGTTCATGGCCTTCTTCTATGTGCTCGGCTGTATCTATATCCTCATCGTGAATGCACCCTACATCTGGCCGGCCATCAGACTTATCTGTTATGCGGCTTTCAGTCCTGAGGCTGCGGGAGGCGGTTTCGTGGGCTCTACGGTGATGATGGCGGCACGCTTCGGCATCGCCCGGGGACTGTTCTCCAACGAGAGCGGTATGGGTTCGGCACCCATCGTGGCGGCAGCGGCACAGACTCGCAACCCCGTGCGCCAGGCCCTCGTCTCGTCGAGCGGCACGTTCTGGGACACGGTGGTCATCTGTGCCCTCACGGGACTGGTGATCGTGAGCAGTGTCATCGCCTACCCCGACATCGACTTCTCCAACGGTGCCACACTGACGAAGGACGCCTTCGCCAAGATTCCCGTCATAGGCCGTCCGCTGCTGACCTTCGGTCTGCTGACATTCGCCTTCTCCACCATCCTCGGGTGGTGCTATTATGGCGAACGGGCCGTGGAATACCTGAAAGGGAAGCACTGGGTGATGGGCTACCGCGTCCTATACATCATAGCGGTCTTCATCGGCAGTGTGATCAACCTGGCCTTGGTATGGAACCTGGCCGACTGCATGAATGCGCTGATGGCGATACCCAACCTGATATCGCTATTGCTCCTGAGCGGCATCATCGTCCAAGAGACACGAAAATACCTGTGGAGCGGAAGACTGGATGAAGAGGGATGATCAGCGGACGGGAAGGGAGAACTCCATGCGCGTGCCCTTCGTATAAGTGCTGTCCCAACGCAGATAACCGCCGATCTTCATCGCCAGGCGCTGGGCTATGGTGAGATCGAACTCGGTCTCCTCGTCATTAGCCCCAACGATGGCCTCGTCCCATTTAAAGAGGGCGTCACGACGCTCTACAGGAATGCCTCCGCCCGTATCTTCGACAAAGAAAGTGATGAGATGACGTGTCTCGTCGCAGAAACAGCCGACGGAGATCTCGCCCTTCTGCGTAAACTTACAGGCACAATGGACAAGTTTGTTAAGCACCAGTTCCACGATATGACGGTCGGCAGAGACAAAGAACTCCTCTCCCAGACTATGGCGGAACATCATCTTCACGCCCGGATTCAGAAGGGAGAGGTTGGCATCAATACAACGCTGACACAGACGGTTGGGACTGAAACGCTCGTCCTCCAGATGATGACCGGAACTGCCATCCTCCGAGAATACGGCCACCTCGTCAAGCAGTGTGGAGATCAGGCTGGCATTATACTGAATCTGGTCGGATATGTTTCTCTTCTCTTCCTTCGACAGATAAAGGTCCTCCTTGGATATGATCTGCGCCAGTCCGGTGACAGAATGCAGCGGGGTGCGAATCTCACGGCTTAGTGCCCTGATAAACACCGACTTCATCTTGTCGGACTTACGATATTCCGACATCTGTGTCTGCTGGGCCTTAACACGAAGGACGAGAAACAGGCAAAGGACGACTAAAACGGCTATTACCAACCAAATCATCTGAATAATCTCCTCGCTTTTTTGATCCCTAAAGTGCAAAGATATGCACTTTTTACGAATAAAACAAACTTTTAGGAGAAATTTTTCGTGAAAACGATCAGTTCTTGATGATATCAACCACTTTCAGGACCGATTCCGATACCTGGAAGCGGATATCGAAGCCGAGGAAAGGCATGCCATAAACCCGCCCGGCATCATCATGGTACCGGGGACGTGGATCCTGGGCCAGAACCGCCTTCAGCACTGCCACGTCATCATGGGGAATCCGCTGGGCCAAAGCGTCAGGGATCTCCACCGTCAAGGGCTTCCATGCCGTCTGATCCACAAAGCCACTGCGCGCCCCGGGGTGGGCATCAGCATAGACCACGTAGGGCTTGATGTCGTAGATCGGCGTGCCGTCCATCAGGTCTGCCCCCTTGACATGGATGACGGGACCGAGGCGGTCATCGTATTCTATCCTGTCGAGCCGGACGCAGGAAAGGCCAAGAGGATTCGGACGGAACGGGGAACGGGTGGCGAAGACGCCCATCCGGCGGTTACCACCCAGACGAGGCGGACGAACGGTGAGACTTCCGTCCCTTCCGCCCTTATTGGCAGAGAATTCCCAAAGGAGCCAGAGATAGTCAAAATCCTCCAGTCCGCGAACCGCCTCAGCCTGACGGTAAGACGGCTCAAGGATAATCTCACCCGTCAGTTCACTGACGAGACCGCTCTGCCTCGGAATTCCGAACTTCGACTTCAACGGAGAACGGAAATAGGCTATGGGAAGTATCTCCATCAAGGTGCGAAGGTACGGTGAAGTCGGCAAAAAACAAAATAATTGCCAAAAAATTTGGATTTTTTCTGATTATTTCGTATTTTTGCCAAAGAATAATCAACTACTCAAACTCAAAACATGAAACGAGTACTCCTTCTATTGACCTTGACACTCTGCGCCGCCTTCTGTGTCGCAGCCGATTCCGACTATACCAAGAGCAAAGAATATCTCGTCCTGCGCGACTCCATGCACCATGCCTTCAACGACGGCGACAGTGCCAGGTTCTTCCCTGCCGTCAAGAACCTGGAGGACTATCTGCTGAAGCAGAACGACCTTCACGCCTACTACACGCAGCGCTGCAATGAGATCGTCTTCCAAATGAACCAGCAGAAGATCTTCGAGGCCTATATGCTGGGACGGCAGTTGTCCATGGAACTGCGCGAGAAGAAACTCGACAAGGAGATGTACATGGCCTACAACATGCTCGGCCACATCAACCGCATCTGCGGCAACAAGAAGGCCGCCAAGAGGAATTTCCACAAAGTCCTCGAACTGATGGAGGAGCAAGGCTACTACGAGAGCATGCCGCCCATCTACATGAACCTCGTCAATGTGGAGATCAACGAGGACCCGGAGGAGGCGATGGCCTTGCTCGACAAGGCGAAGGAGATAGCCGAGAAATACTCCCCGGAACGCGTCTTCGACATCGAGACACGACGCGCCGTCAGTTACTATAATGCCGGTGACATACCCAAGTTCCTCGAGGGCTACAAAGCCTACAAGGAGGGTGTAAAGGAAGGCAAGAGTTCCGTTCACGGCAGGTCGATGGAGGTCTATTACCTCGCCTCGCAGGGAGAGACCGACAAGGCCGTAGAACTGGCGAGGGAGGAACTCGGCGACGAAGGTGAAGGCATCATCCCCCTGCTCTACGAAAAGGCGGGCCGCTGGCAGGAGGCTTACCAGGCCCTGCGCCATGCCTACAACGCCAACGACTCCGTGAACAACGTCTCGCTGGCCAACAGCATGATGGGCATCCGCGACCAACTGGCCATCAACGACATGGAAAACAAATCGGCGCGCAACCGCTTCATCGCCCTCTCCATCGGCTTCCTCCTGCTCATATTGCTGGTCATGGCACAGGTCTATATCGTCTTTACACGCCGCAAGCACCTGAAAGAACTGAAGGAGGCCTATCAGCGGGCCACCGAGTCGGACAAGATGAAGACCGCCTTCATCCAGAATGTCAGTCATGAAGTGCGCACGCCCCTGAACATCATCAGCGGGTTCTCGCAGGTCATAGCCGACCCCGAACTGACTGACAGCGTGGAGGAACGGCAGCACATGGCCAGTATGATGCAGAAGAGCGCCCAGCAGATCACCACCCTCATCGATGAGATCATCGGTCTGTCGCTCATCGAGACGACGGAGAAGATGCGCAGGGACGACGTGGCCCATATCAACCGTCTGCTGAGGGAAGTGATGACGGAGTACAGAAACCATCTCAGCAAGGACACCAACCTGCAGTTGGAGACGACACTGGCCGACGACTTCACCGTGCAGACCAACGTCAACATGCTCAAACGTATCGTGAGTGCACTGACGGAGAACGCCACCAAATACACGGAGAAAGGACACATCACGCTGAAGGCTTCTGCCGACGAGAAAACGCTGACCATCACCGTGGAGGATACGGGCTGTGGCATCCCGGAAAAGGAGGCGGAGAATATCTTCGGGCGCTTCGTCAAACTCAACTCCTTCAAGGAGGGCATCGGCCTGGGACTGCCCCTGAGCCGCAAGTTGGCAAAACAGTTGGGTGGCACCGTCACCCTCGACACCGCCTACAAGGATGGCGCACGGTTTATTGTGACAACACCTATTATATAATATATATGAGAAGGATTATCTGTATGATAGCACTCGGCTGCCTGACGGCCCTCGGGTGCCAGGCTGCCCAGAAGGTGGATGAGTTCACCACCAAGAGCGGCAAGAAAGTGAAGATCACGTGCATCAAGCACGCCAGTATGGAAATCAACTACAACGGAGTGGAGATCCAGGTGGATCCCGTTGGCATGTGGCTGAAGCCGGAGACCGACTACGCCACCTTCCCCAAGGCCAACATCATCCTTATCACCCACGAGCACAAGGATCACTTCGACCGCGAGGCCATCCACCAGGTGCGCACCCCGGCCACGGCCATCTACGTGAACCAGGCCGTCTTCGGGCATTTCAAGAACGGACTGGTGATGGCCAACGGCGACAAGGTGCAGTATGCCGACGACATCACCATCGAGGCAGTGCCCGCCTATAACACGACGCCCGACCGCCAGCAGTTCCACCCCAAGGGGCGCGACAACGGCTATGTGCTCACCCTCGACGGTCTGCGCATCTACATCGCAGGTGACACGGAGGACATCCCGGAGATGGCCGACCTGAAGGATATCGACATTGCCTTCCTGCCCTGCAACCAGCCCTACACCATGACGGTGGAGCAGGTGGTCAACGCCGCGAAGATCATCAAGCCGAAGGTGCTGTTCCCCTACCACTACAACGACACGCCCGTCCATCGGATCTCCATGCAACTGGCGGGCAGTGGCATCGACGTAAGGATCAGAGACTACAAATAGACAAAAAAAATCCCTCGCTCAATAGCGAGGGATTATCATTTTCTATCCTAAGTATTTCATCAGAATACGGGCATGGCCGCTGTCGTGCAGTTTGGCGATGCTCTTCTCGCGGATCTGGCGCACACGCTCACGTGTCAGTCCCATCTCCGCACCGATCTCTTCCAGACCACGCTCCTGGCATCCGATGCCGAAGCACTCACGCACGATCTTCAACTCACGGTCCTTCAGAACACTGCGCAGCACATTCTCCAGGTCACTGGTCAGCGACTCGTAATCCACCTGCTTGTCGGTACGGGAGTCGTCGCCAGAACTGAGCATGTCTGCCATCGAGTTGTCATCATCCTCTCCGAAGGGAGCGTCGATGCTCATGTGGTGGCTGTCGGCCTTGGCGGTCTGTTCAATCTTTGCCTCATCAATCTGAGTCAGTTCTGCCAACTCTGTCACAGAGGGGCGGCGCTGATGGATCTGCTCAAAACGGTTGATCTCCTGGTTAATCTTGCTCAGGGCACCGCTCTGGTTCAGCGGCAGTCGCACGATGCGGCTCTGCTCGGCGATGGCCTGCAGGATGCTCTGGCGGATCCACCATACGGCATAGGAGATGAACTTGAATCCGCGCGTCTCGTCAAATTTCTCAGCAGCCTTTACCAATCCGATGTTACCCTCATCGATCAGGTCAGTCAGTGTCAGACCCTGATGCTGGTACTGCTTGGCTACGGACACGACGAAGCGGAGGTTGGCTGTCACCAGACGCTCCTTGGCTCGCTCGCCCTCAGGGCCTCCCTTGCGGATGGCCTGAGCCAGTTCAATCTCCTCATCAATGGTCACGAGGGGCTGACGACCAATCTCTACGAGATACTTGTCAAGTGCTTCACTCGATCGATTGGTAATGCTTTTTTGAATCTTTAATTGCCTCATTATTGTCTTGTTACCTTGAAAAAGTGTGCAAAAGTACAAAAAAATCCGATACGTTGTCATCCGACTTGCAGAAATTTAAACGAATTTAACAATGGCGGTAGGCTCCTCGACAGAAAAACGCAAATTTATTTGCATTTTCACTTGTTTATTCGTATCTTTGCACCGTCAAACAGGAACCATTGATCTTGAAACGATGTTTTTCGAACATATATCTGCTGAGGTAGTACTGTTTTTTATCCTCTACGGCATAACGGGCGTGGTGCCGGCCATTGCCGCCGTCTATCTGCTGCTGCGCAAGGGCAACGCCTTCGCGCCCGACATCACGCCGCCCATACGACTGCGCCGCTGGGCGGCAGCATTCTTCGCCGTAGCATCGTTAGGACATGTGTGGTGGCTGCTGCTCTACGTCTTCTCCTTCGAGATCTATTCTCCCGCCTATGTCGTGGTTGTCGCGTTCGACTGCATGACGCTGCTGACCACCATCGCCGGCACGCTGCTCTCCATGCTCCAGGACCGCAAGCGGTCCGTATGGCCTGTCCTTGTGGCCTTGATACCGTTCGCGGCTCTTTTCGGGGCGTTCATGGCCTATCCCGGTAATCTGGTCAAGCAGACAGCCATTGCCTACCTCCTGTTGCTCTTCGTGTCCTTTACCATATATATGCTATTTGCCGTCTGGAGATACGGGCGATGGTTGAAAGACAACTATGCCGACCTGGAGAACAAGAAGGTATGGCTGAGCCAGGTGGTGACGCTGGGCTGCTCGTTACTGTTGATCATCTACATACTCGCTGACACCAGTTCCATCATCCTGATCTACTTCATGCATCTTACCGAACTCATCATTTTCGGTATCCTGCTATGGCGGGTAGAGACGCTGCCGCAACTCCCCACCCCCGCACAGCAGCCACAACAGCCACAACAGCCAATGGCCGTTCCCTCCAAAATCGAACAACTGTTGGCAAAGCACTGCGTGGAATCACGACTTTACCTGCAGCGCGACCTGACCTTGCAACAGTTGGCTCAGGCGATTGGCATCAACCGCTTCTATCTCAGCCAGTATTTCTCCAGTCAGGGCATCACCTACAATGTCTATATCAACGACCTGCGCATCAACCACTTCATGAGCCTCTACGAAAAGGCCACCGCTGCCGGACAGACCATCATTGCCCAGCAGTTGGCCCAGGAGAGCGGCTACCGCAGTTACAGCACCTTCAGTCTTGCCTTCAAACAGCGCACGGGACAGTCCGTAACAGCCTGGATGCGCAGCACAGCGGCCGGGTAATCCACGGCCCGACTTTCAAAATCTGCAATAATTGTTTCAAAATATGCAGAACCTGAATGCATCGGGCATTCGGGGTTTGCTGTTTTGGGGATTTTGACTATCTTTGCAAAAAAACTATTTGCGTGCTGTTTGCACAATCATCTAAAACAATTTGGCTGATGAAGACAAGATTCAAAGAAGGTGCGAAGGTTTTCGACATTGGCATCACCGCCGTGGCAGGCATGCTCTCGGTGGGCGTGATGCTCTATGGCGTGTATCATTTCGGACTGGCCGAGGCATGGCCCGAACTGGTGCTCAATCTGTTCTATATCGCCTGTCTGGTGATGATCTGGATGTACTTCTTCAACTACCGCATCACCACCCACCAGTTCAACTACTGGTGCTCTGTGTGCGTGGGCATGACGGTGCTGCTGCGCGACATCCTCTTTGCGCCGCCCCTGGCCTATTACGCCTTGCATCTGGTCTGCTTCACCCTGTCGGTACTGCTGCTCTGCACGCTGACCTACTTCTATGCGCGCAAGAACTGGCAGAGTTACACCAAGCGCAACCTGTGGCTCATCTGCGTCATCGACATACTCATTGCCGCGCTCTACAATTGGGACATCTACATGGAGCCCTTCAGCGAATATACCAACTATATGCTGACGGAGATCTGGATCCGCCCCACCATCACCTACGGTATGGTTGCCTGCTTCGTGACGGAAGCGGCAGAGAAAGTGTAGTCTTTACATAAAAAAACAATATAATTATTAACTCAAACATTTTTTAATTATGAGAAAGAAAATCTATCAACTTTTAATGTCAGCAATGATGATTTGCTGTACTACCGCCATGCTTACCGCATGTTCAGAACTAATTGATGCATTCCGTGACAATCCTGTAACACCGCAGCCTACACAGACTTCCGACCTGCTCAAGCAGGGCATCTGGACGGAGTATGACTCCGCTCTTGTTGTCTCAGGTAAGTCCACCGCAGATGAACTGGCCCTAATGCCCACCGTCGGCTTTATGATTGAGGGCGACAAGGGCTACTTCTTCACTTACACGGCTGAGGACATCAGCGAGGCCGTGGAGGGAAAGATCTTCTACAATAAAGTCGCGAACGCAGGTACCATCACCTTCCCCGCCATCAAAGACAATCCGCTCTCTGGGCAGACGGTCAAATTCAGCATGACCACCGACGAGTCGATGCAGTTCGAGTTTACCTACGAAGGACAGACGACGACAGGCATCTGCGCATGGCTCTGCGAAAACCTGGACAACTGGAGCTCGGATATCACTGATGAAGACTGGCTGGCGCTGATGGATTACTATCAGCAGATATCTGCCGATGCAGGCCCCGACGCAACCATCGACTGGAGCAGTCCGGTAGAAGTAGAAGAGACAGACGATGAGGGTAATACAGTGAAAGTCGAAGTGAAAGATCTGGACAAGCCGCTGGTATGGAACGATGGGACAGCAGCTGCAAGAGCTCTGACCAGGGACGCCGAAATAAGCGACGTCATCGATATGGGCGACGGAATAATGGATCAGCTCTATGGAATGGATGAAAAGCTCGACAATATACAAGAAATGCTTGAGGAAATGGCGGGGATACTCGTACAGGTAGTGGAAAACCAGCAGAAGATGATGTACAAACTCGAAGAGATTGACCTACGCCTCAAAGCCATCGCCGAACAATTGAATCACCAAGAGATTGTAAGCATCTTCAACACCCGCAATACAACATACTATAATAGGTTGAAACAGCAAAACAGTAAATATTTCGACGATGCCTACGCTCTCTATAAAAAGAACAATAAAGACCCCGAGTTAGGCGATTATGCCGAGGCATGGGTAGGCAAAGGCGAAGAATTTGCCAACCTGACTTGGGAATATCTGGAGTACCTCGCCACCGTGGAGCATACCAAATACGGCAAGGGCATGGCCGCCATTTACGACGGAATGACTTACGACAAGTACCCCTGGGAGCACATGGGCACAGGCGACCGCCTGAACTACAGAGCCTACGATTTGTCAATGCTCAGCAAGTGCCTCTTCATGATCACCCTCTACTCTGCCTATGGTAATCTGAATAAAATCCAGAAGAAAGGACTCTACAATGTCTATAAATCCCACAAGCCCGAACTCATGGCGTTCAGCAAGTTTACTGTCTCTAACCCCGATAAGTTCCGCGTCTGCCAGATTCCGGGTGCCCACTTCGTGATGCACAAGGAGCTACAGACGTATAACTACCAAGGGAAGAATAATGAGTCTCCTCATCCAGCTATTTACGGTAAAGATGCTGTCTATATGCCCAGATGGCATGAGGCTGGTAGCATCAAGATAGAGAATCCCCAAGAACTGAAGTCGAAACTGATTCGCACTCAAGAGATGGCGGCCATCGTTAAATATTATAATCCAGGAGGACGTACAATGTCGTGGTATAAGATGCTGGTAGATGGCAATAACACTGGCGGTGCGGTCTGTGCCACGGAGCCCGTGAACAAAAAAGACGGCTATGGTGAGTGGCAAAGCTTATACTTAGTTTTGTATGACCCTACAAAACCTTCTGATAATGGAGTGATAGACGGTCGTGAAAAGAAAGGTTATACAGGTTCACTTCTTTTGAACTACGCAATGGAACGTACTGATTTTTATTTAACTAATTTTACGTGGATGGGAAGTTTAGGAGATGACAAAAAGTGGAGTTTTTATAGATTTCAGTACTACATGGCGATTGTTGAGAAGCACTACTAAGTCGCAAAAACTATAATAGCATAAACACAAACCGAGGAGTTCCGCTTGGAACTCCTCATTTAAAATAAACTGCCTCGAGCGACAATAACCTGTACGGCCAGCGCCTCAGCGCTCCGCAGAAGGGCATTAACATCATCAATGGTAAAAGGTTCTGATTAAGTAAGATACAAGGAAAGTCACGGGGACAGCACTCGGGTATGAGTGCCTGTCTATTTTTATGTCCCAAGTACACATGGGGTCAGGAACGTTGTAAACACGAAGGGGCAGGATATTTTGTGACTTCGCGCGCGTGGTAGTTGCTATATGTCAAAAACACCCCACACTTCCCACACTTCTTACACCTAACGCGAATCGGGCTGGGTGAGGGAAGTGCGGGAAGTATGGGATAAAAAGTGAGTAAGACAACTACCGCGCCCCCGCGCGTGTAAGAGAGAAGTGCCACTTTACGAAAATTTCTCGGCACTTTAGAAAAGTCCCAAGGCTTGGGACGACGCTAAAGTGGCACTTTAGCAGAAGTCCACAGCTTGGACCGATGGTAAAAGGCAGCGCAATGTGTATAGAATCTTTTGTGTAAAATTCGGCACTTTCCGTAGGAATCGTGCGAAATTTGAGAAAAAAATCCGTATCTTTGCACGCGAAACCAAACCAACGGCGTTATGGGTACAATTGCACAACGTTCCTGACCCCGTGTGTTCTGCACCGAATATGAAAACGATGAAACTATTTGTTGATGCCGTTTTTCGGCGATACGTCATATTGGTACTATGCCTAAGTTCCTGCGGCCAGATGATGGCACAGGGAGGAGTGTTCTCTCTTGTCAAGAAGTTGGGAACCATGATTGACTCCATGTCAGTGAGGGGCGTTGACCGTCGCTATATAGATGCACCAGAGAAACCCTGGCAACTCATCGTGAAAGGCAATGTGAGCCAGACCCTCTTGAGTATGAGGACTCAAGGGAATATGGCTGGTGAGGAGTATAGTGCCAACCCGCACCTTAAGACAACACCTTCGCAGTATATCGGTCTGTGGGCAGGCTACAGGGGCTATGGTCTGGGCTATACGGTGAACATTGGTGGCGACAAGGGTAACTATCTTACCTTTGGTGCTACGGGAGGAGCCTTTGGCATCAACGTGCGCATCCACTCTTTCGAGAACAGCACGCCGGACTTCAATATGAACAGCGACCTGATTCCGGAAAAAGACAAGGACACCTGGGGAAAGGTAGAACTGATAGACCCCATCCGCGTGAGGACAGTTATTGCCGATGGATATTATCTGTTCAATGGCAAAAAGTTCTCCTATGCAGCAGCCTACGACCAGTCGGTTATTCAGATGCGGTCGGCAGGCTCGCTCATGGCAGGACTCATGTACAACTATACGCACATCGACTACTCCTCCGACCATAATGGCGACCTGATTTACGTGATGGAAGGTCTGGGCAGGGTGAAACTGTGGCAAGGCAGTGCCGGCGTGGGCTATGCCTACAACTGGGTACCGATTCGAGGACTGCTCGTCAACGTCATGGCCATGCCAATGCTGACCTTTGTCAACAAGCTCAAGGCATACGGCTATGCTACCAACATTGAGCAACTGATGGAAGATCCCACATTCTGGGACCCTGATATCTCCAACGAGGAGTGGGACGACTGGTTCTATGGGAATCTGCATATCACTCACATGGGAGACATGACGTTCAATAGTGGTGTCAGTATAGGCTTCGACGGCCGTGTATCGCTGACCTACAACTTCGGACGTTGTTTTTTCAATGCCTACGGCCAGTTCAACAACATACGCTATCATCACAACAACACCCATGGGTATCTGAACGACTGGTTTGTCAACACCTCTATCGGCATACGATTATAAATTAGAGGGGGTGGAACCTTTGTGATACTTCAAAATGCATCTATTTCGCTATGACACGATAAAACGATATCGTTTAGAGGATTAAGCGAGATTTTTTTGCATAACAGAGAAATCTTAAATCCTTATGACTATGAACACACTCAGATTGAAAATCATCAAAAGGCAGCAGAGGGTAAAATGCGATTTCATTCCTGTTTGACCCTGGTTGATAGGATCACGGGTAAAAGGTCTTTGATATTCTATTTATAGTATCACGAAGGTGTCCGGAGAATTTGTAAGAACTACATCCGAGCAGCCGACGGCCACACTGCCACTGGCTGCTCGACTTTCAAAATATGCAAAAGTTGTTTCAAAATATGCAAAATCTGACTGTGAGTGGCTTTCGGGTTTTGTCGTTTGGAGGTTTTTGCCTATCTTTGTACAATAGAAATATAACGTAAAACGACAACGATGGATACAGAATCGACAAAGAATGCCCTGTTCGTCTATAGGCTGACCTTCGGCAATGTGATAGCCCAAAAAGACAATCAGCCGACATTGCTGCAATTGTACCAGGGAGTGCGCAAGGAATTCTCCGACGGTACCAACAACTATTACCTGCTGCTCCGTGGCATCAAGGTCAACCGTAAGATCTATCAGCCCACCGAGATCGAGGCTGAACTGGATATTATGCAGACCACCACGGGGTCGGGAGATAAGAAAGAGGGCACTGTTCCAAAGTTCGGCGATGTAAGAGGTTTACTCCTGCAGAGGGAGGTGACGCTAGATATCATGGAGAGGGATAGTACCTCTCAGGCGCAGGTGTATAAGGAGCAATACAACATAGCCAGTAACTGCTATGTATATGAGATGACGCCTATGCTGAAGAGCGACGGCGCCACCACCAAGATGTATGTGAAACTGAGCATCTTCAGTATGGATAAACTGATGACGCTCAACAAGTACAGCAAGGCATACGTGGCCCGCAAACTCGGCGCGGAGATCCTGCAGCCGGAGAGTCTGCAGTTCGGAACCATATCAGATGGTGTCCCCCTGATAGAGTCCGACATCGACAACCTGCGGCACCTGACCTACGCTGAGGGCAAGAAGCGGCTGGAGTTCATCCAGCCCTATCTGGTGCAGTATAACGAGTCGTTCTATGATTTCCTGGTGCGCACCTCCAACCGCTGTGGCGAATTCCTCTATTTCGAGGACGGACGGCTGGTGCTTGGACTGCCTGACAGCGGCGAGCCTGTCACTGTCACTGGCTTTTACTCTGTGACAGTCCAGGAGACATCCTCCGACCCGCTGACAATCAGTGGCTATGCCCGCGACAGCGTGAAGGACGGTATAGGCGCAGTGCAGGGGAGTGATGACGCCAAGAAGGATTCCAAAAGTGGAACATATCCTATCCTGAACATTTCGGCTATAGCCAGAGAGGAGACCGGTTTCCCCAAGGATGCCTTCCCCGCATATACTTCGAGCAATGCCGAACTGGCCCAAGACGACTACATCTTCCCGCTTTACAAGGGCATGTTCACCAATAGGAAGCGTGAACTGAACTATGACGGCACTCCCGCCCAGACAGCCCTCGCCAGGTCCATGCAATTCAGCAAGACCCTGTTGGCT
Organism: Prevotella sp.; assembly: GCA_017430675.1. The sequence continues at coordinate 50,969 of JAFRMM010000032.1, forward strand.
AATGAACTACCAGACGTAGCAGCCGGTGTCGCTGTCCCTTTTATAATAGAAGGTATAGTGGGCGAAGCCATTCCAACCGTGTTGGGTGATTTGAGGGTGAAGACATGGAACTCGGGTCAGGGCGCACGGTATATAGAAACCCTGAAAGAGAAGAGCGAACAATACAACGAGCAGAAAGCAGTGCAGTTCGGTACGCTGAATACTGAAGGGTGGACTACGCTGAACTACTATCAGGACATCTTTCTTCACGAAGAGGCACAGCAGCGGAAAATCATCTGCATCGATATGGGCACCTGTTTCATCCCTGTCAGGTTGGGTCAGAAGATCAGAGTCAACGGGCTTGACGACATCTATGTCATCATCCAGATACAGCAGAATTCGGAAGAGGCATGGATCCGTAACTACAACAGATACGGCATGGTGGCCGATGACAAATTCACAGGCAAGCGCTCGTTGAAGATCTATGCCATCCCTGCTTACGGAGAGAAGAAAGACCAGTTCATTCCTCCTGTGCATCCCGTGCCCGTCATCCGCAAGGTAGGGCCTCAGACAGCCTTCGTGACCGACAATGAAGACCCGAAGTTCCAGGGACGTGTGCGCATTGCCTTCCCCTGGCAGTCGCTGGGAGGTATGGAGAGAGAAGAACTGGAGAAGGTGAGCCAGAGTCTTAAACTCGTAGAAACCACCCAGGATGAACTTAAAGCCAAGAATAAGGATGCATTGTCGCAGGCGACCAAGAACTCTGAATTTGCAGAGGAACTGAAGAAATATGTGAAATCTACGCAAGAAGAGCGCGAGCAACTGCTTCAGGCGAAGAAGGACAAACTTGCCGACGTCGGTGAAGGCAAGGATGCCGAGCGGGAACAGATTGAGACTGAGATATCCGACATGGAGGCTGCAGCCGAAGAGCACGACCAGAAGGAAGGCGAGGAGGGCTATAAGGACCTGGAGAAGGATAACACCATCATCTGCAAGTATCATAAAGCCTATAAGGAAGCCAACAAAAGGTATCATGCCACAATGGCTGAACTAGAGCGTGTCGGCAAAGACAAGGAAAGGAAGGAAAAGAAGTGCCAGAAACTGGCAAAACATATCGAAGAAGACGTGAATGACATGGCCACGCCGTGGGTGCGCGTCGTCACGCCGATGGCCACGCCGGGCGGCGGCACGTTCTTCCGGCCCCGTATAGGCGACGAGGTGCTGGTGAACTTTGAGAACGGCAATGTGGAGCGTCCATACGTGATGGGCAGTGTGTTCTCCAAGAACAACCTCACCCCCGACGAGAAGATGTACCGCCAACGTGGCGTCGAGTTGCAAGGAAGAGATGTCTCCATGGCAATGATGTCACCCAACGGCCATCATATCACCTTTACCGACCCCGACGGTGGCACCAACTTCCTGACGAATTTAGTCTCACCGGGATTGGGATTATGGGGATCGATAGCGGGAGCGGCATTCAACAATCTCCTGCCTGGCGCCAAGGACCTGGCAGGTGGTATCCATATCGGTGACCGTTACGGGATATACGAGATCGATATGAAGAGCCACAAGCGCGCCATCGAGATCAACTCGCCTTACGGCACGGTGTCAATCAATGCCTTCTCGGGCATCACCATCAATGCCCCCAACGGCGATGTGACTATCAGGGGTAAGAACATTACCCTGGAGGCTGGCAACAAGGTCAACATCCTTTCGGGGCTGAATATTAAGGATCCTGACCTCGGCGACCCAGAGGGCAAGGCTAACAGTGTAGGCAAAGCCTTTACTGACGTTTTCGCCGAGTACCTCCCAGCAGAAATCTTTAAGTATTTTTTCGTTTCTACTGTCGATCTGTCGTACATCCGCCACGTCGTAGAGGTGATCGTGCGCCCCGTTGACGGTACGTTGAAACTGAAATCTAAGCGCTATCTGATGCTGGAGGCCGGCAAGGGCAATGCCACCATCCGACGTGACCGCTATGCTACGAAGGTGGCTGAGAAGAAGGAGTCGCAGGAGGAGTTCTTCAAGGCCATGCTCACTTGTGTAGAGCAAATTAATAAGAAGGTGGACGGTTTCTACGACACCTATGAGACGTTGTGGATAAACGGCTACAAGAAGCGAGTCGAATACGAGAAAAACGCCAAGACCGTGTTGAAATCTATCGATGAACCTAATTTGATAGAGTTGGCAAGTCAAACCGAGAAGTGGCGTCCTGATGCAATCGTAAATAATGATACTTTCAAGGATCACTTTTCCCAGGATAAACGGCTCAAGAATGTTCCCTGGGAACTCTCGAATGATCCTAATGAAAAGTTTAGTTTCTTGCGCGAGTTTGCAGTTGACTTTGCCGAGAGTGCCTTCAAAATGTACGCTCATATCAAGAATTATTCCAGGATGATAAAAGAAGATGAACTTGGTTTAGGAGCATTTGACTGGGTAGGCAAATGTTGTCGTGAAGCGCTCAAGGAGGTGGATGATAAGTGTATATGGGCAAAAGACTGGATGCAGGTATTTGCCAATGGTAATGAAGATAAACTTTTCAAGGTTTCTGAACCTGACCCGGAAACAGACAAGTTTGCGATAGCGAACAAAAAGATATTCAAGCGCAAGTTGTTGCTCACATTCATCTCGAAAGTGGGCGAAGCACCCGAAAATGCTAATAACAAGTACTTCAGTTGTGGACTCCGTATAGACGAGATACTTCAGGAGAAATGGATACTACAGGAGTTCTACTGGAATCGCACGGTGTTCTTCTTGGACAGAACCAAGGGGGAGAACTATCACAACTTCTGGCGCCAGTTGAAAGACAACACGTGGGGCTTGATTAAAAATAAATTCAAGAGTTCCATTAAACGACCCTTTGACCGTGATATCTGGAATGATACGGCCGATGGTCAGATACTCTTCTCCGACCAGGAGGACAAGACCCTGAACTTCGACCGCGAGGGTCTGCATGAGGAGAGCAGTTCGAACATCGGTACGCTGGATCATCTGAAGAAGGAACTGATGGCCATGAAGTAAAGGTAAAAAGGTAAAAGAGTAAAAAGGTAAAAGAGTAAAAAGGTAAAAATGGACTATATATTCAAGGATTGGGAAGAGAAACTCTCAAATTTTGAGAGCAGCGTAGAGAAAGACCTGGCGGAGATCCGCAAGTGCAAGGCGGAGATGCAGCAGATGAAACTCGACGTGGTGGCAGAGTTGCAGAAAGGCCGCTATGTGCGTGATACCCAGCGGCTGGTGTTGTCGGCACCGGAGATCATCATCGGCAATGTAGATCGCAGCGGTACCCTCTTTGCCGGAGGCTCGAAGGTCATTGTCCGTGGCACTCAGGTGGGTGTCGAGGGAGCCGGTGAGGGTGGACGACTGGACCTCCGTGCGTCCAGTATCCGCGAGATTGCCGAGGACCCGGGCACTGACGGGCGGGAACATGTGGTGGGATCGCTGTCGGAGGTGGTCAGCCAGGCCCGTAACATCATTATCCAGAGCGACGATGCGGAAGGGGCTTTCTCTGCCCCCGCTACCCCCACAGGCGGCAGCGGCGTACGCATCCATGCCGACAAGACCATCGACGTGCATGCCGCCATGACGGCAGAGAGCCGCGAGGAGCGCCTGACGAACCTCATCGATGAGACCGAGAAGCAGAAAGACTACCTGAAAGAGCAAGCCAGTGCCCATAAGAAGTCGTTCACCGATCTGAAGAAAGAGATGGAGGAATTGATAGAGAAAAGAGATAAACTGGCGGAGGACTACGATAACGTTCGTACGAACTATAGGGAAATCAGGAATGCGAGTGAGGAGATAGAGGCTCTCTCTATGTCGATTACCGAGGAGACTTACGCCTATTCAGAGATCCTGGCACTGCTGGCCGAGGCCAACCGGAGGCTGAAATGTTTCAAGGACGAGAAGTCGATGATCAAGAAGGGCGACGACTTCAAGAAGAACCCGACGGGTGCCAGCGTCAACATCACGGGTGAGAACATCAACCTGACATCTGCCGACGGCGAGCACAACCTGCGCGACAACAAGGAATCGGGTGTCACCATCGCAGCCAACACGGTGGGCATCATGTCCTTAGACAGTGAAGGTGCACTGAACAAGGAAGGCAGGGTGAGTGTGACGGCCAAGAACATTGAAATGGCTACAGCAGGTGCTGCCGATCTGAAATTCGACGATGAGGGTGAACTGGAGAAGGGCACCTATACTGCTGAGGGTGACTTCACGCTGAAGTCGAAGAACATCACCTTCGAGAGCGTCGATTACGAGGTGGCCGACAAGAAATACAAAGAGAAACAACTTACTGAAGACAGCAAGATCAAACTGCGTGCCAAGACCATCGAGGTATCTACCGAGGGCTCGGTCAACGTGGAGGTCGATGACGAGGGCAAACTCACGAAGGCCAACTATACCTCTGAGGGCGACATTATCGTTCGTTCGAAGACGCTCACCGTGGAGAGTGTCGATACCGATATCGAGAACGGCGAGGCCAAGGAGAAAGCCCTCACAGCAGAAGGCAAGGTATCTGTCCGTGCAGAGAAGATGGATCTCTCGGCCACCGATACAGAAGGCAAGGCTACGGGCAGCGTGAATATCAATGCCAAGGCTGTGGCTGTGAAGTCGATGGACGTGGAGAAGGAGAAACGCACCGATGACAAACTGGCCGAAGGCAGTACGATGACCATCGTATCCGAGAAGATGTTCATGGGCGCGAAGTCGAAGGATGTGAAGTCGAAGAAAGTGCAGGTCGTTTCGGAGGAGATCGGTGCCTTTGCCGACAAGACCTTGGAGATCCAGCAGGACGAGGGCAAGGCCCTTGTACAACTCGAAGGCGGTAATGCATCGCTGGGTGGCAGCAAGACGCAGGTCTATGGCGAGACGACCATCAACGGCAAGACCGAGGTGAAGGACGAGGTGAAAGCCCCGAAGGTGACAGCCGACGACCTCAATGCCGGTATGCACTTCAAGACACCCAACATCGAAGACGGTATGGCAGCCGGCGCTCCTGGTGGCGGTGGCAGCCTAAGTGCAAAACTGAAGACGGAGGATGCACCGGAGGAAAAGTAAAAAGGTAAAAAGGTAAAAAGGTAAAAAAGTAAAAAGGTAAATATGAATAATTATATTGCATTTGAGATAAATGATCTGGCGAAGAAGATGAAGGGCTATAACATGCTGTTCAACTATCGGATGACCAACCTCTGCGTCAAGGCAGAGCCTACTGCCCTGATGCCCGTGACAGTTTTTGTGGCCGGTATGGAGTACAATCTGGAGGAGGTAGCCAACATCATGAGGCCCGACGATTTCACGTTCGACGTGTATCCTAAGAACCAGAACAACCTGCAGGATATCATCAGCGGTATCTTCGACGTGCACCCGGAGTTCAAGATGGAACTGAAGACCGATAAGGCCGAGAATAAGGGAGGAGAGGATAGACACCATGCCCTCTATACTATGCCGCCGGTGGACAAGAACCGCCGCGACCTGCTCAGAGAGGCCACCAAGACCTTCCACAAGGAGTGCATGGTTAATCTGGATCTCACATATGCCGAACTACAGACGAGACTCGTGGAGCCTTACGCTACGATGTCTCCTCAGGATATCGATGAGGCCAGAAAAGCCTTCAAGAAGGTCTATGATACTGCGAGGGATGAGTGTGACAAGATGCTGGAGCAGAAACTAAACGAGATCGAGGAAGGTTACCAGCGATATCTGGCAGGAGATAATGACCGCTACAGTGAACCTGAAGCGGATGACGATGACATGGAAATCTCGCATGACGCCGAAATCGAAGCATTGTTCAACAATTAAATGATACACATACTGATATGAATAAGGATTATAAAGTAACCAAGAATGGGACGGTCCTGCTCGTCGAACTTGGCCGTAGTCTGAATACAGCCAATGCACCGGCATTGCAGGAGGAACTCGCCACGTATGTGGGGCAGCCGGTTGAGAAGGTCGTTTTCGATGCCTCCGAGTTGCTGTCACTTTCCAGTAGTGGCCTTCGGGTGGTCTATTTCTCAAAACAAAGGCTGGGCAACAAGCCGGAAATCATATTCGTGAATTGTGCCAAGGAAATCTATAACACACTCAAGATGATCGGACTGGCCCCCTCCATCAAGTTCATGAAGGTCGATAGTAAGAAAGTCGTACACAGACAAGAGGAACTTGATGAATTTGCAGCCAACAACGATGTGGTGTGTTACTCCATGAGATTGGGACAATGCGAAGACTGACTTTCCAACCTATTCAAGGCAAGTCGCTTGACATCATTGACGCCATCCTCCAGACAGAGGAGGCGGCATCGGTGGGTGACTTTTGGAATAGACTCAGCGTGGTGGTCGAGGAACTGGTGGTGAATATCGTCAACTATTCCCAGTCCGACTACATCGACGTCGAAATCCTGCGCAATGAAAACAGTCTCACGCTGCGTTTCCGCGACGGTGGTGTGCCGTTCAACCCGCTTGAGAGGGAATTTCCCGATTTCTCCATACCGATGGAAGACCGTAAGATAGGCGGACTCGGCATATACCTGGTCATCCAGTACATGGACACCGTAGCCTATGAACATACGGGGGGAGAGAATATACTGACAGTTACAAAAGAACTGAAAACCAAATAACTATGTCATTTACGGAAGAGGAATTTCTTAAGATCAAGGCCGAAAAGGAACGCATGGATGATGAATTGCGTCTGGCCAGTGAATTGCAGCAGAGTATGGTGCCTAATGGTTACTTTGCCCAGGACAACTTAGAGATCTTCGGCAAACTGATACCTGCCCGCCAGATGGGAGGTGACCTGTACGACTACGCTATCATCGACGGTAAACTGTACTTCTGTATCGGCGATGTCTGCGGCAAGGGAGCCCCCGCCGCCATGCTCATGGCCTATGCTCACGCGCATTTGGGCGAACTGGCTCTTCGTGAAAGCAATCCTGCCAGCATCATCTATGCACTCAACAAGATTGCCAGTTACAATAATGTGTCGTGTACGTTTTTCACACTCTTTCTAGGTGTGCTCGACCTGCAGACAGGCCGTCTGCAGTATTGTAATGCAGCCCACAACCCTCCTTATATCCTGAACGATCGGCTGATGGGGCTCGATTGTGATTCCAACGTGCCTGTCGGCCCGGTCGAAGACGCAGAATACAGTTTGCAGGAGACCATGATTAGTCCAGGCAGCACTATCTTCCTCTATACCGACGGACTGACAGAGGCCAAGGCCGCAGGAGATGAGGAACTGGGCCATAAACGTGCGGAAGAGGTGCTGAAAGAATGCATAGCGCAGCGGTTGAATCCCGAGGAGATAGTAAACAGGCTCATAGAAACGGTTCATGACTTTGCAAAGGATGTAGAGCAGAGCGATGACCTGACGATGCTTGCCATACGATATACACATTCTTAATTGAGGATAGAAAATGTAAGATTAATAAATTTAAGACAATGAAAATGAAATCTATTAAATGTGCTTTAATGCTCGGAATCATGGCCGGGCTGACGGCGTGTAACTTAGACATGCCCAAGGAGACACAGTCATCGTTTGAGACCATGACAGTGCAGAAGTCTGACATTGAACTGCCCTACAAGTTCAGCGCCAGGATGAAAGGCCAGAACGACGTGACCGTCACGCCGCAGGTCAGCGGTCAGTTGATGAAGATCTGCGTGGCTGAGGGTGAGCAGGTGAAGAAGGGGCAGACGCTCTTCGTCATCGACTCCCGCAACGCCCAATTGGAACTGGAGGCAGCGCAGGCCAACCTGCAGGCAGCCCTGGCTCAGGAGAACTCCGCCAAACTGGAGTATGAGTCGAACAAGAACCTGTTTGAGAAGAAAATCGTGAGCAGTTATATGCTGGCCAACTCGGAGAACGCCTACAAGCAGGCCCAGGCCACAGTGGCTCAGGCGCGGGCCTCGGTGAACCGTGCAAAGGTGAACCTCGGGTTCTGCACCATCACGGCTTCCGTCTCGGGTGTTATCGGTGAGATTCCCGTGCGTATCGGTGACCAGGTGTCGCCTATGACAGACCTGACTATCCTGAGTGGCAATACCACGATGTTCGCCGAGTTCTCGGTGACGGAGGCCATCGTCGAGGCCATGGTGCAGGAAGGCATGAACGCAGCCGAAGTGGATAAGTATATCGCCAGCCTGCCCCCGGCAACGTTTGTCATGAAGAGCGGCACGGAGTACCCCCACAAGGGTCGAGTCGTCAGTCTGACGGGTGTGGTAAATGCCGCTACCGGCTCGTTGACCGCCAAAGTATCGTTCCCCAATCCCGAAGGCCATCTGTATTCCGGCATACAAGGTACAATCGTCATGTCGTTTGCTGAAAAAGACCTGATCATCGTTCCCCAGAACGCTGTGGTGCGCCTCCAGGACAAGTCGCAGGTTTATAAGGTGCAGGCCGACAGCACGGCTACCGCCATCGACGTGACGACACAGGATACCGGCAACGGTAAGGACTTCATCATCACCAGCGGCCTGAACGTGGGCGACCGCATCGTGACAACCGGTGCAAACAATGTGACTGAGGGACAGAAGGTGCTGTTCCCGGAGGAAGTGAAAAGTGAATAGTGAGAA
>JAFRMM010000033.1 GCA_017430675.1 Prevotella sp.
CCCTCCCTATAGGGAGGGTGAGGGGTGGGTCTTCTATTTTTGCAACAGCAACACGATAATATTCAGGGCCATATCGAAAAACACGATTTTAGGGTTGGCATTCTGTCCGATGTCACGAATGGCCTTCTGCATCAGTTCCGAGATGCCTATCACGTTACTTTCATTGATGAACCGAGAAAAGTTGCGTGCGAAGTTTTCCTCATCCTGTGTCATATAGCACAGTTCGGGTTGATGGAAGTTGTACATGAAGTTCTCTCTGACTAATCGTAGGAAATAGGTCAGCATGCGACGTTGCTTTTCGCGTCCGTACCCGCTCACGATTTCGCTCCATTTCTTTAGTTCCTTCACGTTTCGTTGCCAGGCTAACCGCATCATCATGATAAACATGTCGAGAAAGAGGCGGTTTTCGTTACCAGTGTCAAGTTCTTCAAGGGCTTTTAGCCACGAACCGTTGGCTACACGAGCCAGCCGGTGAGCTTCTTCCTTGTCGATGCCTCTCCGCTCAGTCAGTGCTTTTTCTATGTGATCGGTATCAATTTTCTTAACGTCAACCCGTTGGGTACGACTGGTGATGGTTTCCAGAAGCTTCTCTGGTTCTTCACAGACCATCAGAAACACCGTCTGTGTGGGTGGCTCCTCGATGAGTTTCAACAACTTGTTGGCACAGGCCAGATTCATGCGTTCAGGCAGCCATACGATGCAGACTTTATACCCTCCCATCGAAGATTTCAGCGAGAGTTTGCGGTTCAGTTCGTCACTTTCAGCCTCGTAGATAATGGCCTGCTGGTTATCAGCGCGCATCATCTGCAGCCATTGGTCCATCGTGAAGTATGGACCTTCCATGAGCAGCGTGTTCCATTCCTTGGCGAAGTCATCACTGACCATTTTATGCTCCGCACTCGTCCCCTTGGGCTTGACGACAGGGTAGGAGAACTGGAGGTCAGGATGCTGCCATTTGCGGAGCATGGCCTCGGCATTGGTGGTCAGTTGTGAGTTGAATCCAGGCAACTGGCTGCCGTCTTCCTGACGTTCACCGAGCAGATAGGAAGCAAAGGCCAGTGCCAAGGCCATCTTGCCGCTGCCTGCAGGACCGCAAAGCAGCAGGGCGTGTGGCAGTCTTCCTTCCTCCACCATCTGCATCAGCCGTTGCCGGGCTTCCTCTTGTCCGATGACCTCACTGAATTTCATCCTTGTCCTTTGTCCTTTAGCAAATTGTCTTCACCACTTCCTTGACCGATTCCACGGCACTTACCGTATAGAAGTGAATGTTGTTTACCCCGTGTGCATAGAGGTCACGACACTGCTGGACGGCCCATTCCACGCCCAGTTGCCTGGCATCGTCGTCGGTTTTGCATTTCACCACCTCACGGGCCAGTTCCTCGGGAATGTCACAATGGAAGGTCTTTGGCACCACCGTCAGTTGCGAGAGTTTGGCAAAGGGCTTCAGCCCCGGCACAATGGGAATGGCGATACCCATCGCACGCGCCTTCTCTACGAACCGGAAGTATTTCTCATTGTCATAGAACAACTGTGTCACGGCATATTTTGCACCGAGGTCCTGCTTCTTTTTCAGGTATTCCATGTCGCGTTCCAGATTCGGCGCTTCTTCGTGCTTTTCCGGATAGCAGGCCACGCCGAACGAGAATTTCTCTCCGGGATGCTTGATGGGTGTGCCGTCGCGGAAATAGCCGTCGTTGAACTTCACCACCTGCTCGATGAGTTGTGTCGTATGGCGGTAGCCTCCGCGGATCGGCGTGAATGTCTTCTGGTCCTGTGCCTTGTCGCCTCGGAGCAGCAGCACGTCGTTGATGCCTAAGAACTGCAGGTCGATGAGTTCATACTCAATGTCTTCAGCCGTGGCACCACTACAGATGATGTGCGGAATCACCGGCAACTGATAGCGTTGCTGAATGGCGGCGGCAATGGCGATTGTGCCGGGTCGGCGGCGTATGCGCTGGCGCTCAAAGTTACCGTCTTCCAGTTCCCGATAGACATATTCCGAGTGGTGGGTGGTGATGTTGATATATTTCGGATTAAACTCCTTCAGTATGTCGATGGTGCTGAACAGCGCCTCCGTGCCGTTACCCTTCAGGGGCGGCAATACCTCAAACGAGAAGCCTTTTTCCTCTTTTACCTGTCCGTTTTCCAGTAAGTCGATGACTTTCATTTCTATTATTGTAAATCGGTGCAAATTTACGAAATTTTCTTGTCATTCCATTCAATTTAACAATAAATCTTGGGGAAAACGGTTATTAAAACGTAATTTAAAGTAGAAATATCATACAAAACACCTTAATAAAAATGAATCAAACTCAGAATGGTAGCAAAGCCTACCTTATTTCTATCGTGATGGTAGCCGTCTTAGGCGGCTTGCTCTTCGGTTACGACACCGCAGTTATCTCTGGAGCCGAGAAGGGTCTCCAGGCGTTTTTCATGGAAGCCAAGGATTTCGCCTACACAGATGGGTGGCATGGCTTTACGTCAGCATCAGCCCTTATTGGCTGTATCATCGGTTCTGCCCTTTCGGGTTATCTGGCCACCAACCTTGGGCGCAAGAAGTCGCTCATCATTGCCGGTTTGCTGTTCTTTATTTCTGCTTTAGGCAGCATGGATCCCGAGTTCCTTTTCTTTGAGCATGGCGTCCCGACCTATTCGCTGCTGCTGATGTTCAATGTTTACCGTATTATCGGCGGTATTGGCGTGGGACTGGCTTCGGCTATCTGCCCAATGTATATTGGTGAGGTGGCTCCCTCAAACATCCGCGGTATGCTTGTCTCTTGGAACCAGTTTGCCATTATCTTCGGTCAGTTGGTGGTCTATTTCGTCAACTTCTTCATCTTGGGCGACCATATTCAGCCGCTCGTGGAAGAGATGGGTAAGGGCCTTGCCGCCATCGACCCCAGGGCACAGTGGACGGTGACCACCGGATGGCGTTATATGTTCGGTTCTGAAGCCGTTCCTGCAGGACTCTTCGCCCTGCTCATCTGCTTCGTGCCCGAGACTCCGCGCTATCTTGTCAGTATCAATCAGGATCAGAAGGCACTCGGTATTCTGTCGAAGATTAACGGCAGTGAGCGTGCCATGCAGATTCTGCAGGACATCAAGGATACCATGGTCGTGAAGACCGAGAAGTTGATGACCTACGGCTTTATGTGCATCTTCATCGGCATCATGCTCAGCGTGTTCCAGCAGGCAGTAGGTATTAACGCCGTGCTCTACTACGCTCCGCGTATCTTCGGTGACATGGGCATGGACAACCCGATGATGATTACTGTCTTCATGGGTATCATCAACATCCTGTTCACCCTCGTGGCTATCTTCACCGTAGAGAAATGGGGCCGCAAGCCGCTGCTTATCTACGGTTCTCTGGGTATGGCTCTCGGCGCCTTCGGTGTTGCCGTCACCTTCGGACATACCGGTCTTGAATTCCTCACGGCAGCCAGTCTGTTGGTCTATAGTGCCTCGTTCATGTTCTCGTGGGGTCCCATCACCTGGGTGCTCATTGCCGAGATATTCCCCAACACCATCCGTGGTGGAGCCGTTGCCATTGCTGTGGCCTTCCAGTGGATATTCAACTTCATCGTGAGCAGCACATTCGTTCCGATGTTCAACATGCACCTCACCGAGGGCGACGACTTCGGACACTGGTTCACCTATGGTCTCTACGGCGTTATCTGTGTGATTGCTGCCATCTTCGTTTGGAAACTTGTTCCTGAAACCAAGGGCAAGACGCTTGAAGACATGACGGCTCTCTGGAAAAACCGGAAATAGCAGTCGTCACCTCAAACCCATAAAAAAACGCAGGAGTGCATAGTTTTTGTGCTCCTGCGTTTTTTCTATTTCAACTGTTTCAACAGCCATTCCATGTGGCTGTACTCCGTGGCCTCCGATGTCCAATGCTCGTTGACGGGCGTGATGAGCGATTCCTTTTCACACGTCAGCGTGTTCCATACGGCATAACTGGTGGTAGGCGGACAAGTGTCATCGTTGTAACCCCATGTAAGACGGATCCTGGCCTTCACGTAGCGGGCAAAGTTCACCACATCGTAGTAGGCCATCGTATGGATCTTTTCCGTAGTGAGCATCCCGTTCATACGGTTGAAATGGGGATAGCCGCCCGTGCGTCCTTTTTCTGCATAGCCCGCCATGTCGCTCAGGGCAGGATGGTTGGCCACACAGAGCGTGACACGAGGATCAAGTCCTGCGGTGACGATGGCCAATGCCCCTCCCTGAGAACCTCCCTGAACGGCCACATTGCGACCGTCCCATTCAGGCAGTGAAGTGAGCAGGTCAATGCAGCGCACACAAGCCAGATAGACACGTTTCATGTAGTAGTTGTCGCAGTTGTCAAGTCCCTGGCAGAGATAGCCGTTGGGATCCGTATTGAGCGCGCGGCTGATTTCGTTGAACTGTTCCGTGGTCATACGGGGGTCAAGTCCGTGGATTTCCATCTCCAGACGGATGAAACCGTTCTCTGCATAATACTTGTGACGCAGGGGCTCCTTGATGGTCTTCACACCGGCACCCGGCGGACAGAGTACCACAGGGCAACTGCCTTTCCCGGCATTCTTCGGATAGAACAGATAGCCGTAGATACACTGGCCGCGCCGGTTGAGTTGCAGGCGGATGAGCCAGCAATCTACCTTGTCTGTGCAATATTCCGCAGCCCTTTCGCGGGTGTAGGTCAGGGGGAAAGCGGCGGCCTCCTCCTTGGCCTTGTCCCAGAAAGCCTTGAAGTCGGCAGGCTCCTTGGTGTAAGGCTGGATTTTGTCAGCAGAAAAGCCTACCTTGATGTGATGGCCGTATTCCTTTCCGTCGCAGGTGATGTGCAGGCGCAGGTCACGGAACCCCGGCGTCTTCCGCGTTCCCATATTGATCAGCGCGCGTCCGTTCCTGAGTTTGACAGAACCCTGCTCATCGTCGGGCAGCATATCGTTGCCGATGGAGTAACTGACCGTTCCCTCCTGCGGAATGCCATACTTGAAGAACTGCACCTCCACCGTGGCCTTCTGCCCCGTTTCATAGAGCCAGTCGGCATGGTCGGGCGTAGTCACCCACAGGTAATCAGAACGATAGGGATAATTTTCCGCCCGCAAGGCAGCGCAGAAAACAAGTGCCGTCAAGGCAACCGTCATGCATAATCTTCTCATAATCTTTTTTTTGATGTGCTTAGTAGTGCTTGCAAAAATAAGGATAATCTTTGAAAGCCGATGCTTGAAAAATGATAAAACAGTCTTTATTTTTGATTTTTTTGCGATGGGGGAGAAGCAAGTATGGAGTTTTTTCTTTATATTTGCGGTCAGAAACTTTTAACTAATTACTAACAAACAATCTGAAAGACATGAAAGATTTGAAAATGTACATCAACGGCCAGTTTGTGGAGAGCCGTTCGGGTGAGTGGATTGAAGTATTGAACCCCAGCACGGAGGAAGTGACCTCGCGCCAGCCTGCAGGTACGGTGGAGGATGTGAACGAAGCCGTGGAGGCTGCATACGCGGCCCAGAAGAAATGGGCGAAGGTGCCTGCTGCCGAGCGTGCCGTCTATCTGCATAAGATTGCCGACGGCATCCGTGCCAACTTCGACAAGTTCCAGGAGATCATTGTCCGTGAGCAGGGTAAGACACAGGCGCTTGCCGGTGTGGAAGTGGGTGTCACTGCCACTTATTTCGACTATATGGCTGAGTTTGCCCGCCGCATTGAGGGTGAGGTGATTCAGAGTGATGCCCCCAACGAGACGATGATTCTCGTGAAGAAGCCTATCGGTGTGGCTGCCGGTATCCTGCCTTGGAACTTCCCGTTCTTCCTCATTGCCCGTAAGGCTGCCGCCGCCCTGATAACAGGCTGCTCCATCGTTATCAAGCCTGCTCAGATTACGCCCGAGAACTGTACGGAGATCTGTAAGGTGGTTCATGAGAGTGGTCTGCCTGCCGGTCTGTTCAATGTGGTGACAGGTAAGGGTTCCGTGGTTGGTAATGCGCTGGCCAGTCATCCCAAGGTGGGCATCGTGAGCCTGACAGGTTCTGTTGGAGCCGGTGTGAAGATTATGGAAGCCGCTGCTCCGAATATCACCAAGGTGAGCCTCGAACTGGGTGGTAAGGCCCCGGCCATCGTATTCCCCGATGCCGACCTTGAACTGGCTGCTCAGGCCATTCTGGAGAGCCGCATCGGCAACACCGGTCAGATTTGTAACAATGCCGAGCGCGTTTATGTACACAAGGATATCAAGAAGGAATTCACCGATCTCATCGTGAAGAAGTTCAAGGCCGTGAAGTATGGCAATCCTGCCATTGAGAAGGATGTCGATATGGGGCCGCTGGTGGAGAAGGCTGCACTGGAGAGTGTGACGAAGAAGGTGAACCACGCCGTGGAGCAGGGAGCCAAGATTCTTTGTGGCGGTGCTCCCGTTGAGGGCAAGGGCTACTTCTATCCTGCAACGGTGCTTGACAACTGTACTCAGGATATGGACATCATCCATGAGGAGACCTTCGGCCCGGTGCTGCCATTGGTGGAGTTCGACAACATCGACCAGATCATCGAGTGGGCCAACGATTGCGAATACGGTCTTGCCTCTTCGGTATTCACCAAGGACATCGACACCGCTACACGCATCTGCCGTGAGATTGAGTTCGGCGAGACTTATATCAACCGCATGCACTTCGAGGCCATCCAGGGCTTCCATGCAGGTGTGAAGAAATCAGGTATTGGTGGTGCTGATGGTAAGCATGGCATGGAGGAATACCTCGTCACGAAGGTGGTCTATCTTGATACTCACTATGAGTAGAAAAAAACAACCCCGACAGACCCTCCCCCTGCCCCTCCCTATAGGGCGGGGGGCGATTACATTTAAGAGTAGGAAGTATCTACTCCCCTCCATTCAGGGAGGGGCAGGGGGGAGGGTCTGCTGCTGGTGGGTCTGTGTGGTTATTCTTCTTCTCTTTTTCCCGTTGATGACCGTGGGCCAGCAATGGCCGACAGTGAATCCCGAGGCCAAGCCCGGTGCCCGCTGGTGGTGGCTGGGCTCTGCCGTTGACAAGGAAAATCTGCAATGGAATATGCAGGAGTATGCCCGTCATGGCATCGGTGCCTTGGAGATTACCCCTCTTTACGGCGTGCAGGGGAACGACCGGAACAATATTCCCTATCTGTCTGATAAATGGATGGAAATGCTGCGCTATACTGAGGAACTGGGCCGCCAGAACGGTATCGAGATAGACATGGCCACGGGCACGGGATGGCCTTTTGGCGGTCCGTGGGTGCCGTTGGAGGAGAGTGCCTGCCGGGCGGTGTTCGTGGAACAGTCCTTCATTGGTGATAAGGTGGCGAATATGGACCTGCGGCCTACTGAGGAGAAAGACCGCAAGAATGCCGTGCTCCATAAGGCGATGCTTTTCGGACATGACAGTTCTGTCGTTGATGTCACGGATTGCATGACCGACGGCTTCCTGAACTGGAAAGCCTCGAAGGCAGACAGCAAACTCCTGGGCGGCAAGGACGACAGCAAGACCGTCGTGGTGCTCTATATCAAGTACGGCGTGATGAAGGTGAAGCGGGCGGCTCCCGGAGGAGAGGGACTGGTCATCGACCACTTTGACCGCAAGGCTGTGGCCAACTACCTGAAGCACATCGAGGAGGCCTTTGAGCGCACCCATACGCCTTATCCCCATACGTTCTTCAACGACAGTTACGAGGTGGCCGATGCCACTTGGACACCAACGCTCTTCGAGGAGTTCTACAAGCGGCGCGGCTATCGTCTGGAAGACCATCTGCTGGCTTTCACCCACGGAGATGTGAAACTCGTTTCTGACTACCGTGAGACACTTTCTGATCTGCTCTTGGAGAACTTCACCCGGCAATGGACGGATTGGGCCCATAGCCACGGGGCCATCACCCGTAATCAGGCACATGGTTCTCCGGCAAACTTGATTGACTGCTATGCCGCGGTGGATATTCCGGAGATTGAAGGCTTTGGCCTTTCTGACTTCGGCATCAAGGGATTGCGCCAGGATCCGGGCAAGACCCGCAAGAACGATTCCGACTATTCCATGTTCAAGTATGCTCCGTCGGCAGCCCATATCTGCGGTAAGCCCTATACGAGCAGCGAGACCTTCACATGGCTTACGGAGCATTTCCGCACCTCGCTCTCACAACTCAAGCCCGACCTTGACCTGATGTTCTGCGCCGGCGTGAACCACATGTTCTTCCACGGTACTTGTTATTCGCCGAAAGATGACCCGTGGCCGGGGTGGAAGTTCTATGCCTCGATAGACATGAGTCCCACGAACACTATCTGGCGCGATGCACCTGCATTTATGGAATATGTGGAGCGTTGCCAGAGTTTCCTTCAGTGGGGACAGCCTGACAATGACTTCCTGGTCTTCCTACCCGTTCGGGATATGTGGAAGAAAAACCCCGACAAACTGCTGATGCAGTTCTCCATCCACGCGATGGGCAAACTGGCTCCTGAATTTATCAAGACCATCCTCGACATCGACAAGGCTGGTTTCGATTGTGACTATATCTCCGAGCGTCTGCTGATGGGCTGCAAGGTGGTGAATGGTGGAATCGAGACAGCCGCCGGAACCCGCTACAAAGCCCTCATCATTCCCGGTAGCGGAGATATGCCCGAGCAGGTGAAGGCCCACATCGAAGCGATGAAGGCTCAGGGTGCAAAGGCTATCTATGGTACGGATGTGAAAGAGATGAATGCTGCCGCCAAGCCTGAGACCATGAAGACGAAGTATGGGCTGAATGCTATCCGTCGCAAGAATCCCACGGGCTATCATTATTTCATTGCCAACCTGACGCCTCAGGATATTGAGACGGACGTTCCGTTGGGCGTTGACTTCAAGCGTGCTTGCTTCTTCAATCCTCTCAACGGTGATATCACGCCTGTTCCCATCGCTTTGGCCGACCATAAGATTCATCTCGCCCTGCGAAGCGGAGAGAGCATCATCGTGCAGACCTTTGATGACGCCCCTCAGCAACAGTCTGCCGATTTACTGAAGGACCTGGTTTCCGTCTATCACCAAGCATCCACGGCCCATCCGCAGGAATATCCGCTCAACGGCCCGTGGACACTCTCGTTCATCGAAGAGGCTCCGAAGGTGGGGCAGACCTTCACTCTCGATAAACTTCAGACGTGGGAGACATTGAGCGATGAGACCCGCGTCACGATGGGGACCGGTGTCTATGAGACCACCGTCAAACTGAAGAAGAAGGATCTGAAGGATGCCACGGATTGGAAGATTGACCTTGGCGACGTGCGTGAGAGTGCCCGTGTCTATATCAACGGGCAGTATATCGGTTGTGCATGGTCGGTACCCTTTGTGCTTGATTGCAAGAATACGCTGAAGGCAGGCCTGAACACCATCCGCATCGAGGTGACCAACCTGCCTGCCAACCGCATTGCCGACCTAGACCGCCGTGGCGTGAAATGGCGTAAGATGGAGGAAATCAACGTGGTGGACATCAACTACAAAAAGACCTTATACGACACTTGGGAGCCCATGCCCAGCGGCCTGAACTCACAGGTGAAACTAATATCCACCATCAATCGCTAAAACCCACCCCTGCCCCTCCCGAAGGGAGGGAAGTCTGGAAAGTAAGACGAAATAAGAGAACCCCTCCCTTGGGAGGGGCAGGGGTGGGTTGTTGGGTTTATTGAAAATAATACAAAAACGATGCAATACCCTCGAGGGCTGGCTTGCGCTGGCCCTCGATTTCTATCTTGAAGTCAATCTCAGCCTTGCAGATGCCACGCAGGTTCTGGATGTTGTGGAGTTTGGTCACCAGTCGCACACGGCTGCCCGTGATGACAGGCTGTCCGAAGCGCATCTTGTCCATACCGTAGTTCACCAGCATCTTGATGTTGTTCACCTCGATAATCTGGTCCCACATATAGGGGAGCAAAGATAGTGTCAGATAGCCGTGGGCAATGGTGCTCTTGTACTGGCTTTCTTTCTGTGCACGCTCCACATCCACGTGAATCCACTGATGATCCAGCGTGGCATCGGCAAAGAGGTTGATACGTTCCTGATCTACCTGGAGCCAGTCAGAGGCTCCCAATTCCTCGCCCAAGTGGGCGGCAAACTCGTCGTACGAGTTAATCACTAATTTGTTCATGAGTTATTAAGTTTATGAGTTTTTAAGTTTCAAGAAGTCCCTCCCTTCGGGAGGGGGTAGGGGTGGGCATCCTCCGGCTCTCAAAGAACCCGCGGGTCTTTATGATAAAGAGCAATGTGCCTGATACCTGAACTGCCGCAACGAGCCAGAAGGCAGGCACGTACCCCAGATACTCTGAAGCCACACCGCCGATGAGCACACCAAGCCCCATGCCTACATCCCATGAGACAAGAATCGTGCTGTTGGCTGTTCCGCGCTGATTGTTTCTTGCCACACTGATAATCATGTTCTGGAAGGCAGGCCATATATGGCCGTTGCCCAGTCCGATGAGCAGGGCCGACGTGTAGTAACCGAAATCATTCGGACAGGCCACAAAGAGTGTATAGCCGAGTGCTGAGAGCACCACGCCTTCAGCCCCGTTCTGACTCAGTTTCCCTTCCCTGAGACCCTTGCTCCCTTGCAATCGGGAGGCAATCAGTCCTACGGAAAGCAGAGCGAAATAGACAC